>QHOX01000149.1:1362-19661 GCA_003219465.1 Verrucomicrobiota bacterium | reverse complement strand
TGATGCCGTGATTCGCGTTTACGATGATGCCGGCAACGTGATTCAGACGCACGAGCACAAGGGCGATTTCAAAGAGTGGTGAGTTTCGCTCGCGTCATGTCGAAGTTCCTGTTATGTTAATGATTGGCCATGAGCACAGATGAACCTTTCAGAACTGACTATGAGTTTTTGAAAGGAGTCGATTATATTTTTGTGTCCCTTGACCGGAATCTATCCGGCGAAGAATGCCACGAACTTGCAGAGAAGTATTTTGAGACTCATAAACAGATGACTTTGCCCGGACAGGTGTTGCTTGTTGATTTGCGCCCATTAGCTGATGTCACGCCCCGATTCCGCGCGGTTTCCAAAGGCCATACTTTCACGCCACAGCGATAAGCATCGGCGCTGCGTGCCGACGCTCGACTAAAGTTCTACGGCCGGCACCACATGATGCCGTAATTCGCGTTTACGACGAAGCTGTACTTGGTGGGTTTACTGCCAGTGGCCTGCGATCCACACCCAGCCTCCCGCTCGGCGCACCCAGTGGCCCGGCACCCACACTGCGGCTTGCCGCGGCGGCAAGACCCAACTCCCGGATACCCACACATAGCGGGTCCCGGTCCAACCCCAGTAACCGGCTGTCCAGACATATCCCGGTCCTGGCGAGACCGGCTGGGTCTCGACGCGAACCACAGGCGGAGTCTGCGTCACTAAGACCTCTCTCGCGCCAGGACCCGTCGTTGTCACTTCTCGCGTCGTCGTCGTCGTCACCGTCGTTGGTTCCCCAACGCAGTTGACCAGAGCTAATGGTGCCAGCACCAACAGGTAATTGCCTATTCTCATACTATGCCTCCTCTATTCGGAATTCGTTTTGCGCTGACCGGTCGGCTTTATTGGAAATGAGAGCCCCCTTTACAGTGTGCCGAACCAAATGCGGCGGATGCAATCGGCTAGGCGAAGTTTTACAGCCGCTCGCACAATGCTGTGATCCGCGTTTACGATGCCGGTGTTCCAAATCCCAGTCAGCACGTGCAATGCAGGATGGCGTACGCTTGGCCCTTCTTCACTTCCTCCAGCAGCTGACAGGCTTCCAAGGTGGGCGCCATAATGACCTCCATGCCGCGCCGTTTTGCCTCCGCTAGGACTTCGTCCATTACCGGAAGCGCGCCATGGGCGCCGGTTCCAACAATGAGCCGCTTGCCTCCCCAAGGAATTTCTTCCCCGGCCGAAAGCGGCGTGTGGCCAAACTTTTCGCGGAATTGCTTGGAAGGTCCTTTCTTCCGTTTCCGCACTTTGCCGCCGTCGATCACCACATCATGCGTGTAGCGCTTCCCACCGACCTCGATCTCGCCAAATTTGACCAGTCGTGCTTTCATTGCTCAATGTTCCGCTGGTCGATCTCCAAGGCAATGATGCCCTGATTCGCGTTTAGGATGCGGCGGGCAGCGTGATCGAGACGTACGAGCACGCAGGCGATTTCAAAGAGTGGTGAAGTATTTACTCGCATCGCATCGTACTTCTCACTGTTTATCGATGCTAGTGGAAAACTGACCGTTTGCTAATGACACTCTCTTGTTGCTGCGAGGGGTGCGCTGGATAGGATTAGGCTGTCGGCAACATAGGAGAAGCCGTCCGTAACCGCTGATAGATCGCCGTTCGAGACTGTTACCGCGATTGAGCCTGTCACCGCTGAATCGTTATGGACATCAGCGCAGTTCGAGATGTTGCCGTTGGAATCAGTCTTTACCAGCCACAACGAATTGTCCCCACTGTTGAACTCGTTCGTGGAACCTGCGGCGACGAATCCCCCGTCGCTGGTCTGCTGGAAGGAGTGGAAGTACCGGTCGGAATACTGAACGTCGGGACCGTAGATCTTGTTCCACTGTACGTTCCCCGACGCGTCCGTCTTGACCATCCATGCCCTTTCATCGTAGATCGTGTTCTGGAAGTAGTAGCCTGCGAACGCGTATCCTCCGTCGGATGTTTGCTGTGCGCCTGCGATGTTCAGGTCGCTGATGCTGCCTGATGGAAGATAGGTCCTGGCAAACTGTGTATTCCCGGTTGAATCGAGCTTCAGCAGAAGAACGCTGCTTGTATAGCTGGTCGGGGTTTGTTGCTGGTCAACTGAACCGCTGACGATGAACCCGCCGTCCGAGGTTAGAGCGAAAGAATCAAAGTAGACACCTGTTCCGGCCGCGTAGTTGCGCTGCCAGACCAACGCTCCTGTCGAGTCAAGCTTGAAAACGGCTATTTCGGATTCTGTGTAAGAGGGGGAGACGACGTAGTTTGCGTCGCCTCCGACAATGAAGCCGCCGTCACTCGTCTGTCGGACCGACAAGCCATAACCGTACTCATTGTTCGGGCCCGCGAAGACGTGCGTCCACTGTACTTGCCCCCTGGAGGTTAGCTTGGCAATCCACGGATTGTAATTCTCACTGGGGGCGTTGGCGTACCCTACGAGGACGTATCCGCCGTCAGTGGTCTGCTGGATGTCGAGGGGCCAAGTCAGCGGAGACGAGTAGGGAGGGGGTGCGGTGGTGGCGAATAGAAGGTCGTTGGCCCACTGGACATTGCCGCTCGAATCCACCTTTACGATTGCCCCGCAGGAGTTCAGGTTCTGAGCTGGGCAGCCGAATTGGGGTTGACCGGCGTAGAGGGCACCTCCGTCCGAGGTCGCCTTAATAATGTTCAGGGCGGTGCTTTGTGGTCCGGTCCCATAGCTGTACTGCGTCTGTGACTGTATGTTTCCGCTTGAGTCGACCCTCAGGACTGTTGCGGGTCCGTTGCAAGCCCCTTGATCGCACAGTGCGCCCACGACGAAACTACCGCTGCTCGCTTGGCTGACGCTCTCGGCCACCGAGTAACTGTACGGGACACTGTAGGCTCTGGCGAAGCCGGTTGAGGTCGGTGGTGGAGGCTTCGCTGCCAGCGCCATCAGGAGCAATCCTGCCATGATTGTCGAAGTCGCGAATAATGACGTTACGGATCTAGTCATCGGTTTCATACCATAGAATCGGAACGATCCGCATCGCGTACCGCACCGGAAAAGTAACGCCGTCGTTACCTCCGCTGTGCCCGATGAACCAACGGCACTGAAGTAGAGTCTTTTCATGCTATCGGCTGGTCGGCCTGAGTCGCTGCTTCCAATTTCACAAAAGCCGCTAGCTTTTCTTCGGCGCGTACTACGAAACGCTTTCCGTCGCCGCGATGCGCGTCCGCAATCCAGATTGTTCGCCCCTGTGAATCGAGAGCTCACACCCACCCCGAACTCAAACCGGCTTTTTTGAGATTGTCGGCGACTACTTCCCAGTCCTTCATTGAGAACTTTGTTCGCGTCATTGCTTGTTATTTAAAACGAGCCCAAACGATAGCGAATAGCACGCTGGCAATGATAGCAGTCCCAGCCAAGAAGGCCCAGTGAAAATTAATCTCCTGTCTCGCCATCAACTCTGCCGGGCTGCGCGTCTTAGGCTGTTTCCCGTGTAAGATCGATTCCCGCTCCTCGAGCATTGTTGTGACTTTTTGCGCAAACCTATCGGCGGCATCGACGAACGGGGTGGCGTGCTTGGCGCTTTGGGCCTCGTCGATGCGTTGCGTGACTGCCTTTCCAGCTGGCGTCGCAGAACCGTAATGAAACCGTTCCTGAACGTCTTTAGGGAGTTCAACGAAATAGATTTTAGAAATTCCCGTTTTGGTTTTAATCACGATCCCGTCCGCTTCGACATGGCTGATCGTAGCGTCTTTGTATATCTTGCCGTCGATCGTTTTGAAGTCGTCGGCCAGCGCGATTGATGCGAAGCACACGATCAAAATTACGAAAGTCGGCGTACTCATTTCAGCGACGCTAGGTTTTAGCGATGACGGTTAAGCAAGAGCAAGTCGAAAAGTTTCTTTCCACCGGCGTTTTGTTCACGCGGCGTTCTTGTTGTACCGGGAGAGTAATTTTCGGACCACCACGTGGTTTGCAGCCTCTCATTTGACTCCAGGCTAGGCTCATGCAGGCTAGAAAGCCCGCCCACCCCACGGGCTAAATGCCTGTGCTTAAATCGCCGGCGTGGCGGAACTGGCAGACGCGCTGGACTCAAAATCCAGTGGCCGCAAGGCCGTGTGGGTTCGAGCCCCTCCGCCGGCAGACCGTCTTAGCCTGCCGCATTGGAAGGGTAACGCCGTTGTTACCATTCCGATGCGGCGCCAAGAGAAGATCGCCTTATCTCTTACGAGGGAAAATTAATTAGATCTCGACGAGCCATCTTCGCATCGGCGCGAAGAAAAATCAGTGCGACCGAGCGTACGCTTGGCAGTTTATGCTTGTATGGAAGCGGGAGAACCACAATGTTCACTCGTGAACGGGAAGAACGGCCACCAGGGTGCAGGCGAACCGCGCGAGTTTGTAACTACCCGCTGGAGTCTGATTCTTTCGGCCGCCAACTTGGGAAGCGAAGAGCAAAAAGCTCGCGATGCGCTCGCAGAACTTTGCCGGACGTATTGGCGGCCGATTTTCTCATTTGTCCGCGCGCGCGGCTATTCAATTGAGGACGCGCAGGACCTCACCCAGGATTTTTTTGTGACCATTCTGAGGAATAATTGGTTGCAACACGCCGATCGTAACCGCGGGCGGTTCCGTTCGCTCTTGCTGAGGTCGCTCCAAAATTTTCTCGTGAACGCCGCGGAGAAAACTCAGGCCCACAAACGGGGCGGCGATGCGGAATTTATTTCCTGGGACGATTGGATGGCTGAAGCGCCGTCGCAATTATCCATCCCGGTTCAAGCACTCGCCTCCTTGCCGCCGGAGCGCATCTTCGACCTCACCTGGGCGACGACGGTTGTGGAACACGCGCTTCAACGGCTGCGGGAAGAATGCGAGAGCAAAGGCAAGCTCTGGCTTTTCCAAGCACTAAGCTCCCATCTTACAGACGAACGCGATGAACTGTCATATGCTAACCTATCTGCGGAACTGGGAATGGCAGAAACGACCGTGAAAAAGCAGCTGCACAATATGCGTCAGCGTTACCGCAGTCTGCTGCGCGATGAAGTCTTGCAAACGGTCGACGACCCTGCCGACGTGGACGACGAGATCCGTTACCTGTGTGCGTCACTCGCAACAGGAACCGAGTAATTGCGATGACACATTCATATCCACGCTCCGATCCGCTTCCGAGCGCTACCAAAGAGCGCGCAAAATGCGAGAAGTGTGGAGCAACCATGCGACTCGACACCGGAGTTTGCGTTAGCTGCCTGCTCCGCCACGGATTGGAAACTGATGGCGAGGTAGCCAAGGCGGTTTATGAAACCGTACTCAACGAGTTGGACGCGCACGACAAGCCCTGGCAGCTGGGAAATTACGAAATTCTCGAGCAGATCGGTTGCGGCGGCATGGGCGTGATCTATCGCGCCAGGCAACGACATTCCCGGCGCATCGTCGCGGTAAAGCGCGTCCTTAGTTATCGCGCTGATTCACACGGAGCGCTGCAGCGTTTCCGGCGAGAAGCACAGGCGGTGGCCAGTCTGGATCACCCGAACATCCTTCCGATTTATGAAGTGAGCGAAAGCGAAGACGGCCTGCCGTTTTTCAGCATGAAACTCGCGGAGAAGGGAAGCTTGCACGAGAACGCGGCTTCTCTTCGCGACGAGCCACGCAAATGTGTGCAACTGATGGCGAAGGTCGCGCGTGCTGTCGAATACGCTCACAGCCGCGGAGTTCTCCATCGCGACCTAAAACCGGGAAACATTCTGCTCAACGATCGAGACGAGCCACTGGTCAGCGATTTCGGTTTGGCGAAGCTGCTGGATGGGAACAACGATCTTACAAGGTCGCTGACTACATTCGGAACCGCAGGTTACATCGCGCCCGAGCAGGCCGGTGGTGCAGCCGCCGACTTTACCCCGGCGGCAGATGTTTACAGTCTCGGCGCAGTTCTGTTCAACGTGCTTGCCGGACGTCCACCATTCCTGGGTTCCAATCCGGTTTCCGTGATTCGCCAAGCGTCTGAAACGGAGGCGCCCAAGCTACGCTCGCTGGCACCATCGCTCGATCGGGATTTGGAGACAATTTGTGCACATTGTCTCGAACGTCATCCGAGAGCGCGCTATCAGTCGGCTGGAGATCTCGCAGCTGATCTGGAACGGTGGCTCGATGGTCGACCCATCATTGCTCGCCCGGTTTCACCTCCAGCGCACATCTGGCGCTGGTCGCGTCGTAATCCCAAACTGGTTGGAGCAGCGGCTGCCGGTCTTCTTTTAGGCGCGGCTGCGGTTTGGTCACTTCGCGGCGAACTCTTCCGAGCGTCGCAGTTTAATCCCCCAGACGGGAGTATTGCGGTTCTACCATTTGCCGATTCTAGCGAGACCAAAGATCAGGGATATTTGTGTGACGGTATAAGCGAGGAGATTCTCGATACGTTGGCGCAGGTTGACGGTTTGCGCGTGGCTGGCCGAACTTCGTCATTCTCATTGAAAGGAAAGAACACAAAGGAGGTTGGAGAAAAACTCAACGTTGGAAATGTGCTTGAAGGAAGTTTGCAGCGCCAAGGTAACCGCGTTCGTGTGACAGCCGAACTGGTTGACGCGCGAAACGGTTTTCGCGTGTGGACGGAAACTTATGACCGCGAGTTGAACGGCGCGTTTGCACTCCAAGACGAAATCGCCCGGTCTATCGTTGACGCACTCAAGATCAAGCTCGCCGTTCGGCTTTCCGCCCACGAACAACCGGGCAATGGCGTGTACAACGTTTATCAGGGACTTTTCACGGATCTAACCCCTCCGACAGGAAGCAGTATCAGCATTGGCGGGCCCGTCCAGAATCCATCTAATCCATTGACAGTTCCGAATTATACATCTCCGGAAGGTTTCGGCGCGCGCCGCCCGGACACTCGCGTGACCGCTGCGTCTCCAGAGACGGGAGTCACGACCAGTGTGCGTGATCGTGCATCGGAAGCCAGTCTGCGAACGAACAAAATTACAGCGGACATGCTCGCTGCACCTCCAGAGACGGGAGTCACTACCAGTGTGCGTGATCGCGCATCGGAGGCCAGTGTGCGAACGAATAAAATTGCAGCTGCAGCGACCGCTGCGACTCCAGAGAGGGGAGTCACGAGCACTGTGCCTAATCGCGCATCGGAACCCGGTGTGCGAACGAACAAAATTGCAGCTGCAGCGACCGCTGCGCCTCCAGGGACGGGAGTCGCTACCAGTGTGCGTGATCGCGCATCGGAACCCGGTGTGCGAACGAACAAAATTACAGCGGACGGGTCAGCGTCCATTCAGGGGTTTGTCAAAGATGCAAAAGGCGAACCGATTAAAGGCACAGACGTTCGGATCGAATCGCGAGACGGCAAACAGGTGTTCAGCACAGTTAAGACCGATTCAAAGGGCCGCTATATTTCACCGGGACTGCAACAGGGCGTTTACCGGGTAACATTGCTTGTGAATGGCGCGGTCAAGGCGTCGATCATGAATACGCAGACCAAGGCGAATCAACCGACTCAGCTGAATTTCGAGCTCAAGCCAACATCCCAAGCAGGTAACGTTGCAAAGGGCGGAAAACGCATGGTATGGGTGCCAAATCGTACCGGGAGCCATATCGGCGGTAATTGGGTCGAAGTCGACGACGAGGGAAACCCGCATTTCGATTCCAACATTCAGACATACAACGTTCGTCGTTGATAGTGTTGAAAACGGCTGCGACGAAGCGCCGACCAACTTCAAAGGTCGTACTTGGGGAAGTCGCTTTGAGAAAACGCTTCTAATCTTCAGCCACGGCCCTGTGGGCCGTGTCCCCGCGCCTCACAGAGGCGCGGCTACAGCCACAGTCCACTGGCGGAAATTTCGCCTTTTCCATCAGTCAGCAAATTATTTTGGAACTTCGCCTCCGTTTTCCTGTAGGAATTAGTGAACCAGTATAATCTTATTCATCTATGTTTATTAAATCATTGCAGATTGGGTTAATGGGGTTCCTCCTTTGTGTTGCGAACGCCTGGGCAGGACCAGCAAGCATTCAGGGGGTTGTGAAGGACGCTAAAGGGCAACCGATCAAAGGCGCGGACGTTCGGATCGAGTCGCGAGACGGCAAACAGCTCCTGGGCACGGTCAAAACTGATGCGAAGGGTCGCTACATTTCACAGGGCCTGCAACCGGGCGTTTACCGGGTTTCGCTTGTCGTGAATGGCGCGGTGAAAGGGTCCATTACCAACACGAAAACCAGGTCAGATCAGTCAACGGTACTGAACTTTGATCTGAAACCGGTTGCGGCGGGCCAGGCAAGCAGCGAGCAAAAGAAAGGGAAGCACATGGTCTGGATGCCCCCGAGCACGGGCAGTCATACGGGTGGTCGCTGGGTCGAAGTTCCTGATGGGGCCGCAGAGCCGGGTGCTTTGAACGTTAAAAGAGCCAGCGCGGAAGAATTGCAACGCGAATCTCTCAGCAGGGGCAACCCAGCCGGTGGGAATTAAGGCAAGCCGAACCCGACCGACGATAAGTCGCATTGCGCGATCTTGAAGAGTTGGGGCATGCTTCGGCGAATTCTGAGGGAGTCCACCCTCTATCGTTAAAGTCGGGAGCGTAGTTTCAACCCTGGGCTTGCATAGTTGCCTTGGAGAATAATGCCCGGACCGACTCCCGCGAAAGCGCAACGATCGTAAAGACTCCGAGGATCGTTCCGAACGGGACAAAGAGACACTCGATACAGGCCATCACTAGCGCGAACGTATAGCCTTTCCGATGGGAAAGGCATCGGCCAGCAAATCAGAACACAGATCGCCATGGTGATGCCTGCGAGAAAGAGAACTGCGCCAACTGAAATCAAGATCCAGCCAAGGAACTCAGGCGGCGGTTCCTGATTGTTCGGGCCCGGATGCTGCGAGGCATATACCAAAAACCCGCCGACTACCGAATAGAACAGCGGGAAAAACGAGAACAGCGCAGCCAGACCGGCGACTACGTAATGAAAGATCGCCAGCAATTGCAGATGCTCCGCGTCTTGGTTCACGACGTGATATAGCCCTCCTCTCCGTGTTGATTGATGTCGAGTCCCTGACGCTCGATCTCCGACGCGATGCGCAGACCGATCGCCCCTCTAACGAGTGCGCCGATAAGTGCGCTTCCCACCACTGCCAGCACCATCGTGATTACGATTGCTTTTAATTGCTCAATCCACAACGTGTGACCAACGATCCGGGCGAGACCGTTTTGCGTCGCAGGCTTCAGCGAACCGCCGACGGTTAAGGAAAGATTCGGATTCACAGCCGCCGTTGCGAACAGACCCGTGAGAAAGGCGCCGAGAGTTCCGCCTACTGCGTGGATGCCGAAAGTATCAAGCGCATCGTCGTAGCCGACCCAGGACTTAAGTTTCGTGCAGGCAAAAAACGGGACGATTCCAGCAGCGACGCCGATGAGCACTGAGTCCGTCGCAGCAACATATCCGCAAGCCGGCGTGATTACGACCAGTCCCGCTACGGCGCCGGAACAAAACCCGAGCACGCTCGGTTTGCCGCGCAGCGCGTATTCAAGCATGGCCCATGTGAACGACGCCACCGCGGTGGCAAGCGTGGTGCTCGTGAACGCGTTGGCAGCGATTCCATCAGGCGCAAGCGCGCTGCCCGCGTTAAAACCGTACCAGCCCACCCAGAGCAATCCCGTTCCCACCATGCACAGCACCATACTGTGCGGCGCCATGATTTCTTTTCTGAATCCGAGCCGGTGTCCGAGAAGAATGCACAACACGAGCGCCGACCAACCTGAGCTCATGTGAACGACCGTGCCACCGGCGAAATCAACCGCCGTAATTTTTGCGTTGGGATTCCACACGCCATTCATCCAGCCGTCAATTCCCCAGACCATGTGCGCGATCGGGAAATAGACGACGAACATCCAGATGCCGACGAACACAAGAACTGCGGCAAATTTCATCCGTTCAACCACCGCGCCGATGATCAGAGCCGGCGTGATGATCGCGAACATCAGTTGATACATCGCGAAGACATTCTGCGAGACCCAGTAGGAATAGTTGGAGTTCGGTCGCGCATCGACCCCGTGCAGAAACGCAAACTTCAATCCGCCGATGAAGGCCGACCCGCGTGAAAACACGAGGGAATACCCAGCCGCCCACCAAAGGATAGTGACGAGGCCCGCAATGCCGAGACATTGCGCCAGGACCGAGAGCACATTCTTTGCGCGGACAAGCCCACCGTAAAAAAGCGCGAGACCTGGCAAGGTCATGAAGAGCACCAATGCAGCACACGTCATCATCCACGCGTTGTAACCCGGACCGGGACCGGCAACGTTTGAGGCCATCGCCGAGCTGATGTCCACACCGCGCGCCGAATTGTTTACGTAAGCTTCAAGATCGGTGACGCGTTGTTCAAGCGACGGTGAGGGGGAAGGCGGCGGCGTTTGCGCGTGCGAAGGAGAAACAAACGCTATGATCCCGACGAGCAACAAAACCCGCATCATCACGCAGCCCGTTTATAGGCACGCGAATTCCTCGAGACAAGGAAAATGCCATTACTATTGTCACCGGACCGCAGTGGCTCGAAAGCCGACGCTCCAGAACTCCGAAAGGGCAGCGGACACTGCAGAGCGCGAAAAACATGAAACTCCGCCGAGCGGTTGGCTAGACCAGGTTAAGATGCTCGGCGGAGTTCCTCCTCTGCCCGTCAAAATGAGATCGAATTTGAAACCATTTCCGGGGGAGACGATTGAAACGAAACCTGCTGCGACGTCGATTCAGGAGTTTCCTCGTCGTCATCGTCATCATCTGCATCGTCCGTCTCAGGTTCGTCGCCACGATCGCGGTCGGATCCCGGCGCAACTGTGGGCAAGTCACTTTGCTGTAATTTCTCATAGCGTTCACGCACGTCGGCTGGCATCTTTTCGAGGTCTTCCTTGGTTTCGGCTGGACCACTGAAAAGCAGTTTACCTTGCGGGTCTTTCACCGTGAGCAGTTTTCTCCCGTCCACACTCGCTAATTTGAGCTCGCCCTTCTCGTCCGAGAAAACAATCTGCGCTTTGCCTAGATCGATCTTGCTGGCCTTGACCGCGCCGTTGTCTTCAAAAAAAATCCGAAGCTCGTCAGCTGCACGCCGGGCATCGTCACGCGCACGTCTGGCCGCTTCATGAGCTTGCGTCACCGCTCCGCGGATAATACCGCGCTGCGCATCCCCTAGTTGGTCTTTGAGTTGTTCCTTGAGATCCTGCATTTGGTCGCTGAGATCGCCTGTGGCATCGAAATCCCAATGCCAATCGTGGTTTCCGCCGGGAAACATCGAATGCCGCTGCGGCACTTCCTTTTTAGCGAGTTTAACGATCAGCTTTTGCTCCTGCCCCTTTCGAAGAACGGTGAGGGTCACTTCAGTGCCTTCGGAAAAAGTCTGGAGGAGCTTTCGCAATTGACTCGGCTCGATCAGAATTTGGTCGTTCAGCATTTTGAGGATGTCGTTCTGTTGAACGCCCGCAGCAGAAGCGGGGCTGTTCGGCTCTACGTAATCAACAACCAAACCAAGGCCTTTCGCTAAGCCAAGCTGTTCACTCACGACAGTTGGCACTTGCGACGTGTCCACACCGAGATACATCACCGGAACCTTCGGACCTTTTTCATTATGACCCGGCACTCCTGGTGGATGCGGCGGACGCGGCGGTTGTGGTAGCTGTGGCGGCGCAGGCGGTGTTTGTGCAAGTGCTGCGATCGGCAATAACGCGACGACTGTGATGGTGAATACGGATTTTATTTTCATGGTTTCTTGTGTTGAATCATTGACCTGAAACCGGGATGAGCACGATTTCCTCGCGGGGATAAGAGACGCGGAGGGATGCACCCGTTTCCGGATTGCGCCACCGCCAGGTTTGTTGTGTGCTGTAGCGAACGCGTCGCACGGGTCGTTCTGAGCCGTCAGCAAAATGCAATCCTTCGTCGCGGGCATTATAAACAACATTAGTCCCACCCGCAGGAACGAATCTGCCGGGGGATGTAGATCGTTCCCTCCCGAGCGGAACCGGTTTTGTCTCGGGCGCAGGCGAAGTTTGCGCGAGGGGTTGTTGCCCCTTGTGCCGACGCTCCATCGTGACTACCGCGAACAAAATCAAAACAGCAGCAGCAGCGAGGCCAAAGCCTAACGACCACCAATTATAGGACGATCGCACCGGTTGCCTGGCAGGCGATGCTCCTGCCATACAATTTTCGAGAGCTTCCCCTACCCGCTCGAATAGCACCGGCGATGGCTGCGTTGGTCGCAGCTTTTTCAGTTCGTTTTCAAGCTCCGAAAAATCGTTCATTGCGGTTGCAGAGTTTTCTTCAAATTGCTCAAGGCATACCGATACCGCGATGCTGCTGTGTTCTGCGAAATTTCCAGCGCTTCGGCGATTTCGCTGAATGTAAGATCATTCCAGATTTTCAAGACCAATACCTCCCGCTGATCACGCGGCAAAGACTCCACTGCCGCGGCGAGCGCCGACTGCGTGTCATCTTCCAATTCAAAGCGCGGCTCAACGGCCAGCTCGGCTTCAGCCAACGCCGTCGCCTCACGTCGTGCACGCCGCGCGTCGCGACGGATGAAATCGAGCGCGAGAGAACGAACCGCCGCGTAGAGCAACCCGCGGTTATCAATGTCATGGTTGCGACGCCAGAACTTGACGAAAGCGTCCTGAACAATGTCTTCCGCGTCGGCCGCTGATTGCACCCATTGACGGGCGAACAGAAGCAATCCGGGCGCAGCTTCAGAAAAGCAGTTCCTCCAATTCTCATGGCCGGCGATGGGTTCCATGACCTTTTCACGGTCTTTACTTTCAAGACGCCGCCAAGTGGAGATTTTGTCTATAGCCGCGTTTTTAATTCTGGGAGTGGACGCGGCCTCGCCAATCGCCGGGAGCGCGTGAGCAGAGTCGGGCTGCACTGCAGCCGGAGGCGTGGCGATGAGAAATCCTCGAAAGGGCACACGAGAACGCCTGCACTCTCCAGAATTACGTCTTCGACAACGCTCGTAGAATCAAATCCCCGAGCCAGTCTGGATGCGCGACTCCCTGGCGATATGCTCGAAGCGATTCCACAGAAGAATTCACGCGGAGATTGCTGTACGAACCATCGGCGTTTTGCCAGCGCTCGTGCCAGTAAAGCGCCGCTTTGATCCGCGGATAGCGCGTGCGAAAAAGCTCCAAACCTTGCTTAACCCATGCCGGTTTGCGCATGGCGCTCGGCTTTGCCGTCGCGAGCGGGAACTCGCCGGTCGCCCACTCCGCTATCATGATGGGCTTGTGCGGATCGAGCCGGCTCATTTCCTCATAGGGCAAGTCAACAAGCGATGGAATATCCGGGTTCGGCTCGTCCTTGTATTGCTGCCCGTAAACGCTGAGGCCGAGCCAATCGACGTAATCCGGGCCGGGATAATAGGCGGGAGCGCAGTTCCAGGTTTCGTACGGATACGGATAATTGTTGGTGTGAAACATCCATTTGACATTTGACGCGCCGCGCGCACGAACGCGATCCACCACGTAACGATAAGCGCGGCGAAATGTTTCCGGGCCCTTCCAATTGTTGACCTCCGGCTCCCATTGAGCGCCGCCGTAGTAAGCGCCCGACCATGGAAACCAGGTGCCGTTCATTTCGACGCCGAACACGACGATCATTGGGTGGCCAAAATCCCGAGCGGCGTCAGCCCACTTATCGATGTATGCGTCCCATTTACCTGCAAGAATTTCAGTTAAACTGAACCTGTCCGGTCCGTGATCTTCCTCGTACGGCTTGTCCCACGGCGACCAGAACACCAGCGGCAGCGAACCGTGTCTCCAAATCACATTCAAATTATCGACGGGAAAATTTTGTTCTCCCCAGTAGCTGGACGAAGCGATGATTGCCTGATGTTTCCCCACCATCTCCTCAAAGTCCTCAATCGTCTCAAGCGTGACATCATCCTCCGCATCGCCGAAATCCATGAACGCGCCGGTGTAAGCGCCGTGCTCTGGAATGACGAGCTCGACCGGGCCATTTGGATCGACCTGCGCGACCGCGACGTGCTGCCGGCATCCGATTAGCAGCAAAGCCGATGCAATTAGTGCAATGGCCGTCCTAAAAACTGCATTCATGCGCATTCGATTTGGCAAGTTTCCCGCAAAGCGAATTCTGTCCAGCTCTGCACTAGCTACCATCATCATAATGTCATTCTGAGCGGAGCGAAGAATGTCGGATTAATTTTCCACCGATGTCTGCAACAGAATAGACCAAGGATGTTTCGCTTCGCTCAATTCGCCACTCGCTGTGGCGGGCGAATTTTCCTTGACCGAACAATCCCTGATGTGAGAACAAAAACGCGACATATTTTCGGCAAGAAGTGAACAGAAGACTTGTCAGTGCTTTGATCTTTTCTTTCGCATCACTCGGTTTTTCCGAGGACTTCAAAACCGTTAACAGAAAAGAATACAAAGATGCGACTGTCACGCGCGTCGAACCCGATGGCATCGTCGTGAAGACAAAATCGGGAGTCACAAAGGTTTACTTCACCGAACTGCCTAAGGACGTTCAGGAACGCTTTCATTATGATTCAGAAAAGGCCGCCTCCTATTCTGCCGAGCAGGCCGCAAACTACACAGCGTATCAAAAGCAGCAGGAGGAAACGCGACGTCAACAAGCCGAGGCAGACGCAAGGAACAATGCGGCTTTAGCCGAACAACAAGCCGCGACAAATCGCACCCAGGCTCTGCAAGCACGCTACGGCGAACTTCAGAGACAGGAAAATGACTTGCTCCACCAAATCGGCGAAGCAAAACAACCCGGCCCGGAGTACCGACAGGGCAAGTCTGTGCGTCACCAACCGAATCCGCAAAAATCGCAACTGCCGCTTCTCCAGAGTCATCTGAGCGATGTTCGTCGCGAAAAAAGCGAAGTTAGAAAGCAACTGGAGAAAGCCAGCGATAGCAATAAAAGCGACGCGGCGGCGCGAACGCACTCTAAAGCTTCGCGAAACTGAATCGGCGAGGTGAGTCATTTTGCACGAAGCGCTTTTGGAGTGCGATGCGTCTTCGCATCGCTTTCATCCCTAGCGATCCACGTTTAGATACCCCGCCGTGAATACATGGCGGTCCGGGGGTTTTCGCGAAAGAAACTGGCTGCGCCATGCCGCCATCACCTCAGCCGCTCTCCAATTCGCGTTCGCCACAGCAACACTCGGAGGCGAAAAATCTTTGGTCGTCTCCGCAATCGTTTCTGCCGATCATCCGGTAAACCGGTGCGTTCCGACCGAAGCGTTGGGCGCTGGCGTTGACGGCCACGACAAAGGCGAATGCGCCCAGATGTTCACCGACAAGAACATCGCGGAAATGTTGTCAGCCGGGTTGGGGCCGCTGACCTATCGACTGCGGACTGAGCTTGGCTGCGAAGTTTGGCATTGGAACCCACGCGGCACATGGAGTGATCCGGTTCACAAGTCCGGATATTGGACCTCCGACGATTCGCTCGGCGCACCGATCAACCTTTCCTATGGCTACCGTTTGCCGCGTCGCGGAAACACGATCGATCAGGCAAACGATGACGGTTACTCTCGTATCGCGGACGGCGATCCGAATTCATTTTGGAAAAGCAATCCGTATCTCGATTCGCATTTCACTGGCGAACCCGACGACGCCCACGCGCAATGGGTGGTGATCGATTTCGGCGACCGTAAATCTATCAACGCTATCCGAGTTCATTGGGGAACGCCGTACGCCGCACGCTATCGCGTCGATTACTGGCCCGGGGACGATCCGATGCATCTGCACCCGGATGACGACGACGACTGGCTGCCGTTCCCGCAGGGAAGCATCGAGAATGCTCGCGGCGGCGATCAACTCATTCGTCTCGCTGAACGCCCGCGCGCCGTCCAGTTTGTGCGAATCATCATGAGCAACAGTTCGCACACGAGTGCGCAAAGCGGGGATGATATTCGCGACTCGTTAGGCTTCGCGATTCGTGAGATCGAGCTTGGGAAAATCGATGAACGTGGTCGTTTTCACGATCACGTTCGTCACGCCCCTGATCGGCATCGCCAGACAATTATTTACGTTTCGTCCACCGATCCCTGGCATCGCGCCGAAGACCTTGATCCCAGCACAGAGCAACCCGGATTGGATTTCGTTTTGCGCAGCAAGCTCACTAACAACTCGCCAGTGCTCGTGCCGGTCGGCGTGTTGTATGACACGCCTGATAACGCTGCTGCTGAGGTCAAGTATCTGCTGCGGCGCAATTACAGTCTGGAAGGGATCGAACTGGGCGAGGAACCGGACGGCCAATGGGCTTCACCGGAGGATTACGCGGCGCTCTACACCGGAGTCGCGCGCCTGCTCGCCTCGTTTAACACGCGCCTGAAACTCGGAGGCCCGAGCCTGCAAAATTTCGAAGACGAACTGCTCACTTGGGCAGACGCGTCCGGCAATCGTTCGTGGATGAATCGATTTCTGGAATACATTCGAGGCGCAAAAGTCCGCTTCGATTTTCTTTCCTTCGAGTTTTATCCCTTCGATAACGTCTGCGCGGATCCTGCGCCGCATTTGTTGCAGATACCGAAGCGTCTCGGTGCGATGATGGCCAGCTTGCGTCGAGACGGCGTGCCCGCAGACATTCCGTGGCTCATGAGCGAATACGGCTATTCGGTTTTTGGCGGACGCCCGGAAGTGGATATCGAAGGCGCGCTTTTCAACGCGGATGCGGTCGGAGCGTTTCTGATGCTGGGCGGCGCGAAACCGTACCTGTACGGTTATGAGCCAAACTATCTCCAGGACGAACTGAAATGTTCCTGGGGCAATCTCATGATGCTTCAGCTACACCCAAAAAATGACCGACTGAATCGTCTCTCTGCCTACTCCGCCGCTCAGCTCATTACAAAAGAATGGATGCAGCCAGTAAGCGCAACCCGTAAGCGAGCGGCACGAGATTTTTCCTGTAACCGTCGAACAGACGAAGCCACGATCGTCGCCTGTCGTCACCGTCTATGCCGTGCACCGACCAGATAGACAGTGGTCGCTGCTTGCGATCAACAAAAGTCCCACCAGCGTCGCGCGACTCAACGTGCAGTTTAGGGTTCTCGGCGCAAAGCAGCCAGCGAGTTTTATAGACGCGGTTGAGGTAATTCAATTTTCACGAGCCCAATACGCATGGCATGCTGACGGCCCGAACGGTTATCCTATTCGGAGTCTCCCGCCCAAGCGCTTTACGCAAAAGGCATCTTCATTCTACGACCTGCCGCCTTATTCGCTCACCGTCTTGCGCGGAAAGGTTCCCAATTGATTTTCCTGCTCGTGTCTTATTGCTGAGTTCGACGCGGACGAGGCCGGCGTTTCATTTGCTGAAAATTCCCGGAAACCATCCTTTTCGCTGGGAATTCGCTACGTGCAGCCAATCGAGCAAATCCAAACTTCATTAAAATACGTACTCAAGAGAGGTCTCAATGAGGTTGATCGGTCAAGTTTCTTGTTTGTCCTCGTCTGTATCGAGGCTAGACAGAAGAGGAAACTTCAACATATCGAGTTGCAGCTGCCGAGTCGATAACGCTTGCTGCCGCTTGACCCAATTTTCTTTCTTCTGCGGGTCATTCTCGATGTCGAGACTATCCCTGTATTCCGTGGCGATTGCCTTTTCAGTCCAAACCTTGACAGTAAAGTCCTGACCTTCATTCAGCTTTTCGACTTCTCGGTGAATGTCCGCTAGTTTCACGCGGAAGAATTCTTTGCGGGAATTTATTTTGTTCAGTTGCAGCGGTAGAAGCTGTTTGTGGAGTTTATGCTCGAGTGCGGGGGCATTATCACTTTCGATCAGCGCGTGGACGTCAAATTCAAATGGCACACCGGCACCTCCAAGTTCATCAACACGATCTTGTGGTTCCGGACGCCGCGTTAGACCAATCTTGTAAATGCCTTCACCGAATGAGCCAACGTTGGAAATAATGTACACATGCCCCTTCTTCGTTTGCTGTGCGATTGTAAGCGCACGCTGCGTTGCATCTGCGAGCTCCTGACGCAACCTTTGTAGTTCTTGTTCGTAATAAGCTTTCTGCTCCGTTGTTGCGGTTGCAAACTTCTGTTCCGCTTCCTGGACTGCTTGCTTTCTTAATTCCTCCTCTTTGGCGGCCTGACGCATTTTCTCCGCGTACTCTTTTCTTGCTTTCTCCTCATCTCTCAGCCGTTCTTTTAAATAACGCTGTTCTTCGCGCTGTTTCCGAACGAGTTCCTGCACGACCACAGCCCATTTAAGTTCGGCTAGTCGAGCATCGAGATAAGCGGGGAGGATTCGCGCATTTCTAAAAGCCTGGCCGTTGAAGTTCACAAGGCTAAACGCATCTCGAATTTCCTGTTCGAGCGTTCCATAATTG
>QHOX01000149.1:0-1353 GCA_003219465.1 Verrucomicrobiota bacterium | reverse complement strand
ACCCGTCCGTTAAAGGCATCAATCACAAACCGAATCGCAATCCCTCGTCGGTTGGCTTCTACATAATCACATGCAGCGGCCTCTCCCTGTTCCACAATGCGTCGAGATTGTTCGCGTGCGGATTTGAGCGCTACGCCTGCTGCATCGTAACCAAATTCGATGGCGAGATCGTCCAGCACGCTATGTGTCGGCATAATGTAGCGGTCCCCATATCCTTCGATGACGTTGCGCATCGCTGCAGCTGCTTGCTCCAATAGTTGTTTGTCTCGCAATGCCGTGTAAGCGTCCCCGCCGATTTGTTCGGCTCGCTTTTCCGCGTCTGCGACAATTCGCCCGGCGTCTCGCGTTGCTTGGGTGAGAAGAGCGCCCGCCTGCTCGCCAATTTCTTTCACGCGTTGTTGTGCCCGCACACGCTCTTCCGCGGCCGCTTCGTGCGTTTGATCAAGCAGGCTCTTCGCTTCCTGCCGCAAAGCCGTTGCTTCCGCTACCGCGTCCGCAAGGATCTTTTGCACTTCTTTTTCAGCATCTTTGAGAACGGCGTAGCCTCGTAGCGCTTCTAACTCCGCAACGCGTGAGTTCGCTTCGTCTGCAATCTTTCTTGCTTCCGCTTCATATTGCGCACGAATCCGTCCCGACTCTGCGTCCAACTCGGCGACCTTCTGCTCGTACGCCGCTTGAATGTTAGCTATAGCCGTATCCCGCTGCTGTTCGGCGCTCACTGCTTGTTGCCGGGCGGCCGCCACGGTGCCTTCTACACGCCGTTTTAGAAAATACGTAACAATCAACGCGCCGCCGAGAACCAGAACACCTATCAGCAGGAGTGCGGTCATGAAGTTAAGTCGCTCGGTCTCGTCAGTGCAATCCTTTCTGCATCCGCTGGTTTCAGCATCGCACCCAGTTCAGCGCGAAATTGCTTCACGCGAACCATAAGTGATGTGAAATCCATCATCTCCGGGGAAGATTGAGCGACGTTCGCAGAAGACAGTGGAATGATCGGGATAAATTCTCCTGATCTTCGTGATGTCATGACGTCACCTCGGTGCTGTAAATTTCCGAGGGCATCTGAAGGGTCAAGATGTTCGAAAGCAAGCCCCTCAATCTCTGAACGAGCAGCGGCCAGGGAAAGAACGGGCAATTCAGTCGTGTGGCCGGTGCGCGAATCAATTCCATCTACGGTTGCCGTTACGACCACAGTATCAATCGGCAGCAACGCGAACATCTCTCGCGCCAGTCGCAGGACGCAACCACAGACATAATCCTGATAAATTTCGTGAAATCGCGTCTTTGGCATCGCTTTGACGACGAGCTTCCCAGTTGACGTCAGCGATTTCACATCTGTCGGGATAATATCAC
>QHOX01000272.1 GCA_003219465.1 Verrucomicrobiota bacterium | reverse complement strand
TTGTTCAGCCAGCATGTGAGTCTCGAGTGGGACTTCTTTTGAATGAAGCCCGCCACGGCGGGTAAACGTCTTTCGGAACTCTGAATAATCAGTATCCCGCGCTGAGGCCCGGCTTCAACGGCCGGAATAACCGCTTCTATTCGAGCAGCTTCCTCAGATTTTGAAGCACGGCGTCTTCTTCGTCAGAGCGCGCGCCATCAGCGACAAAGAGCTCCTGGCACAGGTCCAATGCTTGTCCCTTCACTGCATCTGTACCAAGCCTATCCCTTATCGAAGCCAGGAATCGATCTCTGTACCCCTGATTTTCTGTCGCGTTCCGTGCGTTATCAATCGATCTCACATCGAATTGATCGAACGGTACTTTCGGGTCCCAATTGAACTTCGCGACCGTATCCGTGATCAACCTGTCCTCCGCGAGGAAGATCAAGTTGTCGGCGTACATGCAATAGTTTAGCAAGTCGACTATCGCCTCATGAGGAAAATGACGAAACTCGAAGCCCGAAATCCGAACCAAATCCGAGCCGGATGACGAAGTCCGAAATGCTGCTCGAAGTAATCTGCGAAAGTCCTCGGCGAGCCGTAGCTCTGCGAAGGCTGCTCCGTAATCTGTGGACATGCGCACGGGTCTTGGACTGTTTCGCGGACGTGGTCCAGTGGAATCTAATCTCGGCGCGCGACGGGCATGATGTCCGAACACACAGTGCCCGCGCAACGAGCCGGAGATTTTCAGCTTGCGCCCGCGGCAAATTCGAGGCAGCAGAAAGGAATTTCATTTATGGTCACATCGTCTGCAGGGGATCTTCGCAATTTTGCCATCGTAGGTCACGCGTCGTCCGGGAAGACGACGCTCACCGAGGCGATGCTCGCATGCGCGGGCGTCATTGGACGCATGGGCAACATCGCGCAAGGCACGACCGTCTCGGATTATCACTTCACCGAGCGGCAGCACCAGATTTCCACGCAAACTTCGCTGCTGCATTGCACGTGGATGGGCAAGAAACTGAACATCCTCGATACGCCGGGTTACCTCGACTTTATCAGCGAAGCGCTTGCGGCAGTGCGCGTGGCGGACTTCGCGCTCGTGGTGGTGCACGCGCAATACGGCATCGGCGTGGGCACCGAACGGGTGTGGCAATGCGCGACTGACTGCGGCATCCCGAAAGTCATCGTGGTCAACGCCGTGGATAAACAGAATGCGCACTTCGACGAAGTGCTGGCCGACGCGCGCGCGCAATATGGGCCAAAGGTTTTTCCGCTCAATGTGCCGATCAATCCCGGGCCGAACTTCAACCAGGTGCTCGACGTGTTGCGCAGCGAAATGGTGACGTATGAAACCGACGGAAACGGAAAGTTTCGCGAGGAGCCGGCGACGGGCGAATGGAAAGAGCGTGCCGAACAACTGCATCGTGAATTGATCGAATTCATCGCCGAATCGGACGACGCGTTGCTGAACAAATTTTTTGAGCAAGGTTCGTTGTCGGAGGAGGAATTTCGCGTGGGCATTCACGCGGCGGTGCAGGCGCAGACGTTCATCCCGCTCTTCTGTACTTCAGCCACGTCGAACGTCGGCGTCCGGCGCCTCCTCGATTTCATCGCGAAATACGGTTCCTCGCCGATTGATCGCGAGAAGGTCGATGCAGAAGATGGGCGCAGCGGCGCCCAGCTGGAAGTGAAAATCGGCGGCACCGAGCCGGTGCTGCAAGTGTTCAAGACGATGAACGAAGAACACTTTGGCGAGCTTTCGTTCTTCCGGATCTATTCCGGGCAAATCACCACCGGTGGCGATTTGTTCAACGCCAACCGCAACACCACCGAACGCATCGGACAGATTTTTCTGCTCAACGGCCACACGCGCGAGACGGTGTCACGTCTCGGCGCGGGAGACATTGGCGCGACGGTGAAACTCAAGAACACGCACACCGGCGACACACTTTGCGCGCCGAATCATCCGGTGAAACTTCCCGTGCCGGAATATCCGCGCCCGAACATTCACGCCGCGCTGCAACCCAAGGCGCCAGGTGAAGAGGACAAAATGGCCGCGGGGCTCGCGACGCTGCACAACGAAGATCCGGCATTTGTTTTCCGTGTCGATCCTGAGTTGCATCAGACGATCATTTCCGCGCAGGGCGAACTGCATCTCGAAGTGATCGCTGAGCGCCTTCGGCGGCGGTTCCGGCTTCATTTCGACCTCATCCAGCCGCGTGTGCCGTTTCGCGAAACGATTCATGGCCGCGCGGACCACACGTATCGACATAAGAAACAAACCGGCGGCGCGGGGCAATTCGCCGAAGTCGCGCTCAAGCTCGCGCCCGCGCCGCGCAACTCCGGTATCGCGTTCCGCCAATCACTTTCAGGCCAGAATGTGGACCGCGTGTTCGTGCCGTCGGTCGAGAAGGGCATCGGGAAGGCATGCGCCGAAGGGATTCTCGCCGGCTACCACGTCGTGGACGTCGAGACGGATTTTTACGACGGCATGATGCACCCGGTGGATTCGAAGGACATCGCATTCCAGATCGCGGGCTATTGGGCGTTTAAGGAAGCATTCTTGAAAGCGCGGCCCTGTTTGCTCGAACCGATCAACGAGATCGAGGTGCGCATTCCCGAAGATTGCATGGGCAAAGTGGTGGGCGATCTTTCCAGCCGTCGCGGGAGAATTCTCGACACAGGTACTGAGGGACGATTTCAAATCGTCCGCGCCGACGTTCCCGCGATGGAACTCTATCGCTACGGGAGTATTCTGCGCTCGCTCACCGGCGGACGCGGCGTTCACTCCGAGCAATTCAGTCGCTACGAAGAAATGCCGCGCGAGATCGAGCAGCGCGTGATCGACGAAGCGAAAAAAGCGCGAGCAGGCAACAGCAGCCCGGCGCGTTGAGATAGGCTAGTAGTCATCTAAGTCGCCGCTTTAGGAGCGCTTAAGCTTTTGCTGTAGAACCCAGACCGGTCGAAGGAGCACACGCGTCGTTTCCCGGCCGCGAGCATCGAGCAGGCATTCTTTATCCGACGCGCGCGAGTCTCTGGCTGGTACACAACATAGTTGTATAATCGCTCAACTTTTCGCACGATAGCGCAGTGCGGATCGCGAGCGTAGGTCAGGTGGTTTTTGCGGCGACTATGATGGCGCTTGGAATCGTGGGCCTAAGCAAGGGGGATTTCACCGTGATGTGGCAGCCAGTGCCCAAGAGTTTGCCTGGCCGCGAGACGTTGGTTTATCTCTGCGCCCTCATCTCTCTGGCATCCGGGGTCGGGCTGCTCTGGCAACGCACCGCCGCAATCGCTGCCCGCGTGTTGCTTCTTTGGTTTCTACTTTGGTTGCTGCTCTTGCGACTGCCCGCTTTCTCCCGCGGATTCACCGTCGACGTTTACTGGGCCGCGTGTCAGACCGCGGTGATGCTCGCAGGGGCGTGGGTGCTATACACCTGGTTTGCGACTGATTGGGACAAGCAAAGGCTCGGTTTCGCCGCAGGCGAGAACGGTCTGCGCATCGCCAGGGCGCTCTATGGTCTCGCCTTGATCCCGTTTGGTCTGGCGCATTTCACCTACTTAAAGGCGACGGCTGTGCTGGTGCCCGGGTGGCTGCCATGGAATGTGGCGTGGGCGTATCTTACCGGTGCTACCTTCATAGCGGCGGGCGTCGCGCTAATCGTCGGAATCTGTGCACGGCTCGCCGCGGCACTTTCGACCTTGCAGATGGGACTGTTCCTGCTGCTGGTGTGGATGCCTAAGGTGGCGGAGGGTTCAATGACCGCGTTTCAGTGGAGTGAGGCCGTGGTCACGTGGGCGCTGACGAGTGCCGGCTGGGTAATGACGGATTCTTACCGCGGTACGCCATGGCTCGGTCGCCATGAAGACGAGACGCGACGGGTCTAAAGAGATTTCG
>QHOX01000148.1 GCA_003219465.1 Verrucomicrobiota bacterium | reverse complement strand
GTTAAGGCGGCGGGCATGAATTTCCGCGACGTGCTCAAGGCTCTCGCGCTTTATCCCGGCGAAGCCCCCGATGGGCGCATCTTTGGAGACGAAGTTGGCGGTATCGTTACCGCCGTCGGATCCGATGTTACGCATGTTAGGCCGGGCGACCGGGTCTTCGGTCTCGCTGTGTTCGGGTTGTCGACGCAGACGATCGCGCGTGCCAGCGACGTGCGCCGAATTCCTAACGATCTGTCCTTTGAAGAAGCGGCTACAATTCCGGTTGTGTTCATGACCTCCTGGCATGCGCTGAAAAATGTGGCGCGACTACGCAAGGGTGAAACGGCGCTCATACACGCCGGTGCGGGAGGCGTCGGCATGGCCGCGGTCCAGATCGCGCATCATCTCGGTGCCGAAGTCATCGCCAGCGCTGGCAGCCCGGCCAAGCGAACGTTGCTCCAGACGCTCGGCGTAAAACACGTTATCGACTCACGGCGCGGCGACTTTGCCGAAGCCGTGATGGAACTTACCGATCGTCGCGGTGTGGATGTAGTGCTCAACGCCCTTGCCGGCGAAGCAATTCCAATGGGCCTGGGATGCCTGGCTGAATTCGGTCGCTTCGTCGAAATCGGCAAACGCGACATTTACCAAAACTCGCGCATTCCGCTGCGGCCGTTACGGCGCAACGCATCGTTTCACGTTGTCGCGATGGACGCCGTCTTCGCAGGCGACGAATCGCTTACGAGAGAGATGCTCGCGGAGATATCTGACCTCGTCGAGAAACGCGCGCTCTGTCCGCTGCCGTTCCGAGCATTTCCAGCAAACAACGTCGGTTCAGCTTTTCGGCTCATGGCGAGCGGAAAACACATCGGCAAGGTCGTCGTTTCGCTCCCGGAAACATTTGTGCCGCGGCGCGGGGAACCCATCGCATCGAAGTTCGAAGTCAAGTCGGATGGATGCTATCTCATTACGGGCGCGTTCGGTGGCTTCGGAAAAGTCATTGCGAACTGGCTGGTTAATTGCGGCGCACGGCATTTGGTGCTTTCCAGCCGGAATGGCGCATCCACGTCGGAAGCTGAGGCGTTCGTTAACAGCCTGCTTGATCGAAAAGTAACCGTTCAAATTGTAAAAGCCGACGCCGGCTCGCCTGACGACATCGCGCGTCTATTGGCTGAAGTCGGCGGCGACACTCGACCCCTTCGCGGAATATTTCATCTCGCCATGTTCATCGACGACGCACCGCTCGCTGCGCTCAACCCCGAGCGGATGGCAAGGGTTATCGCCCCAAAGGCACTTGGGGCATGGCTCCTCCACGAAGGGACCCGCGACATTGCTCTCGATTGTTTCGTCATGTTTTCATCGATTTCGTCAATCTTCGGCAACCCTGCGCAGGGCAATTACGCAGCGGCCAATGCGTTCCTTGACTCGCTAGCACATCACCGTCAGGCGCTCGGGCTTCCCGCCTTGAGCATAAACTGGGGTGTGCTCGGCGGAGAAGGCTATGTCGCGCGCAACGAACGCGTCGCCGAATTTCTCGCCAAACAGGGTATCAGTGAACTTTCGCCCGGCGAAGTGCTGTCGATTGTTGAGTCCTCGCTTCGTGCGGGTAGTGCACAGGTCGCTGCCATTCGAGTCGATTGGGCCAAATGGAAAACATTCTTCCGAGGCATCCAAGGGAATCCGCTGCTCGAGCGCATCTTCGCGGCGGTCGAGGACCAGGACAGCGCCGGTGTCGTAAGTGATTGGCGAAACAAGATCGAGTCCGCAGCGCCGGCGGAAAAGGAAACTGTAATCGCCCATGCCGTGCGCGAAGTTGTCGGATCGGTCCTTCGGGTAAAGCCAGAGACGCTGCGTAATGATCAACCGCTCACCGACCTGGGCCTCGACTCTTTGATGGGCGTTGAAATCGAGAACTCGCTGGAAGCGGCTATCGGCGTCGCTCTGCCGCCGACGAGTCTAATGCGCGCTCGAACGATCGGGCAGATCGCAACGTTAATCGCGGGCCATGTAGGGGGTACCGCGCCGGCCACCGCGACGACACCAACTAATGGCTCAATGCCAGTGGCACAGCTCGCGACCTCTACAGTCGAGGTCGATCTTGACGCACTTTCGACTGAAGAGATCGGCCGGCTGTTGGGCGACGACGAACCCCTGCTCGAGGCAACCCCCAATGTCTGAGGAGAAACGCGCTCGTTTCCGGCAATGGCTTGAGAGAGGCGAAGCCTGTCTCCATCCGCTGACTTTGCCACAGCGTGAATTGTGGGAAACGTCGTCAGCCCCGGCTGGCGATGTGTCCAACCACATTTGCTGTCTTATTAACGTTCGGGGTCTCATTACTCCGGAAGAGTGTGTCGCTTCCCTGCAACGAGTGGTCAATCGACAGGAGGTGTTGCGACTGTCGATTTTGCCGGGAAAAAACGGACCTGTTCAGTTGATCCGTGCTCGCGCCGAGCCAGTGATGCGTTTTTGCGACATCTCGCCGCAGACACCGGTTGAGAAAATCGAAGAGCTTGCCCTGCAAACTTTTTCCGAGCCATTCGATCTGGTTCAGGGTCCTCTATATAGAGTAGAGGTGCTTCGCCGTGCGCCCGATGACCAACTGATGGTGTTTGCGATTCACCATGCAATTGCCGATGGCTGGACGCTGGGTGTGTTTGTTCAGGATCTCTGCGCCGCCTATGTCCAACAACGCATGCGCGGACCTGATAAGCTCCCGCCAGTGCCGACTTCTTATTGCGCCTGGGGCGCCGCGGAGAGGGCGTTCTGGCAATCGGCCGAACTGGAACCACGCATCGCTTTCTGGAAATCGCGCCTCACGGGCATACGGCGTCTTTGGAGTGTGCCGGACGAAGCCGACGTCGTCTTTCTGCCGCGACGATTGATTTCGCAACTACCGGCGGAGATCAGTGGACCCGTGCGGGAGTTGGCCCGTCGCAGCGGCGCCACGCTTTTTAGCACTTTGCTTGCAGCCTTCCAAGTCACGCTGTCGCGGTGGAGCGGCGCCGAAGACATTGTAGTGGGAACGCCCGTCGCGAACCGCACGAGGCAGGATGTCCGCGAGACGATGGGATATTTTTCCGGCGTCGTGCCGCTGCGCGGTCAGCTAGAACGAGGCCGACCATTTTCAGAACATTTACGAATTGTTCACCAATCCACAGTCGATTCATTTGCAAGCGCGATGCCATTTGCCGAACTTGTCCGGGCAATAGGCGAACGTCCGTCGCCAAAACACAACCCCATTTTTGAGGTGCGATTTGCTTTACAAAACCACCCCGTGCCTGACGTGGAGATTCGAGAGCTCTCACTTAAGCTAAGGATGCGCTCGACCGGAACGCCCCGATTCGATCTGGGATGCGAGATAACAGAACTGGGCGAGGCGCTTGAAGTGGTTTGGCTGTTCCGGAAAGATCTTTTTTCACAACCTGAAATAGAAGAACTGGGGCGTCTATTCAGGACAGTGGTGGAAAACATTTGCCGCGTGCCGGAGAGGCGAACAGCCGTCCTGACAAACTGAAATGACAAACATAGCGACAACTGCCGAAGGCGTTCCCGAGCTGCACAAAAAGCATGACGTGAGCTGCGTCGCATTCCAGACCCTTGTGTTCTCGCTCGCTCTCACCGAAGTCGCGCTCTGGTCTGTGGTCTGGAGTGGCTGGCTTTGGCTGGCGCTGCTGCTCGTGTTGGTGGCCGCCCATCTCATGCACGGGCTGTTGATTGGCTTTCACGAGGCCTCGCATGGTCTGTTGCGAAAGAGCCGTCGTTTGAATGAATTCGATGGTGTGATCCTCGGCGTATTTAGTTTCCTGCCGTTCAGCCTGTATCGGGTGGTGCATCAAATGCATCACATGCACCTTGCCACCGAGCGCGATACTGAGCTTTGGCCGTTAGTCCTCACCACAGCGCCGCGTTGGGCGCGACGGTTGGCTGCGCTCCTCGAACTCAGCGTCGGCCTGTTCTATTCACCATTGATCTTCTTGCGCGTTTTCCTGCGCCGACCCCCGTTAGTCCGTAGCCGCAAGGTGAGAAGGAGAATTTGGGCTGAGCTTGCCCTCGCAGTTGGTGTCTGGACTGTCATTCTGACTGCAATCGCCTTTTTTGGGGTGTGGAAATATTTCCTCTGGATGTATCTGGTCCCGGGATTGATAGCGGCAAATCTTCAGAGCTGGCGCAAATACATCGAACACGTTGGCCTGACCGGCAATACCGTAAATAGCTCTACCCGAAGCATTGTGCCGAAGAGCTGGCTCGGCCATTTGTTTGCTTACACGTTACTTCATGAACCTTACCACGGCGTGCATCATCAAAATGCCGGACTTCCGCATCGCGTGCTACCTCAGTTTACCTCCGTGCTCACACCGAAAAGGCCCGACGACGTGGCTCCATTTATGAGCTATCGACAAGCGTTGCCGGACCTGATCCGCAGCCTGGCGAATCCTCGCGTCGGAGCGCAATGGTGCGACCTTACACGGAACTGACAGCCGATTGCGCCAGCAACGGCGTATTGGTCGAAAGGGAACCGGCATTGAGCGCGAACCGGTAGCTTTCAAAGAGCCGGTCCACCGTCCGGCGTTTTTCCATTTTCAAGATGAACTTAACATCGTCGCCATCGAAACCGGCAGCGGCTTCGCCCTTCGTTTTCGAAGCGACCGGACTCATAAAGGATTTTGATGACGGCCAGGTGCACGCTTTGCGTGGCGTAGATCTTCAGATCGCGGATGGCGAATTTGTGGCGATCGTTGGGCCGAGTGGCAGTGGCAAGACAACTTTGCTGCAGCTGCTCGGTGCGCTCGACCAGCCAAGCGAGGGCACGTTGAAATACCGCGGTGAATCACTGCTCGATTTACCAGATCCCGCCGCCTACCGGGCGCACGAGATCGGCTTTGTCTTTCAAGCATTTCATCTGCTTCCGACTTTCACTGCGAGTGAGAACGTTCAGATTCCGATGTTCGAGGATCATAAGTCTCGCGCGGAGCGACAAGAACGAGCCCTCGAATTACTGAAGGCCGTTGGACTCGAAGAGCGAGTGAATCATTATCCGGCCAAACTTTCCGGCGGAGAACGCCAGCGCGTCGCCATCGCTCGCAGCCTGGCCAATTCTCCTTCGGTGCTTCTGGCCGACGAGCCAACCGGCAATCTGGATAGTGAAAGCGCTAACCAAGTCCTCGACCTGCTCCGGTCGCTTCACGCCGACCGTCGAATGACGCTCATCCTCGTCACCCATGATATGAGCATCGCAGCGTGCGCGCAGCGCGCGATCCAAATGAAGGACGGGCGCGCGGTGTTCGACGGCGATCCAGCGAACCTTTCTAACTACACGATCACATGACCTTTCTCGATGTCATCATCCGCGGCCTCAAGCGCCGGCCAGTCCGCACCGGCCTAACATTGTTAGGCATTTCCGTCGGCATCGCTGCGGTTGTTGCGTTAATTGGTTTGTCTCGAGGTTTGGTCACCAGTTGGACGGCGGGAATGAAAGAACGTGGGACCGAGATAGTCGTTTCCAACTTTCGGGGTTCGCTGACGCCCAAGCCGTTTCCCGCATCTACCCGGGACAGAATCGCCAATCTCCCCGGTGTGGCGACAACTTGTACGATTTTGGTTGATTTGATGGGCATCGAAAACGCCGAGTTGATGATTGTGTCGGGACGCGAGTGGGGCTGCTTCGCCTGGGACAATCTCAAGCTCGTCTCCGGACGGATGCCTAATGATCAGAACGAACGTGCGGTTGTCCTGGGCACCAACGCCGCAGACATCTTGAAAAAGAAAATCGGCGACACGGTGCAGATCGAGACTGAGGAACTCACCGTCGTAGGCATTGCTAACGGTGGGGCATTCGTCGAAAACGGCTCGGTGATTCTTTCGCTCCCCCTGCTGCAACAGATCACCGGCAATCACGATCAAATCAGCGCCATCGATGTGCGGGTCACTCCCGGCATGACGGATGCCGGGATTCGGCACTTGTGCGACGAGATGAACAGGCTCATTCCGGAAGGGCGTGCCGAGCCGGCCGGCGAACATATTGCGAGCAGTGAGGGCTATCGGGTGATCAGTGCTATGAGCTGGGGCACGTCGCTGCTGGCGATACTGGTCGGTGTGCTTGGCGTCACGAACACCATGCTCATGAGTGTTTTTGAGCGAAAGCAGGAGATCGCTGTTTTGCTTGCCTTGGGATGGAGACCCAGCCGGATCGTGCGCATGATTTTGTGGGAGTCGGCCTTACTGGGATTCCTCGGCGGCATTATCGGTGTGCTCCTGGGCATCATCGGTGTTCAATTGCTGAAAATGGCGCCTGCTCTGCGCGGCATGCTCGAACCGGACTTAAGGACCAACCTGATGCTTGAGGCCGTTGCGATCGCGGTGTTTGTCGGCGTTCTGAGCGGACTTTATCCGGCGTGGCGGAGCTCACGAGTAGCACCCAGCCTGGCCTTACACGGATGAACAATGGGAAAACGAGCTCGTCGAAACTATTTTATGACTCTTGACTTCACAGGCCGCTGCTTCGCCGCCATTAGTGTCGCTCTTATTGCGGTGCCCGCGTTTGCCGTGGCGGAACAGTCGGCCTCTGATCTCGCAGCCGCTCTGCGCGCAAAAGAAGAGGGTTCAACATTTGTCCGCGTGCGAATGCAGATCGGGAGCGGGGAAAACCAAATACTTCAAATTCAAATTAAATCCCGCGTGTCGAATATCACCGGCGATATCGTCTATCAGGTTCTGTTTCCGAAAGAACGTAAAGGCGAAGCGGTTTTACTTCATCGATCTGGCGAAAAATTCAGCGGAACCACGTTCGCTCCTCCGAATACCGTTAGGCCAATCGCGTCGGGACAAATGAATCAAGCGCTTTTCGGCAGCGATCTTTCCTATGAAGACATAATCGATAATCCTTTCCGCTGGCCTCAGCAGGCAATCGTCGGAACCGAAGCGATCGATAATATTCAGTGTCAGATCCTCGAATCGAAACCCGGAAAAGGCCACAGCTCCTCGTATTCCAGTGTGAAAACCTGGGTAGATCCTCGCCGGCTCGTTCCGCTGCGAATCGAGAAATATGACAATTCGGGCAAGGTTCTTCGTCGCATCAATATCACGCGTGTTCTGCTCGATGGAAACGACTCTCTCCCTGCCGATCTCAAGGTTTACGGTCCGCGCGGCACCGTGACCGAAATAACCGGGTCGCGCATCAAGCGCGGCGTGACCTATGCAGACAGCGAATTCACCCTACAAGGTCTAAAACAAGTCACAGCTCGGCCTGGTTCTCCTGAATAGCACGCGGCACTGGTAACGGTCCGCTGTATGCGTTACGCCGTTTGATTACGACGCGGCGGTTATGCCGGAGCTCTCAGAGACCGAATTGACCTTCAACGAATCGACCAGTCTCGTTGCGGCACTGCTAAGAGCCTTCGGGATGCGTCGTCCTAAGGACTCTTTTTCTGGAGAAACCAGTTGCGGTGAGGTCATGGTGGTTATCAAGCCCGACATTTTTGATTCCGATTCGATGTGATCGTCCTCCGTGACCGTATGAACCGACCGCTGATCGGAACATCCCGAACGGTTAATTGTGACGGATAAAACGATTTACACATCGCTGTGACGCCTCAAGGTTTCTTAACCCGCTCCAGCGAAATCGTCTCGCCGATTCTCATCACACGCAGTTCCGCCTCCGCCTCGCGCTGTTTCAGTTCGCGCTCAAATGCTTCGGGCGTTCCTGTCAAAATCGGAAAGGTTCCGTAATGCATCGGAATCGCTGTTCGCGGTTTCACCAGTTTTACTGCTTCTGCGGCACGAGCGGGTCCCATCGTAAAATGGTCGCCGATGCAAACGAGCATGACGTCGATGTCGTGAAACAGTGAGAGCAGCGCCATGTCGGAAAACAAATCTGTATCGCCTGTGTGATAAATTGTTGGCCCGCCGCGAATGGTAATCACAAAACCTCCCGGTGCGCCGCCATGGCGCAGCCCGTATCGATCATCGGCGGCGACACCGGATCCATGATGCGCGCGAACGAACGCGACTTTCACTTCGCCATCCAGCAGCGTCAGTTCGCCGCCAAAATGACCGACCGTGTCCGTTTGCGCCTGCTCCGCCGGATAACCCAGATGTTTCACGATCGCGTCGGCCAAATCGAACGTTGCTACCAGTTTTGCGCCCGTCTTTTTTCCGATGTCGGCCGCGTCGCCGACGTGATCGGAATGACCGTGCGTAATCAGGATGAGATCGACATGCTTGAGCGAGGCGATTTCGTCTTTCGCATTTTCAAAAACAGGATTGGAGAGCCACGGATCGACGAGCAGAACTTTTCCGCTCGGGGTCACAATCTTGAAAGCCGACTGGCCGTACCAAGTGAGTTGCGTATCCATGGGAATCACGAAACTGAAAACCCCTCGCTCGGCAAGAGATGACCAAAAGAATGAGGAAGCGGAATATTGTAGGGCGTTTCTGTGAAACGCCACGGCGTCTGACACAGACGCCCAACAGTTCGTCATTCGACATTCGACATTCGTCATTTTATTTATGCTCCGCACCATGAATCGCGATCTCGCGCATCGGCACATTTCGAAAAGTCACCCGCACATGGCGCAGTTAATCAAACGATCGCGGCGATATGAAATCACGCCGGCTGTCACGATCCGCCCGTTCGATGCGCTGGCGGAATCCATTGCTTACCAGCAACTAAACGGGAAAGCCGCCGCAACAATCTGGGGCCGGGTCCGCGCGCTTTATCCAAAAACGAAATGGCTCGACCCTGCTAAAGTTCTTGTCACACCGGATGAGAAGCTTCGCGCCGCTGGTCTTTCGCGTTCCAAAACCGCAGCAATAAAAGATCTCGCGGCGAAGACGCTCGACGGCACGGTGCCATCCGGACGTGCCCTTCTCCGAATGAACGATGACGAGATCATCGCGCGTCTTACGCAAGTGCGTGGTATCGGGCGCTGGACTGTGGAGATGCTCCTGCTTTTTGATCTTGGCCGGCCTGATGTCTGGCCAGTCGCCGATTACGGGGTGCAGAAGGGCTTCGCCCAAACTTTTCGCCAACGGAAACTTCCCACGCCGAAACAACTGATGAAGCACGGCGAGAAATGGCGCCCCTATCGCTCCGTTGCGGCCTGGTATTTCTGGCGAGCAGTGGATGAGTCTCGTTGAAGCGTCGGCTCTGTCCTTTGTCATTCTGAGCGAAGCGAAGAGTCTCTGATCATTTCTGGAGTGTCATCTGCCGCAGGGCGAGAGCCAGAGATGTTTCGCTCCGCTCAACATGACACGAGAGGACGCTTTAACGCTTCAACCTTTTCACGAGCGCAAAACCGCGCTATTAACTTGCGCTTCACGTCACATTTGACTAGAACGCGCGCGTACGGCGATGATCCACGTTAACCGGGGCGGAACAAGTTTGGGTGTCTTTCCCGAGGAAGAAGTTCGCGAGGGCCTCCGCACCTTGCGCTTTGCTCCAAGCGATTTTGGCTGGCGCGAGGGGATGGCGACTTGGCAACTGCTCTCGCAGTTCCAAGAACTCGCTGCGCTGGGTGCGAAATCGTCCCGACCGCCACCTTCCCCTCCGCCATTGCCGCCACGGCCCGACGAAACTGGCTCTGAAGTTCCAGCCGCAGCATCGCCACCGTCCCGCGACGGGTAGCCAATCCGGATTACGAGGGATTATTTGCTGCCCCGGGGCCGGATTGACCGCGCTCAATTCATCGTTCGGAGTGCGTTAATCTGGACGGTGGGGGGAGTTCTAATGTTTGTGATTGTGAGCCCGCTCGCATTTGGATTGACGCGTGGAAGAACAGTCATCGCCGGAGTTACCGTGACTGTCGTTATCGTCGGATGGGTTCTCGCTGTGTTGCTCTTTTTTTGGGGAATGAGTATGCAGGCAGCAAAACGACTGCACGATTTTAACCACTCAGGTGGTTGGGTATTCGTCGCCTTATTGATGGCTGTTTGGGCCGGTCGTATTGCGAGGACGCCCATACGCGACTCACCCAGTGACGCCGATGTCGCGCTTGGCACACTCGGCATTTTCGGCCTGTTAATCTTTGGTTTGATTTTGTTGTTCGTTCGGGGGAGTAAGGGCGCTAATCGGTTCGGAGCCCCGCAGGTGGAAAAGAAAGGCACGAGGGTTGCCGCCACGGCAGTTGTCTGGGTTTACCTCATCGCAGGCTTCGTCTGGCTTTTGATGCTCGCGTTCACGGGCGGTGTTATCAGTGGCACTAAATCAAAAGGCGATGAAGGAAAACCGGACCGAGATCCTGATGTGATTAAGGATGCACAAGCCCTTGTTCGTAAGGACGGTTCCACTGCAGTTGAAGCGTTTACAAATGCTTCACACAAATTTCCCCGGAGTGACGCCGTTTTTCTGGGGCTGGGAAGAGGCTACGGAATGCTGCGAGACAACGATAGCGCTCGCCAAAACTATCAACGTGCATTGGACCTAAATCCCAGAAATGGTGATGCGTGGATGTATTTGGGTATGACTGTTTACGAAAGCGAACCATCCAAGGCCATTGACGCCTGCAAGAAAGCGACTGAATTAAAACCGGCCGACTCATTTGCGTGGTTCATTCTTGGCCTGACGTACGAGAGTCAAAAAGAGTTTTCGCTTGCGATACCGGCTCTTCAGCGAGCTGTGCAAATTAGACCGGATTTCGTTGAGGCTTGGACGTCCTTAGCCGACGTTTACTCAGTAACGGGCGATTACAAGCGCAGCTCAGACGCTCGACGGCGAGTGGAGGCCTTGAAGGCTCGGAATGGCCCGGATAATTTGAAAAACGAGGACAACTTCCGCTACCAAAAAGCCCGTAGGGGTGACAATACGAACTGCCCAGCCTTTTTAAAAAACTGATCGGCGGTCGAGACAGGCGCGCGATAAATCACTCGCTTAATACGCGTAAGGCCTAGAAGTCTGCACGCACTTCCCATTTGATACCCATTACAAGACCGGGAATTGATTGCGTAAGTGGACGGGCGGAGAAGCGGATGTCCTTAGCCCCAGTTTCAGCTTCGATCTTATCTTTCATCTGCGCCATCATCTTGTCCTTCCATTGCTGCACCGTGCGCGGGTCATCTGCGGTACTCACCTCGACGTAGCTTACCTGCGGACTTGTCATTGTTGGGAACCGTACCACCTCATTTCGAGCTGCCAAGTGCTCACGCAGGCTTTCGCTTTATCGCCGTCGACAGTGCTTCGCCTTTATAGATCACCGCGCATTGACTTTAGAATCGTGCTTCAGTAAAACGAGGCATTATGGCGATGATTCATGTTAATCGGAGCACAACGAGCCTGGGTGTTTTCTCCGAGCAGGAAGTTCGCGAAGGTCTGAGCGCTGGCCGCTTTGCGCCAACTGACATCGGCTGGCGCGAGGGTATGGCAACTTGGCAGCCGCTCTCGCAGTTCCCGGAGTTCGGAGGGACCGCTGCACTTGGCGTCCCGCCCGTCCAACCTGGCGCAGTTCCGACGTCAACAATTGTCGCGGGGCGTCCCGGTCTGCCGTGGGAGCACCGGCAAGAGCGCGGATTTTTCAACGCGTTCATCGAGACACTGACAATGGTGCTTACTCGTCCAGCCGAAGCATTCAGTGTGATGAAGCGCGAAGGCGGCCTGGGCGAGCCGCTCATCTACGCGCTCATCGGCGGGTGCCTAGGCGGGATCGTGCAGTTTCTATTCTCGCTCGGTTTCCAATCCATCGGCTTGTTTGCGGATAAGAATAACAGTCTTGCCGTAATGACTGGGATGGGCATCGGCTCGGTTGCAATGATAATTTTGCTGCCTCTGTTCATCGTGATCGTTCTATTCATCTGGAGTGCGATCGTGCATCTCTGTTTGATGATCGTTGGCGGCGCTAACCAGCCGTTTGAAACCACGTTCCGAGTCCTGGCATTTACTCACGGCTCCACTGGCCCTTTGCAGATCATACCGTTTTGTGGTGGATTGATTTCCTTCGTTTGGTCGCTCGTCTGTTATTGTATCGGGTTGGCACGCGCTCATGAAACCGACACCGGCCGCGCCGTTCTGGCCGTTTCCCTTCCGCTGATAGTTTGTTGCGGCGGATTGGTCGTCCTATTCATGTTTGGAGTGGGCGCCTGGACCGGATTGCACCATTAATGCTTAGCAAATGCAGTTTTCTGTTCGGCGGCTTGTTCCGGGCGAACTTGACCACGAGTTAATTTGGTTGAGCGCCTCGGTTTTATCGCTCGGCTTTGCAGCTGTCTGGTTGACGCTCGGTTTGCCGTGGCCGCACTGTGTGTTTCACGATCTTACCAATCTGCCGTGCGTCACGTGCGGAATGACGCGATGCGGCATCCAATTCTTTCACGGTCACTTTCTAGCGGCATTGCAATGGAACCCATTCGTGTTCGCGGTTCTTTGCGGTGTCATTGGGTTCGACGTATACGCGCTTGCAACACTCATAGCGGGCACGTCACGAGTGCGGATCCATCTTTCGACGCAGCGCGCGAAAACATTTTTGCGTGTCTCAGTCATCTCTGCGCTCGCGCTAAACTGGATTTATTTGCTGCTGCACTGGCGTGATTTTTGAACTGTAGGGCGTTTCTGCGAAACGCCAGGCGTCTGACACAGACGCCCTACAATTTTCTTCGTGCACTTGGTGTCCTTCGTGGTTCAACTTCCTGCCGTATGCGAATTCTCGTCACAGGCGGCGCAGGTTTCATCGGCTCACATCTCGTTGAGAAGCTGCTCGCCGTCGGGCATCAAGTCGTCATCTTGGACGATTTCAATGATTTTTACGATCCGCAAATCAAGCAGGCGAACATTGCTGATTTCGCAAAAGACGTAACCGTTTGCCACGTCGATCTTCGCGAGAGCGACTCGGTGCGAACTGTGTTTCACCGCGAAAAAGTAGACGCGATTGTGCACCTGGCTGCGCGCGCTGGCGTTCGGCCCTCCATTCAATACCCGCGGCTTTATTACGACACGAACGTCATTGGGACATTGCATCTTCTCGAGGCGGCGCGGGTGACAGGAGTTGAGCGATTTATCTTCGCTTCGAGCTCGTCTGTGTACGGCGCTTCAAAGACCGTCCCATTTTCTGAGGATCAACAGCTGACCCAGACACTCAGTCCATATGGCGCGACAAAAATTGCCGGCGAACTTCTTTGCTCGACGTACTCGCACCTTTACCAGATCCGCGTCGTAGCTCTGCGGTATTTTACTGTTTACGGCCCGCGGCAGCGTCCCGATCTGGCGATTCATCAATTCACCCGGCGCATTCATGCTGGCCAACCGATCGATCAATTTGGGGATGGCACCACGCGGCGCGATTACACCTACATTGATGATATCATTCAGGGCACGATGGCCGCGCTCGATTATGACGGCCCGGTGTACGACATGTTTAACCTTGGCGAAAGCCAAACCATTCAGCTGAAAGACCTAATCTCTGCGATCGAAAACACGCTGGGCAAAAAAGCAAAAATTAACGAGCTACCAGAGCAGCCCGGCGATATGCCGCTGACATATGCAGACATATCGAAGGCCAGGAAATTGCTGGGCTACAATCCGACAATGAAGTTGAGCAAAGGTTTGCCAAAATTCGTCGAGTGGTTTCTACGTATCCAAAGAACGGCGCGCACGGAGTGACGCGCCCTACCGCCCACACCACGCAGTCTGTGGGTAGGGCGGGCAGTCCTCTGGACGCCGTTTTATTCGCGCGGCAGTGATTACCATTTCGCCTGTAGCTGTTGTAATCTCCGCTTGTGATTTCCAAATTGCCGTTGGAGCAGCGCGCCTGTTTTATTGCCGGCCAGGCAAAATCGGGCACCACGCTGTTGGTGGCGTTGCTCGACAGTCATCCTGAACTGCTCGTGTTACCCGAGGAAACAGCCTATTTCCCTACGGTCCTGACCAAATATGCGCCGCGCGGCCGCCGGGCGCAGTTTGACTATCTGACCAAACAGTCGCTCTCCAACGTGCTGTTCGGCGGCCCGTGCAAATGGGGCAAACGCAATTACGCGACATTTCCGCGCGAGAAATTTCTCCAGACGTTTGAACGCGCGGCATTCGATCCTGCGAACGCGCGGGAGGATTTGCTCGTGCTCATGGTGAAAGCGTACGCGGCGACGCTTGTGCGCTCGCTTGATACGGTTGCGCGCTGGGTGGAGAAAACTCCGGCTAATCGAAATCACGTCAGCGCCATCGTCAGTCGGTTCGCGCATGCAAAAATTCTGATAACACTGCGGGACCCGCGCGCCATTCTCGCCGCGCAAATTGCGCTGGAGAAAACGCGGCAAACCGGACGCTTCTCGACTTACTACGTAATCGCGCATTGGCGGGTCGCTGCGAAACTGGCCAGGCGCGTCCGCGATGCGGAAGTTCCCGGGCTCGTCGTCCAGTACGAACGGCTGGTGCGTGAACCAGCCAGAACGATGGAAGAAGTTTGCGGATACCTCGAGATCGCCTTCGATCCGGACACAGTTTTGACGCCGACGAAAATAGGTCGGTTATGGAGCGGCAACTCTGCGGCGCGCATAAACTTTTCGCAAATCAGCACCGAACCTGTGACCCGTTGGGAACGCGAGCTTTCCAAGGATGAGATCGGTTGGGTGGAATGGCATTGCCGCGATCTGATGCCGGAGTTTGGCTACGAACCGCGGCTGGGCCGACGCGAATTGCGCTATTTTGTTAGGCCCATTCGCGGCGAGCGCCCGCGAGAGTATCTCAAATCACGAGCATATTCACTGCGCGACGATTGGATTCGAGAGGCAGGCCGACGCGTCTGACTTGCAATGTCGTCGTAAACAATCCATAATGAGCCCGAGATGTCGGGAATCTCCTTCGATCTTCCGAGCGTCCGGTTTCTACGACGATTCAGATTTCTTGAGCTGATGCTGCAAACGTTCGCAGCATCACTGTTTCGTTGGTTGAGTGCGCCGGCTTGTGCTTTGAGACGAGTCTATTCCCGGTATGACGAGGCGGAGTTTCCATCGGCGCCGCAGAGTGCTTGCAACAAGTTTGACTCGACTCTTGATGAGTCGCGCGCTACGGACGGTGTCCCGAGCCTTTTCGGGGCGCTCCGCCCTTTTGACAATTGGAAAACAGTTAAGGATCAACATGAACTCTTATTCATCCGGAAGACGCCCACGCCGCTCGCGCGGTGGGGGCCGGCGCAGAGGAAATTACGAACGCGTCAGGGGACCACAGGAGCCGGCGAAGGCGCAGAAGAAGACATTTTGGCAGCGAGTTGCCGAATTCTTCGGAAACGGCGGCGAGAAAAAGAAAGCGGCGACACAACCGCGCAATGGCGCGCAGCCATCGCGACCCGCGCGCAAGCCAGAACGGGTTGAAGTCACATCGCCACGTCTCTACGTTGGCAATTTGTCGTTCGACGCCACTGAGAGCGATCTCTTCGAATTGTTCAACGGCGTTGGACACGTGCAAAACGCAGAGGTGGTAAGCTATCGGCACAACCAGCGCTCGAAAGGTTTTGCATTTGTGCAAATGCAAACCGTCGAGGAAGCGAAACGCGCGGTGGAGGAATTGCACGACAAGGAATTCCTCGGTCGCAGGCTTGTTGTAAGCGGCGCGAAATCCGATCAGCATCAGCCGCGTTAGCGCGTTCCGTTTCCCATTCGCTTAGGATCGTGGTGGCGCGCTGCGCCGACTCCCGAAAGCTTTCGGGAGAGGACGGCGGCCTATCTCTTAATCTCCAGATAAGCGCGCGCCTCGACGTGATTCGTGCCGGACTGGAGTTGCTCGACGCGCATCTGTTTCAGGAACCAGCGTCGTTCGATTTTTTGCGCGGACACTACCTCAAAACGTTTGATCAGTTGCGCATTCCAATCGTAACCCTCCATGCGCATCAGAGCGCCGCTCGCCTTGTCCACCCACAGCAACACGTTCGAATACGCCGACTCGCGCGAGGGTGCGCGTAATTGCAGTTTCCAACATTTCCGGGTGCGGACATTTTCCTCGCCTAACAGACGTGCGGTGGGCCAGTAGAGAAATTTGAATGCAAGATCGCCGTACGTCACAATTGTGTCGCGAATTTTTTCCTGCAGCTTCGAAGCGCCTACTTTTTCCGTTCCGGCGTCGCTTACGAGCTCGAGGCGTGAGCTGTTTTCGCCGAGCCGCAACTGAAGAGTCTCATCCGGATTTGTGAATGTATACCGGATCAGGGGCCCATTCTGGACCAGGCGAAACGGAATAACCACGTCATCCTGACGAAGTTGCCCTTGCAGATCGATCTGCTGGCGCGACTCAATCATGCGAACTGAATCGAGAATGTCTTTGGCTGAGGGCGGCGGCTCGGCGAGAACCGACAAGACTGCGAACGTCATAGAAATGACGAATGTCGAATGACGAATGACGAAGGAATGACGAAATCCAAATGAGCAATGGTAAACCTTCGATCGCATGTTCGTTGTTCGAGAATTCGAGCTTATTTCGTCATTCGTCATTCGTGCTTCGTCATTGGACCACGTTTGTTTATTAGACGGCTAGCGAGTAAACCTTAGATCCGATTGATCCCTATTCGCATGGACCAGTCTCTTTTTCACCTGATCAACCAACAATGGACGAGTCCGGTGCTCGACTTGTTCATGGCGGGGTTGAGCGATTCGCAGATTTGGAGGCCGTTCATTATTGCAATTGGAATTGGTGCGCTCGTTTTCGGCGGATTCAAAGCACGCGCGTTCGTCATCTGTTTGGTCATCTCTCTGGCAATGGCGGGATTGGTCACCAGCGCATTAAAATCGGCCGTGTCCCGTCACCGACCGAAACATGTACAAACCGTGCGCATGGTGCAGTTGCAAAAAGCGCGTCCAAAGTTTCTTACCCTCTTCAAGAAACCGACCACTCGGTTTTCTGATTCGTCCGATCGCACTAGCTCGGGACCATCGTTCCCGTCGGGACACACTGTAAACAACACGATTGTCGCGACGTATTTTACTTTGTCTTACCGGCGCCGCGGCTGGCTGTACTGGTTTGTCACTTTGGCCATTGCATATTCGCGAATTTACCTGGGCGCGCATTGGCCCAGCGATGTGATGGCGACGCTCTTTCTCGGAATCGGTGAAGCATTGATTCTGCTTGGCTTCTTTGAGTTAATCTGGAGAATCGCGGCGCGAAAATGGCTACCAGATGTGTTTGCGCAGCATCCGAGCTTGATCGTTGGTCAAGCTAAAGAGTTTCGGCCTGAAGCATGAGCACAACGCGCGTAGTCTGGCTTTTTGTCGCTGCGCTGACAGCGATTCGTTTTTCACTTCTGGCAACGACAGACCTTTCCTTTGACGAAGCGCATTACTGGATGTGGTCGGAGCGACTGGCGCCCGCTTACTTCAGCAAGGGACCTGGGATCGCCTTCGCGATACGCGCGAGCACCGCGGTTTTTGGCGCGACCGAGTTTGGTGTTCGCTTCTTCAGTCCTGTGCTCGCAGCGGCCACAAGTCTGCTCCTGTTCTATTTTGCGCGGCGTTTGTTCGGCGCCACCGCTGGTCTGTGGGCGGTCATTGCTTTGAATGCCACACCGATTTTCAACATTGGCGCGGTCCTGATGACGATCGATGCGCCGTCGATTTTCTTCTGGATGGCGGCGATGTTCACCTTCTGGCTCGCCGTGGAAAACCCCGAACGTTTTTGGGGCTCGTGGTATTGGCCGCTTACGGGTTTGCTGATCGGACTGGGATTTCTCTGCAAATACACGAATGCGTTCGAATTGATTTCGGTGTTACTTGTTCTGGCGCTCGTGCCACGGCTACGACGGGAATTCAAACGCCCCGGCGTGTATTTGCTGATCGGGATTTTCATTCTTTGCACAATTCCGCCGATTGTCTGGAACGCGCAGCACGCCTGGATCACCCTGGCGCATTTGCGCTCACGCGGGAATCTCGACCGCGGCTTTGGCTTTCATCCGGTCGAGGTGCTCTCGTTTCTGGGTCAGCACTTCATCGTGTATTCGCCCCTGCTGTTTCTCGGGTTAGCGTGGGGTGTGATCGCAAGTTGGCACCGGATAAATCATCAATTCAAAATCTTGTTCCTGATGTGGTTTGGCTTGCCAGTGTTTGTTTTTTATTTGCTCCTGTCGCTTAACAAGAGCGCCGCGCCGAATTGGGATGGGCTTGCTTTTTTCGGGTTTGGATTAGTGGCGATGTATTTCTGGTGGGAACGGCTCCAGGCAAGTGTTCTTTTACATTCATGCGCCGGTGTCGCCGTGGTTCTTGGATTAATCATGAGCCTGGTCGCGTTGGACACGGATCTGTTGCGCGTCACAGGTTATCAATTTTCGCGGAGCGATCCGAGCGACCGGATGCGCGGATGGAAAAGCGCGACCGCGGCGCTGGAAAAAATGCGCAACAATCTTGAAGCGCAATTGGGCGAGAAACTCTTTCTCATTGCTGACGCTCGCGATCGCGCGTCGGAAATTTCGTTTTATCTGCGCGACAAACGAGTGGAAGGCCCGGGGCATCCGCCCGCTTACATTCCCGAATCGCAAGACATGGTGAATCAGTTCTCGTTTTGGCCGCGCTACGATCAATTCGTCGAGCTAAAACCTGGCACGGAACGACCGGAGGGCGAGGTTTACACCGAAGAGAACGGCATCAATTTGTTCGTCGGACGCGATGCGCTTTTCGTCAGAGCAGGAGAAAAGGAACGTGTGCCTCACAACATCCAGGCCGCATTTCAATCCAGTGAACCGGTGGGGACAATCGAAGTGTCGCGCTACGGAAAGGTGATACGGATTTGGCAGGTGTTCCTCTGTCGAGGTTATCGGACACTGCCCTTATGAGAAGTAGCTTAGACGCATCCTGTAGCCGCTTCGCTGTGCGAAGCGCAGGCCTAATCTGTCTACGAATCAAGCGCCACGCGTCTCACAGAGACGCGGCTACAGCGTTTAAGGAAATGCTTAACTTCAAAGCGATCCGAATCCGAAGGGATTCGGCAGTGTTGTGACCCATACGACGGATTCTCCCGCAGTTTCGGTCATCGTTCCAGTGTACAATGAGGAACAGAACGTTCCGATCCTGGAAGCGGAGCTCCGAGCAGCCCTCAAGGGCGTTGATCACGAAATCATTTTTGTTGATGACGGGTCAAGCGATCACACCGTAGAGCGAATCGAAGCGGCACCGAATGTGCGAGTGATCCGTTTCGAAAAAAATGCCGGTCAAAGCGCCGCGATCTACGCCGGGCTGCAAGCCGCCCGCGGGGCAATCCTCGTTCTGATTGACGGGGATTTGCAAAACGATCCCGCCGATATTCCAAAATTGATCGCTGAAATTGCACGCGGCGCTGATCTGGTTTGTGGTTATCGCGCGCAGCGCAGGGACACGGTTGTGAAACGGCTCACCAGCTGGATCGCCAACGCGGTCCGAAGTCGTTACACAAAAGACGGCGTGCGCGACACCGGTTGCACGCTCAAAGCAATGCGGCGCGAATGCGTCAGCGCGCTGGTTCCGTTCAAGGGGATGCATCGCTTCATTCCCGCGCTGATCAAAGACGCAGGGTACCGGCTGGTGGAAATTCCGGTGAACCATCGCCCCCGGCGGTTTGGGCAAACCAATTACGGTCTGGGCAATCGTGCCGTGCGCGCCACCATCGACATGTTCGGTGTGCGGTGGCTGCTCTCGCGGCGTTTAAGTTACAAGATTCGGGAACACAACTAGGGCCTGCGCTCCCGGAAAACACGCTTGTCAAGCCATGCACTGCCGCTAAGCTTGGCCTCCCGCACGGAACATCCGCATGTCCCTCGCTAATTTACTTTCTGCCGAGCAAATCATTCCCGAGATGAAAGCTACGGAGCGTTGGTCGGCTATTGTTGAACTCATCGATCTGCTAGTTAGTCTGGGAAAAATTAAGCCCGCGGATCGCGAGCCAATTCTGGCCGCGCTAAGGCAACGGGAGGAGACCATGAGCACGGGCATCGGATTTGGAATTGCCATACCCCATTGTTCATCCGATCGGCTCGACGAAGTGGTGGCGGCATTTGGAAGGTCCACCAAAGGGATCGAGTTCGACGCGCTGGATAACGCGCCAGTAAGGTTCGTGGTCCTCTTTATCGTCCCCAAAAATCAATTTCAAACGCACCTGCGCACGCTCGCTTCCATAGCGAAGTTTCTGAATGACCGCTCTGTGCGCGAGAGCCTCGCCAGCGCGAAATCCGCTGACGAAATTTTGTCGATCTTTCGCGAACGCTCGTAACTTTGCAGCCGCTTCCCACAGGGAAGCGGCAACAGGTTGTCCAATGCAAACGTTCCAGTCATTGCTAGCGAAAAGGCTTTCCGACGCTTTGCCGCGCGCCGGCTTGCCCGAAGCCGGCGAATTGACGCAGGCGACCGATCCGCGCTTTGGCGATTATCAGACCAACGTTGCTCTCGTACTTGGCAAACAGCGCGGTGAAAATCCGCGCGCGCTGGCAGAAAAGATAGTAGCACATTTGGACGTTAGCGATTTCTCCGAACCGCCTGCTGTCGCTGGTGCCGGCTTTATCAACTTCACATTGCAACCTGCCGCGCTCGAAAAACAGACGCTCGACATCTTGCGAGATGAGCGACTCGGTGTCGCCGAAACAGAATCACCACGACGCATCGTGATCGATTTCGGGTCGCCCAATGTGGCGAAACCGATGCATGTCGGTCACATCCGCAGCACGGTGCTCGGCGACGCGCTGGCGCGCGTCGGTAAATTTCTTGGGCACGAAGTGATTCGTGATAATCACCTGGGCGACTGGGGAACACAGTTCGGCATGGTTATTTGGGGGTGGAAAAATCTCCTGGATCGACAGGCGCTGCAGCGCAATCCGCTGGCCGAGATTGTGCGCGTTTACAAAGAAACGCACGAACTAGCGAGCAGGGATCCGAAAGTTCGTGAAGCCTGCCGTCAGGAGCTGGTCAAATTGCAGGCTGGTGACAAGGAAAACACCGATATTTGGAACGAATGCGTCGCGTTGTCGATGCAGGATTTCGAGCGCGTTTACAGGCTGCTCGACGTCCGTTACGACCTGCAATGCGGCGAAAGTTTTTACCACGATCGGTTACCCGGCGTGGTAGATCGCCTGCTCAAGGCCGGCATAGCCGAGATCAGCGAAGGGGCCGCGGTCGTGTTCTTCCACGACGATTCTGCATTGGCTGATAAGCCTCTGATCGTTCGCAAACGGGACGGCGGATTCAATTACGCTACGACCGATCTCGCCACGGTCGATTATCGTTTCAACGAGTTGAAAGCCGACACGATCTGGTACGTCGTCGGCGCCCCGCAGACGTTGCATTTCAAACAAATTTTCGCGATCGCCCGGCGAGAAGGTTACACCACCGATCTGCGCCACATCGTATTTGGAAGCGTGCTCGGGGAAGACCGCAGACTGATGAAGACGCGCTCGGGTGAGAATGTTCCTCTGCGCGAGCTTCTGGACGAAGCGTGCAGGCGCGCCCGCGAAATCATCGACGAAAAGAATCCGGGCCTGAGTGAGGAGGAAAAGAACAACATCGCGGAGAAGATCGGCATCGGTGCCGTGAAATATGCGGATCTCTCGCAGTTTCGGACGACAGATTATATTTTTTCGTGGGACAAGATGCTTTCGCTGCACGGGAATACCGCGCCGTATTTGCAGAATGCGTATGTCCGAATTCGCTCGATCTTTCGTAAAGCAGGCGATGTTGCGCCTAAAATTGACAAGCTCGTCCTCAGCGAGCCCGCGGAAATTGATCTTGCCAAAAGAGTTTGTGAGTTCGCGGAGATCGTTCCGCAAGTGTTGAATGGGTTTCGTCCGAACGTTCTTGCAAATTACCTGTTCGAGCTCGCGAACAGCTTCCATGCCTTTTACGAAGCTTGCCCCGTGTTGAGATCAGAGGAACCAGCCCGCAGCTCGCGTCTGATGTTGTCTGATCTTAGCGCGCGAGTGTTGCAGCGCGGGCTGGATCTTCTCGGTATTAAAGTCCCTGAGCGGATGTGACGCGCTTCGATTCGAAGCGTGTCATCCTGAGCCGAGCGACGGATCCCGGATTTTTTCGCGCATCGCGCGTGAAGAGGTGAATAGTAAGAGATTTCTCGACTTCGCTCGGAATGACAAAAGACACTTCAAGAACGAAACATCCACGCATCCCCGCCTGCACGTACCGGTTGCAATTCAATCGGTGGTTCACGTTTGCGAAGGCGCGCGAGATCGTCGCGTATCTGGACGCGCTAGGAGTGAGCGATGTATACGCGTCACCTTATTTTCAGGCAAGCCCGGACAGCCTCCACGGCTACGATATTACTGACCACAACAAGCTAAATCCGGTGATCGGTTCGCGGGCGGATTATGACACCTGGGTCGCGGAACTACAGGCGCACGACATGGGCCAGGTGCTAGATTTTGTTCCGAACCACGTCGGGATTGCCGATTCGCGGAACGAGTGGTGGATGGACGTGCTGGAAAACGGGCCCAGCTCAAAATATGCGCCGTATTTCGATATCGACTGGGAACCGCTGACATCTCATCTGCGCGACAAGGTTTTGCTGCCAATTCTCAGCGACCAATATGGATGCGTGTTGGAACGCCGCGAATTGCAGGTGCGCTTTGAGGAAGGAACGTTTTACTTGCTTTATGGCGAACGCAGATTGCCAATCGCGCCCGGCACTTATCGCTACATTCTGGAAGTCGCGTTAAAAAATCTGGCCGAATACAAAGACGACGATTTTTACGCGGAACTGCAAAGCATTTTGACTGCGCTCGAATATTTGCCGAAGCGCACTGAGACCGACCCGAAGCGGATTGCAGAACGCGAACGCGAAAAGGAAATCATTAAGCGGCGACTGGAGCGTCGGTGCGCCGAAGCTCCGGAAGTGCAACGGGCGATCGAAACAGCTCTGCTACAGATTAATGGGAAGCGGGGTGACCCGCGCAGCTTCGACAAGCTGGATGAACTGCTGAACGCCCAGTCATACCGCCTGGCGTTTTGGCGGGTCGCAGCTGAGGAGATCAATTATCGCCGGTTTTTTGACGTAAACGATTTGGCAGCCATCCGCGTGGAGTTGTCAAAGGTGTTCGACGCCATTCATCGCCTGGTTCTTGAATTGGTGGGCACAGGCGCGGTCACCGGACTTCGCATCGATCATCCTGACGGCCTGTATTTACCGCGTGAATATTTCGTCAAACTTCAGCAGCGTTCCGCGAAAGCGCTCGCGATCGCCTTGCCTCGCGACGGCCGGGCCATCTACATGGTAGCAGAAAAAATTCTCACCGATTCGGAGACGTTGCGCAAAGACTGGCCGGTTCATGGCACTACTGGTTACGATTTTGCTAACCACGTGACGCAGTTGCTCGTCGATTCTTCCGCCGAGACGGCGGTCACAAAAACGTTTCATCGGTTTATCGGTCGTTCGATTCCTTTCGGGCATGTGCTCTACGCGAAAAAACTTCTCGTGATGAAGCTTGCCCTGGCCAACGATGTCGATGTTCTGGGCAATATGCTTGATCGTCTATCGGAGCAAGACCGATGGTACCGAGATTTTACGCTCGAGGCGCTCTCGCGCGCCGTGCGCGAGACGATTGCTTGCTTTCCCGTTTATCGAACGTACGTCGAGCCGGATCAGCCGGTAAGCGACGAAGATGAACAAATCGTCGAGCGCGCGATCGCTGCAGCCAAACGCCGTAACCCGGCGATGGAGGAATCGATCTTCAATTTTTTGCGCGACGCGTTGCTGTTTCGTTCGCCCCAAAATCTCGCTGCTGCCGGACGGGCTGCGTATACGCATTTCATTTTGAAATTCCAGCAGACCACAGCGCCGGTCATGGCAAAAGGACTCGAAGACACGATGTTTTATATCTACAACCGGTTGCCGGCGTTAAATGAAGTCGCTGGCGAGCCGCAACAGTTTGGAATCGGCGTCGAGGCGTTTCACGAGCGGAACCTTGATCGGCAGCGCGACTGTCGCGCGACGTTGCTCGCAACGTCGACGCACGACACAAAACGCAGCGAAGATGTTCGTGCGCGAATGGTCGCGATTTCAGAAATCCCGGAGCTTTGGCGACGCTCGTTGCAGCGTTGGCATACCGCGAATCAGCGTTGGAAACGGATGGTCAATGATTTGGAGGCGCCGGACGCGAATGAGGAATACTTGCTCTATCAAACCCTGCTCGGCACCTGGCCAATGCAGGCGAATGGCGAACCGGAGGCTGTGCCGACGCCGGAGTACACCGGGCGGATTCAAGCTTATATGGCGAAGGCGCTCAAAGAAGCGAAGATTAACACAAGCTGGATCCAACCGAATGAGGACTGGGACGCCGCGATGCACGATTTCGTCGCGAAAATTTTGGATTCATCACCGCGAAATAAGTTCCTGCCGATTTTTCTTCCTGCGGCGAAAGAGATTGGCCGGCTCGGGGCGATCAATTCGCTTACGCAAACGCTGCTGAAGCTGACATCGCCGGGTGTGCCGGACATTTACCAGGGAACTGAGATCTGGGACTACAGCCTCGTCGATCCCGATAACCGGCGTGCCGTCGACTACGACCTGCGTCGCCAAATGCTGAAATCACTGTCGAGCGCGACTCCGGAAGAACTGATGCAGACCTGGTCGGATGGTCGGATCAAGATGTTTTTGACACAGTGCCTGCTGCGATTTCGCAGAGAGCACGGCCATCTTTTACAGCGCGGGGAATATTCACCGGTTCAAACGAGCGGAACGTTTGCAGAATGCTGCGTCAGCTTCGTTCGGCGACTCGAGGACAATTGGATTGTGGTAATCGCGCCGCGGCTCTCTGCGCGCATCGGCTTTCCACCGATTGGGGAGGCGTGGAAAGATACCGCCATTGAACTGCCAGAAACGCTGTCGCTTCGGAATACACACGATTTTTTCACCTGTAGTCCCGTTCGTGATGGTAAGCGACGTGTCTTGCTGCAGCACACATTGTCAGTGCTGCCGTTCGCGGTGATTACAAATGTGTAGCCGCTTCGCTGTGCGAAGCGCGGTCCTGAGATAGACTGGCTCGTGATGCGTCGCCCACAGGGCGACGGCTACAATTATCGTGTTACTGCTTGAAAAAGATCGAATAGCCATTGCGCGAAGTTGCCGAGATTGATCAGCAAATCCGACCCGAAGCTTTCAAAGGTGATTTGTCGGGACGCGAGAATAAGCATGACGCTGAGCAACAGCAGATTCATCAGATAGATGACGACGAGCGAAAAAAATGTGCCCTGATCGGTGAGGTCGGTCTGGTTCTTGGGGATCATCCAGCAGGTGAACGTGAAATGGAACGCCCATGTGGCGCCTATCACGGCGTAAAGAAGCCGTCCATACGGCTGCATGTTTAGAAAAAGGCTTAGCGCGCCGTAAATCCCGATCGCTAGAATGCTGTAGATCGGGAAGAAATACGGTGCCAGCGCGATCCAGAAGTTGGCTTTGCTGGTTACGACGTGTCCGCCGTCGGGACCAACGCGGAACCGGCTCACGCGACCACCCATCAACCATACCCAGAGCGCGTGCGTAAGCTCGTGCCCGAACACGTAGATCAAGATTGGCCGTGGCAGACCGAAAAAAGCTATTAGCCACAGCACCGCGCCTAACGAGAAGAACCAGAATTCTTCGCCCGCCCACAACCGCTGCGTCACAGTCGCGTGCGCGAACGCAGTGAAAAATGTCTGTGTAAGAACCCCGCACATCGGCAGCAGAAAAATCGCAAAAATAAATTTCACCCACTTTGTGGGTATTGTAAGCGGCTCGGATGCCGCGATGAAGCTTCTCGGTGTTGTGCGCGCAACGCTGCGGACAACTTTCCGGCCGCGCTTCGAATTGCGCTTGCCGCGATTCTTTTTTTTGGATCTGCGCTTTGTCGCCAAATCGTCCGCAGATTACGCAGAATGCGGTGGATTTGGAAAAGCGAAATTTGCATTTCAGGGGAGCACAGGCCGCCGGCCTGTAGTTTCCGGCAGCTTGCCGGAAACGTGCAAACAAGCGTTGTTTGCAGATTGCGCGAAGCATCTCGGCAAGCTGCCGAGATGACAGGCTGGCAGCCTGTGCTGCCCAGAACCGAACGCGTTACGCGCGTCCCATGTAGGCGCCGGTGCGGGTGTCGATTTTGATCCTTTCGCCTTCCTTGATGAAAAGCGGCACGTTAATGGTCTTGCCGGTTTCGAGCTTTGCCGGTTTGGTGACGTTACTGGCAGTATCGCCCCGCAGACCTTCCGGTGATTCGACCACCTTCAGGCTTACAGAGGCAGGCAGTTCAATCTGCATTGCTTTGCCTTGCGCGTAGAGAACCTGCACGGAAAGGTTTTCGACAAGGTAATCATTGGCGTCGCCGATCAGATTTTCCGCGAGCGTGATCGTGTCGTACGTCTCCGGATCCATGAAATGATAGCCGTTGCGATCCTTATAAGAAAATTCGAGCTGTTTCCGCTCGATCTCGACCAGCTCGACTTTGTCGGTGGAACCAAAGCGGACATCGGCGCTTTTGCCGGTGTTGATATACCGGATAATGGCCTGAACGAACGCGCGCAAATTCCCCGGCGTGCGATGATGGACCTCAAGCACAATGGCGGGATTGCCATTGTATTTAATGACCATTCCTCTGCGCAAATTGTTGGCTGCGGGCATGAACGTTAGATCGTTAAAGGGTTAAACCG
>QHOX01000271.1 GCA_003219465.1 Verrucomicrobiota bacterium | reverse complement strand
AATAAGACAGTCAATGTGGGACAGACAGCCACGTTTAGTGTAACGGCGACGGGCACTGCGCCTTTGCACTATCAATGGCGCAAAAACGGCGTGAACATCTCAGGAGCCACTAACTCTTCCTACACCACTCCAGCCACGGTCGCGGCCGATAACGGCAGCCTCTTCTCCGTAGTCGTGAGTAACAGCGGTGGAAGCGTTACCAGCAATAACGCCACCTTAACGGTAAGGATACCTCCGACAATCACCACACAGCCAGCTAATAAGACAGTCAACGCGGGACAGACAGCCAAATTCAGCGTGACGGCGGCAGGCACAACGCCATTGCAATATCAGTGGATGAAGAATGGCGTCAACATTACTGGAGCGACTAAGGCGTCATATACGACTCCATCAACAACAGCGGCGGACAACGGTTCGCTTTTCGCCGTGATTGTCAGTAATGCCGCCGGAAGCGTGACCAGTAACAACGCGATCTTGACCGTTCGGTGATGCTACGAAGTTATCCCCTACAGGTGCCGCGCACGAACACAAATTAACAACGCTGTAGGTTCAATAGCTGGCTTCGCGGGAGATAACGAGAAGTGGATCCCGGCGGAGCAGTCACCGCGGCGAGCTGCTGTTCATTGAGCTCAGCGGCGTATTCAATGTGGACCGACGTGGATACCGGCGCGTGTTGCAGCGTGTATTGACGGGACATGTGCGATTACAGATAGCTGATTGGCGACTTGCAAAAACGAACCGCAGCCAAACGTATCCCGCAAACTTGCGGCTGGAAAATCCTCAGTGATCAGCTGAATTAAGCAGCCATGACTATGGCGCGCTTCCGGGCGGTCGCGTCAAGAATCCGTTTTCGCAAGCGCAATGATTTCGGTGTCGCTTCCACATATTCGTCGATGTCGATGTATTCAATCGCCCGTTCAAGACTCATGCGCAGTGGCGTCTCGAGCTGTATTCCTTTGCCTTCACCCTGGCTCCGCATGTTGGTGAGATGTTTTACTTTGCAGGGATTGACGGGCAAATCCTCGGGTCGCGAGTTTTCGCCGACGATCATTCCCGCATAGACATTCTCCTGCGGACCGATGAAAAGGCGGCCGCGTTCCTGAATATTATTGAGCGCGTACCCCGTGCTAACGCCCGATTCCATCGACACCATCACACCACGACCGCGGCCTCCGATTTCACCCTTGAAGGGCGCGTATTCACGAAATAGATGACTCATGAATCCTTCACCACGGGTCAGATTGAGAAGATCGGTCTCAAAGCCAATCAGGCCTCGCGTAGGAATAATCGCCTCGATCGATACCCGCATCGCGTGGTGAGACATGCTGACCACCTCACCTCTGCGATTGGCAATCGACTGCAAAATGTCACCGAGATTGTTGTTCAGCAGATCGATATAAAGATTTTCCAGCGGCTCTAGTACAATGCCATCCTCTGACCGGTGAAAAATCACCTCGGGACGCGAAACCATTAATTCGTAGCCTTCGCGTCGCATTTGCTCGACCAAAATTGCAATTTGCATCTCGCCGCGCGCATTGATCTCAAATGCGCCAGCCGTTTCCGTCTCGTTGACCTGGATTGAAACGTTGCCGCGCGTTTCGCGAATAAGACGATCCCGAATATTCCGTGCCGTCACAAATTTTCCTTCGCGCCCAGCAAACGGCGAATCGTTTACCAGAATTTCCATACGAATCGTAGGCGGATCGATATCCACAAACTGAAGGGGCACACGTTCTTCGCGGTCTGTGAGGGTTTCGCCGATATACACGTCCTCGAAACCGGTCAGCGCGATGATATCGCCGGCGTTCGCATGTTTGATTTCCACCTGCTCCAATCCCGAATAGGTGAAAAGGGCCGTGACCGTAGACCGCTCCCGGCGGCCATCGCGGTGGATGCAGATGATTGAGTCGCCGACTGCGACTCGACCGCTGACGATACGCCCAAGCGCAATTCTTCCGAGGTAATCGCTGTAATCCAGATTCGATACGAGCATTTGAAAGAATGGCTCGCTCGAAACTCTTGGCGGGGGCACGTGTTCCGTAATTGCTTGAAAGAGCGGCGTCATGTCGCTGTTGTTTCCGTGGAGTTCGCGCCCGGCAGAACCGTTCTTCGCGCTCGCATAGACAATCGGAAAGTCGAGTTGCTCGTCGTTTGCCTTCAATTCGACGAAAAGATCGAAAATCTCGTCCAAGACTTTGTGCGGGCGTGCGTTTTCCCTGTCGATCTTATTGATCACAACAAGCGGCTTCAGTTTGTTTTCCAGCGCCTTTCGCAGAACAAAACGAGTCTGTGCCTGTGGCCCATCGTGTGCATCGACAACAAGCAGCACGCCGTCCACCATCTTCATGATTCTCTCGACTTCGCCACCAAAATCGGCGTGACCTGGCGTATCAACGAGGTTGATCCGATAACCGTTCCACTGAAAGGCTGCGTTCTTCGCGCGAATCGTGATTCCTTTTTCACGCTCTAGATCCATGGAGTCCATTATGCGCTCTTCAATTTTTTGATTGGAGCGAAAGGTGCCTGATTGGCGCAAGAGCTGATCGACTAGCGTCGTCTTGCCGTGATCGACGTGCGCAATGATAGCGATGTTGCGGATCTTATCCATTGAAGGGAGGCTCTCGAGATGGGAGCCGCCAACACTACGAGAGACGACAATCGAGTCAAACCGAAGCCGCGCGGGCGCGAAAATCCATATTTACAGGTTTGATAGATCCGCAGTGACTAAGCCGCTCGATTACGACTTTTAGCGCGAACCCTTTCTGTTGATAACCTACGGTGCTTTATAAAGCTGGCTCGAGCGCGACCGTCTGTTGTGTGGGCTCAATCCATTTCCCGTGCTCGCGAATCAAATCTTTGAGTCGATCGACTGCTTCTGCTTCGGGAATGTTGAATTTCACTGCGGTCTTGCCGACGTAGAGATTCACTTTGCCGGGCGCGCCGCCGACGTAGCCGAAGTCGGCATCGGCCATTTCGCCGGGACCGTTCACAATGCAGCCCATAATCGCAATCTTCACTCCTTTCAGGTGCGAGGTGGCTGCTTTGATTTTTGCCGTCGTGGTTTGCAGGTTGAACAGCGTCCGTCCGCAGGACGGGCACGCGACATAATCAGTCTTGAAAATCCGCGAGCCCGCTGCCTGTAAGATGTTGTAAGACAAACGGAGCGCTTGTCCGGGCGCTTCCTCGCCTTGCACCAAGATCGCGTCGCTGATCCCGTCGCATAACAGCGAGCCGATGTTGGTGGAGGCGGTGAGAAGCGTATCGAGGAATGACGAATGACTAATGACCAATGACGAAGGAATAACGAAATCCGAAGCACGAACCGAAGCCCCTGATTTCACTTCTGTCATTCTGTCATTCGGGTTTCTTTCGTCATTCGTCATTCGTGCTTCGTCATTCTTCAGCACATCCTTCAACAAAATTGGGTGACGCGCCTGCAATCGTGCTGCTAGCAAACGAAATGCGGCGATCACTGAAAGATCCACATCGTCACGCACAGTTACGAATTTCGGAATTGAGCTTTGATTGATTTGGGCAAGCGCGATGTCGTCGCGTGGATCGACTTCTTGAATCTCGGCATCCTCATAAACAATTTCCGGTTTGTAATCGCCCATTCTGTCGATCTTGTGTGCGATCTTGTCGAAGGTCGTCTGGCGCACCACGACGCGGATCAATTCTCCCCCGCCGAGTTTCACGCCATCGCGATCGATTTTTTCTGTCGCGCGCCGCTGATAGGAGAAAGGATCGAAGGAGAGTTGAGAGCGTAAAGCTCCGTGGGAGCCACGCTCCTTTACGGAGTTGAGAATTGAGAATTGAGAGCCGGACGTTTTGCTTATGTTCTCAATGAGCGCCTTTGCCACGGGGATTTCGTGAGGGCTATCTTCAGTGAGCGAAACGCGGATCGTATCGCCAATTCCATCGGCCAACAGAGACCCGATTCCGATCGC
>QHOX01000267.1 GCA_003219465.1 Verrucomicrobiota bacterium | reverse complement strand
CTCGTTAGCGAATTGATTTCGTAGCGATGCAGATCCATCGGTTTGTGCCCGCGGCTGAGCGCGCCATCCAGATCTTCGCCATTGTGTTTGGCGCGGTTTTCCTAGTTTCGGGAGTTATCTATCTTTACCTGGGCCGGGTCACGTTGCTGTGGGGAGGCGATCTGTGGGACGTTTACGCTTTTGCCTGGAACCACACATGGCTTCAAAGTGCCCTGCTTAAACAGGAAAATCACGTAAAGTTCTTCCCCAGATCCATTTGCCTAGCCAATTTGCGCTTTTTTCATGGCGACGTACAAATGCTCTTCTTTGCCGGGCTTGGGCTACTTTTTATAACGGTCTCACTGCTTCTGATCCCAGTTTGGCGCGATAAGACGGTAAGCCTGAGTGCCAAGACATTGTCCACACTTGTTGTGCTCATGGGCAATTTTTGGATGGGCCGAGCTAGCATCACTGCGAATGGCGAGTTTAACTGTGAAGACTCTTTGGCGATGTGCGGAGCGGCACTCGCTTTTCTTCTGATAGAGAAGACGCGTTGCTCCTCGACGACAACCGCAGCTGTAGTGGGTGTTGGGTTTCTCGCCTCCTTTAGCTTTGGCACGGGGTTGGCAATTTGGCCTACTCTGCTACTTCTGGCTTGGTGCCTGCGTCTTTCGCGGCAAACGATTGTTTTACTCGTAATCAGTGCTCTAGCAGCAGCCGTCATCTACGAGGTGCTTCCCGTGCTTCCGTCGTACGCGCCAAAAGTATCGGAAGTCTCTCTTGACAATCCCATGGGTGCTCTGACCGAGTTCTGCAGACTCCTGGGCAGTCCGGTGTCACACATAATCGCGGCTTGGCGCGGGACAAAGCCGTTCAAGGACTTAAGTCAATCCTTTAGTATCGCATTGAGCGGTGCGGCGGGCTTAACGCTTGCGGGAATTGTTATCATACCTCGTATCCTTCGCCGGGACCTTGGAAACAGCAGGCTCGAAAGCACTGGATTATCGCTTTTGATTTTCAACCTATTTGCTCTGGCGCTTATTGCCGTCGGCCGACTCAAATGGTTCGGTCTGCTGCCTTTCTCTCCGCGTTATTTATTCTGGAGTTCGCTTTTTTGGACGAGTCTGATTTTGCTCGGCATCGAGCGAGCGGAACGCCTACAGCGGGGACGGTGGCCGGCTTTCCTTCTATCCTTTGCAATAGCCATCCTTGCGTGGCCTGCACATTATCAGGCGTGGTTCCGGTGCAAAGACGCCCAAATTAGGCTTTATGACAAAGATGTTACCGCCATGATCAACGGAGTTGTTGACGCCCAAACAGCACAGGCGATGCCGCCTCAGTATAAAAGAGTTTTTGAAGATAGACTTCAGAAAGCTTGGCAGTTGCGGGCGCGTCGCTTGGATGTGTTCGTAGAGGGTTTACAAGATTGGATCGGCCATAATGAAGCGGATATATTTGGGGCACGACATAAGCGAGAAGGGATTCGTGGGCAGTGCAGGATTGATGGTTCAGGCCAGTGCAATAATAGCGCCCCCGCAGCGCGCGTCAGTGGGCAAGCATTGAAACGTGATCAGTCGATTCCCTCAACGTTAGTAATTATTGATCAAAACGGAGTGATTTGCGGAGTAGCACGCTCCGCGCGGATTAGCCCGCTTGTTAATCGCACGTTTTACCAAGGCAAATTTACAGCAAAAATTGGATTCGTCGGTTATATCAGGGATTACAATCCGGAACTGGAGTATGTAGTTCGGAGCGCCGATAATCTGACCCTTTCGGATGAAGAAATTCCTGTGCACCGTTAGACCCTACAGCTATGAAACGCGACGCTGCTTTGTAAGCTACCAATATTACCGCTTAGGATCATCCGCAGAAGACCTTCGCCTCGGTTCAAGCTGACCGGTGTACCTCGCTACGTCGCCCAACAATTGTAAAAAGTGTGTATGCCCTTCCGCGGTGATGCTGTTGATGCATTGACGTTTTCGAAGTCGCGAATCCCATCACTGCTAGGAATTGTGTGAAGAACTGGCTGCTGAAGTGCCACCACGTGTGCCACAGAAAATTTTCCGGCGTGGGGGCGAGACGACAGACCGGCGCGCCTTCCAAATCCGGATGGAACTTGTCGACGATGATGAGCGTCTTTGCTCTCTTTCCGCATTGCTCGATGATCCGAAGCGGGTCGCGGCAGTGGAGCAGCACTGCTCCCATCACGGCGATGTCGAATTCTCCGAGCGCCGCAGGCAAATTGTAAGCGTCCCCGTAGTGCACCCTGGCTTTGGATTGTAGGGCGGCATGACTGAACCAGTAGGAGTTCTTCAGTTGTTGCATCACGATTCGACGCGGGCCGAACACTTGTTGCAATCTTTCAGCGGGATAGGGGACAAAATCCCAGCCGTGCTCATCTGTGACTTCGACGGAGATCACGTCGGCGCCGCGCTTTTCCATCTCAAAAGTTAGAAAGCCGCTGGCGGGACCGATTTCCAGAACGCGTTGACCGGCAAAATCCACGTTGCCGAGGTAATCATCCACTCGGCCACGCAAATCCCAATCCCGACCCTCGATGACTCCGTGACCCGGGAGTTCCAACGTGTGGTAAAAATAACAATCGGCGACATCTTCCACCTTGCGCGGCGTCGCAAAAATCTTCTCGTCGGTCACGGCTGATGCTTTTGGCTGAGCGCTCTTTCCAGTCCTGCGTTCCAAGTGAGTGGGCGGTCCTTGAACCAAGTGGAATTAAATCCGGCGGTGGCAAAAAGCGCCCACGTCTGGCGCGGATGTTTCCAATCCAGAATCTCGAATCGTAGATTCACGTCTTCAGCTGAGCGTTCGAGTGTGGCCGGCCGGTAATTCACGCACTCGGGATAGATCCAGCCCGTTTGCGCAGAGTCTTCCTCACCGATCAAAAATGTGGCGACCAGCACTCCATCTTGAGCCAGTGAACGTGAAATCGCGGACAACCAACCCTTAATCAGGTCGAGTCCGCAATGGCTGAAGATCGATTGAGCCAGTGCGAAATCGAACGAGATTTTCGCCCGCACGATCGTGTCCGGTGAATCGGAAAAAAAGAATGTCGGGCGTTTGATTTGCACTAATGTTTCGCCCAGCTCCCGTCTGATTCCCTCATCGACCAACCATTCGTTAGGCTCCGCGCCAAAGTATTTCCCCCGGTTCAGGTATGGAATTAGAAGCCGCCCGATCCTCAGCGAACCGCAACCGACATCAAGCAGCGAATGATCTTGGCGCAGACCAAGCGTCGTCAGGAGATTGAATGTCATCGCGGCAATCAAATCGTAATCTTCCGGCGGACCGACATAAGCACGATACTGCCGGTCGCCCGGTTTAAGGCCGAGGCCAAGATCTTCCTGATCGAGTGAAGCCATTTCCAATTTCACTCCAACGATCTCAACGTGGCGCGGTCGAAGGTTTTCAGCGCGTCCTGAGGTTTATCGGGAAATCCGACCACACCGCGTGACCGATCGAATTGATAAATGCGGGTCGGCGACCGTTGACGGAATGGAAATGTCCGGAGCTTACTGCCGTCGAGCGCGTCGGTTGCGCCCGGCACTCGGCACGCTTTCACCGCCAGCGCATACAAGTCGCTCCTGATCCCAGGCGACGAGCTGACGCAGTTGGACAACTCGTTAGGATCCTTTTTGCGATTGAAGAGCTGTTCTCGTCCGCCGTTCGCCATGAAAATGTATTTCCACTCGTCCGTTAGAACCATGATTTTGAAATCATGTGAGCCGGGAACTTCAACCATCCCGATAAGATGCCGGCGCGGCGCGCATTCGCCTCGCAGCATTTTCAGAACGTCGATTCCTTCACGTGTCTCGCATGCGCCGGCGGCTCTGGTCGCAATCTCGAAAAGGTCCGCCAGACTGATCAATTCACGTCGAATATTTCCGGCGGACAACGTGGCCGGCCAACTGAGCAGCAAGGGAACGCGGCAGGCCGCCTCAAAGAAGTTTTGTT
>QHOX01000266.1:4950-6186 GCA_003219465.1 Verrucomicrobiota bacterium | reverse complement strand
GCCGAGCATCGTTGGCGTGCGGCTATCCAGCGTGCGCGCCAAGCATACGCGTGGGACGATCCCCGCGTTGCCGGTGAATCGCGTGTGCGCCGCTTTGTCGATGTACCCCCGAATGCGTTCATGGATCAAACGCTCGCCATCGAGCAACTGATCCCGATCACTGGGAAAAACCTTGTGCGAGGACGGACTGCTGCAGCCGAGGCGTTATCGGCGTTTGAGGAAGCCCGACGCGTGCAGCTCGATGTGATCGCAAAGGCGCGCGCCACTTACTTCCAGCTGGCGAATGCCTATGACCAACTTGAGATCAACAACAAGAACCTTACTTCACTCAAACAAATTGCTGATATCAGCCGCTCGCGGTACGAAGCTGGTTTAGAGACTGCGGCGAACGCGCTTATCGCCGAGACGGATCACAGTAAGCTGCAGGAGACGCGACGGGATTTGGAGCGCAATTTATCGGACGCGCAGTCGCAACTGAACACGGTCATGAATCGCGACGCGTTTGCACCGCTTGGACCGCCAGCGGAAGCCACAATCACTGCAGCGGAACTCTCCCCAAGCAGGTTGCGCGCGATCACGCTAGCTCAACGGCCCGAGGTGCAGATGGCGCGTGCGAAAATCGACGGCGAGAAGTCAAAGCTTCAGCTGGCGCACCGCGCCTGGATTCCAGATCCGGCGTTGATGGTGAAAGGTCAGCGCTACAACGACGCCGCAGAAGCGGTTAGCGAACTCGACGCGGGCGTGTCGTTCACAATCCCATGGGTAAATCCAAGCAAATACTCGGCTGCCGTACGCGAGGCACGCGCAAATCTTGCAGCTGCCGAGCAAGGACTTGAGCGCGAACAAAAGGAAGCGTTGCGACTGTTGCGCGATCAGTTGGCAAAGATCGAGACGTTTCATCACCACGTCGAGCTGTTCCGCGACAAGCTCGTGCCACAGGCGGATCAGGCATTCGAGGCGACGCGGCTGAGTTATGAGTCGGGAAAAGCGACGTTTCTCGATTGGATCAGTGCACAAAGGAACCTGCGCGATATCGAAGCCATGGGACGCGAGCATTTGGCGCACTATCAAATGGCAGTCGCAGAAATGGAGGCAGTCATCGGCGCAGACATTTACTCGCCGGCGCCAGCGTCATCGAAGGGGAGGAAATCGCGATGAAGCTGTTTCCGCAAAAGACTGTGATCTTGGTCATGCTCGCTGCGCTTCTTTCTGGCGCTACGTCATGCTCGAAGAACG
>QHOX01000266.1:365-4913 GCA_003219465.1 Verrucomicrobiota bacterium | reverse complement strand
GAAGTCAGCGCGAAGCCCGCTAAGGACAGCATGGGCATGGACATGGTGCCGGTGTATGAAAATGAAAAACTCGGCGGGGCTGGTCAGCCGAGTGAATTTGTGGTGCCGGTGGAGCGGCAGCAGCAGATCGGGGTGCGTTACGCGAAGGTGGAGCGCAAGCGACTCCGCCATGCCGTCCGCGCCGTCGGCCTGATTGTGCCCGATAAAACACGCAACTGGCAGTTTGTGTCGCGTGTCGACGGATATATCCAAAAGCTGGACGTAAGCGCCCCTGGCGAGCTAGTCGAAAAAGACGCGCCGCTTTTATCGATCTACAGCCCTGACCTGTTTACCAGCGAGCGCGAGTTCGTTGAGCTCTTGCGAATGCGAGACCGGGCGAAAACGAAAGATGCGCGCGAAACGCCGCAGCGCCTGATCGAGGCGACCAGACGCCGGCTGCAACTTTGGAACGTCACCGAGCAGCAGATTGCCGATCTCGAAAAAACAAAAACACGCAAAGCATCCGACACGCTCACGTTGCTCTCGCCCTTCCGCGGTGTGGTTCAATCGGTGCCGCTCGAGCAGGGAAAGAACGTAAAAGTGGGCGATATGCTGGTGGAAGTCGCCGACCTCAGCGTCGTCTGGGTGTGGGCGGAATTTTACGAAAACGAATTACCGATGTTACAAGTCGGTCAGAACATCAACATCTCCACCAAGTCTTATCCGGGCGAGAAATTCGATGGGACGATCAGCGTCATCAATCCGTTTCTCGATGAAGCGAAACGCACAGCCAAGGTGCGCATCGATATTCCGAATCCCGATTTCAAGTTGCGCCCCGGGATGTACGTGAACGTCGAACTAGGAATGGATATGGGTGAGGCGCTCACCGTTCCTGTGAGCGCGGTCATGCCGACAGGAACACGCAACGTGGTGTTCGTCGATAAAGGCGAAGGAAAGCTTGAGCCGCGCATTGTCGAACTCGGTTCCAAGTATGGCGACAGCTACGAGGTGAAAAGCGGTCTTCAAGGTGACGAACGCGTTATTGCGAGCGCAAACTTTCTCATCGACGCGGAATCGAAAGTGCAAGGCGCCTTGAGAGGGTTCGACGAAGAGCAAAAACCGCAAGAAGGCGTTAGTCCAGGCAGCAAACCATGATTGAAGCTGAGCCAATTTCGCGGAACGAAGTCGCCGCTGCTGGCAAGCATGAGACGCTGATTGATCGCGTTATTGAAGGTAGCGCGCGAAACAAATTCCTCGTTTTCATTTTCACAATCTTCGCTGTCGCAGCTGGAATCTACGGGCTGATTCACACACCGCTCGATGCGATTCCAGACCTGAGCGACGTGCAGGTGATCGTTTACACCGAGTGGGAAGGACGCTCGCCCGATCTCGTTGAAGACCAAATCACATATCCGGTTTCCAGTGTCTTCATCGCTGCGCCAAAAGTGAAATTCGTCCGCGGCGAATCGATGTTCGGCAAATCGTTCATCTACGTCATCTTTGAAGACGGCACCGACATCTACTGGGCGCGCTCGCGGGTCATCGAATATTTGAATTCGGTGCGCGGTTCGCTTCCGGAGGGCGTTAATCCCACCATCGGGCCCGACGCCACGGGCGTAGGCTGGGTTTACGAGTACGCACTCGTCGACGACACCGGAAAACACGATCTCGCGCAGCTGCGTTCCATTCAGGATTGGAATCTGCGTTACGCGCTCTCCTCAGTAAAAGGAGTCGCTGAAGTCGCGCCGGTCGGCGGATTCGTAAAGCAATACCAGGTCGATCTCGATCCAAACGCTCTCGTCGCTTACAACATCCCGCTCAGCGACGTGGTCAACGCGATCAAGATGAGTAACGCCGACGTGGGCGGCAAGATTTTCGAGGTCGCCACGACCGAGTACTACATCCGCGGTCGCGGCTACATCAAAAAGATTGAGGACATCGAGAACATCGTTCTCAAAGTCGAAAACGGCACGCCGGTTTACTTGAAGAATGTTGGAAACGTCCACCTTGGCGGCGACATCCGGCGCGGCGTGGCCGAACTCGATGGGCGCGGCGAAGTCGTTGGCGGCATCGTGGTGATGCGTTACGGCGAGAACGCGCTCAACGTCATCGACGCCGTAAAAAAGAAAATTGAAGAGATCAAGCCGTCGTTGCCGGCCGGTGTGCGCATCGTGCCGGTTTACGATCGCAGCGACCTGATTCGCCGCGCCATCGCCACATTGCGTGAGAAGCTGATCGAAGAAAGCGTTGTCGTTGCGCTGGTTTGTCTGGTTTTTCTCTGGCACGTCCGCTCGGCTCTGGTGGCGATCATTACCCTGCCGATCGCGATTATTCTGTCCTTCATCCCGATGTGGTGGATGCACGTGACGAGCAACATCATGTCGTTAGGCGGCATCGCCATCGCCATCGGTGCCATGGTCGATTCAGCGATCATCATGATCGAGAACGCCCATAAGCAACTCGAGCATTTCCGGGAAACCCACAAGCGCGAGCCGAATAACGTTGAGCGTATTCAAGTGATCATCGCCGGCGCAAAAGGCGTAGGCCGCGCGTTGTTTTTCGCCTTGCTCGTAATCACAGTGAGCTTCGTCCCCGTTTTCTCGCTGACCGCCCAGGAGGGCCGACTCTTCCGTCCCCTCGCCTTTACAAAAACGTTCGCCATGTTCTTTGCAGCGTTTCTTGGCGTGACGCTCGTGCCAGTGCTGATGACGCTGCTCATCCGAGGCAAAATCACACCGGAAGAAAAGAATCCAGTTAACCGGTTTTTGATCCGGATTTATCATCCAGTTGCAGATTTCGTGCTGCGTTATCGATGGTTCACGCTCGGCGTGGCGTTGGCTGTTCTGCTGCTCACGATTTTCCCATACAAGAGACTTGGCAGCGAATTCATGCCGCCGCTCAACGAAGGCACGCTGCTTTATATGCCTACCGCCGTTCCGGGAATGTCGATCACCGAGGCGACCAAAATTCTGCAGATACAAGATCGCCAATTAAAAAAGATTCCCGAGGCCATGACTGTATTCGGTAAAGCCGGTCAGGCAGACACACCGACCGATCCTGCGCCATTGTCGATGTTCGAAACCGTCGTCGCGCTCAAACCGCCCGACCAATGGCGGCGCGGTATGACGTGGGACAAGCTTCTCGCCGAGGTCAACGCGAACATTAAGACACCCGGCATGGCGAACATTCTCTGGATGCCGATCCAGACGCGCACCGAAATGCTGACCACAGGATTTCGAAGCATCCTCGGCGTGAAAGTTTTCGGCCCCGATCTGGGCGAGATCCAAAGACTCGCCGTCCAAATCGAGAAAGAACTGGCTGATTTGCCTGATACACGTAGCGCGTTTGCCGAGCGCACAGTCGGCGGTTATTTCCTCGATTTCACCGTCAACCGCGAGTCAGCTGCGCGCTATGGCCTGAAAGTTGGTGATGTAAACGACATCATCGAATCGGCAATCGGCGGCAAGAACATCACAACCACGGTGGAAGGGCGCGAGCGTTATCCGGTGAACACACGCTACGCCCGCGATTTTCGTGAAGACCTCGACGCGCTTAAACGCGTACTCGTTCCCACGCCCACTGGCGCGCAGGTACCGATCTCGATGCTGGCCGATATCCAGTACAAAACAGGCCCGCCTTCCGTCCGCAGTGAGAACGGGAAGCTGGTCGGCTTTGTTTTTGTCGATATCACGACGAGCGACATAGCGGGCTACGTACGCAAAGCGTCGCAGCTACTCGCCCAGCGAATCCAATATCCGGCTGGTTACTACGTTGAATGGGCAGGGCAATTTCAATATCTGCAAGCAGCCAAGGAGCGGCTCAAAGTCGTGGTTCCCTTCACGCTGTTGATCATCTTTGTGCTCCTGTATATCAGCACCCGATCAGTTACCAGGACGTTGATAGTTCTGCTGACCGTGCCGTTCTCGCTCGTCGGCGCATTCTGGCTGCTCTACTTGTTAGGCTATAACATGAGCGTCGCCGTCTGGGTCGGACTCATTGCACTCGCGGGCGTGAGCGCTGAGACCGGCGTGGTGATGCTGCTCTATCTCGATCACGCCTGGGACAAGTTCAAAGCCGAGCAGCGAATGAACAACGTGAAAGATTTGCACGACGCTGTGATGGAAGGCGCGGTGCAACGAATCCGGCCAAAGATCATGACCGTATGCGCGATTTTGTTCGGACTTCTGCCGATCATGTGGTCCCCCACCCTCCAAGCCGGCGCCGATGTGATGAAACGCATCGCCACGCCGATGATCGGCGGCATCATTACCTCGGCAATTCTGGAGTTGCTGATCTTCCCGGTTATTTACGTTGCCTGGCGTAAACGCGAACTGCCGGATCAAACCGAAGAAGAAGCGCCTTTAGTTCCGCCTGCGTTGGTCGTTTCGCGTAAGAACCGGCAGCGAGCGTTACGATGGATCGCGCTGATCGTAGCGGCACTCGCGCTGTTTTACGCGGGTAATTTTGTCTGGCAGAAAATTCGCCCCACACAAATCTCTGGGGCGCCATTCCTCACCCAGAACGTCAACGACCTCACGGCAAATTTCGTTGCCCGCGAAGGGGCGCTTC
>QHOX01000266.1:0-240 GCA_003219465.1 Verrucomicrobiota bacterium | reverse complement strand
GCGGCAGCATTGAGAGGACTAATACGCCAGGTCAGTATCGCGCCAAAATCAAGATCGACATGTCCGGCGATTGGAACGCGAAAATGTCTTTCGATGGGCCGCAGGGGCAAGGGCAACAAACTTTTTCGGTAAGCGTAAAATGAAACTGATTTCTTTTGACCGCGGATTACGCGGATCAAGCGGACTTAGATATTGTAGCGGCGATCTGGGATCGTTACTCGGATCGGCTCTTCACTTTTA
>QHOX01000147.1 GCA_003219465.1 Verrucomicrobiota bacterium | reverse complement strand
CTGATACAAAACGGTTCGGTATCGCGGGCGAGTTTATTCCGCCGGGGTTCACCCTGACGGGTTCGCTCCCATGGAGCCGCGCCAATTTCAGTCTTTTCTACGACGGGCCGGCTGACACGTGGGTGGCTGGTCTTGATGTCGGCGCGGTGGTCCACTACACCGGCCAATACGAAGATGACAATGTCAGTCTGACCGGCTTGCCCAAACCACAAACCCCGAGAAGTGGGCCTTTGCCGTGGCGCGCGCGGAAAGTGCGCGAGTGGGTTACACTGGATTTAATTGCGTCTTATACGTTCAACCTGCCACCGCCGGCTGCTGCGGAGGTGCCTGGTTTCGCTAAGGACGGCGGTAAGAATGTGAAGATGAAGGACGGCAAGGAAAAAAACGTCATGCCTGTCTCTACGGCGGAGTACGATCCCTGTGGATGGCGTGGATGGTTGAATAACACCACGATCACGCTTGGCATGCAGAACGTGTTCGATGAAGACCCACCTTTTGTGGCCCTCAACGGCGAGGATGTGACTGGCTACGACGAATCGCTTGCCACGATCAAAGGCCGGTTCTGGTACGTCCAGCTGAAGAAGAGATTCTAAGAAACCGGTCCGGCGGCAGCTTATTTTGCCAGCAATTGCCGCAGGACAAATGGTAAAATCCCGCCATGCCGGTAATAATCGATCTCAATCGGCGTATCGATCCGAAGCTTCACTGGCAACGATCGTTTTTCTCCGTTCTTTTGCTCGATGTCGAGCGTGACCTGTTGTCCGGGTTTGATCGAGTCGGACAATCCAGTGATCGAAAACCGCTCCGAGCCGTCAAGCCCGAGCAATTGCGCGGATGTGCCCTCGGCAAACTGCAACGGCAACACGCCCATGCCAACCAGGTTCGAACGATGGATGCGCTCGAAGCTTGCCGCGATGACCGCCTTCACGCCTAACAAACGCGTCCCTTTCGCTGCCCAATCGCGCGACGAACCTGTCCCGTATTCGTGCCCGGCGAGAATGACTAACGGAGTCCTCGTTTCCGCGTATTTCATCGCTGCATCGAAGATCGACATCTGTTCGCCCTGGCCATTCCTGAAATATTTCGTCACGCCGCCTTCCGTTCCGGGCAGCATCAGGTTTTTGATTCGCACATTCGCGAAAGTGCCACGCATCATCACTAGATCATTGCCGCGCCGGCTGCCGTAGCTATTGAAATCGCGCGGCTGAATTCCACGTGACACCAAATATTTTCCGGCGGGGGAACTCTCTTTGATTGCTCCCGCAGGCGAAATGTGATCGGTCGTCACTGTGTCGCCGAAAATGCCAAGCGCACGAGCGGTCCGAATTTCCGCGATGTGGCCGGGCTCCATCGAAAAGTTTTCGAAGAACGGCGGGTCATGAATGTAATCGCTTTTCTCGTCCCACTGATAAATGTCGCCTGTGCTCGATGGAATTTCGTTCCACTTCGGATTTTGCTCTGCGAAATCGCGATAAAATTTGCGGAACGTTTCAGGTGTGAGCGCTCGCTGCATTGTATCCTGGATCTCGCTGAGAGTCGGCCATAGATCGCGAAGGAAAGTTTCTTTGCCGTCCTTGTCCTTGGCAAGTGGGTCGCGGGAAAGATCGATGTGAACTCGGCCGGCGAGAGCAAAGGCGACAACCAGCGGCGGCGACATCAGAAAATTCGCTTTGATATGCTGATGCACGCGGGCTTCAAAATTCCGATTTCCCGAAAGTACCGATGCTGCAACCAGATCGTATTTGTGGATCGTCTTCTCGATGTTTGGATGCAGCGGCCCCGAGTTGCCGATGCAAGTCGTGCAACCGTAGCCGACGAGATTGAATCCGAGCTGGTCGAGATATGTTTGGAGTCCGGTCTTTTCCAAGTAATCGGAAACAACGCGCGACCCGGGTGCGAGCGACGTTTTCACGCCAGGATCGACACGCAGACCGCGTTCGACTGCTTTTTTCGCCAACAATCCAGCCGCAATCATCACGCTCGGGTTGCTTGTGTTTGTGCAGCTCGTTATCGCGGCGATCAGGATGCTGCCGTGGCCAATGTGAGTACGCCCATGTAGGAATACTTGGGTCGATTCAGCTTCAATTTCTTTGCCCGGATCGGGTGTTGGTCGGTTTGCAACCATCTCTAGCACGTTACGTGCTTCGCCGGGGCTGATTCCCTGATCCTCCTTATTGTCGGTCGAAAACATCGCGCCGTTTCGCGGCGCGCTGCCATTCAGTTCGACGACATACTTTTCGCGAAGATCGACATGTTTCTTTCCGTAACCGCCGTCGTGCACCGGTTTTTCAAGGAGTTCGCGAAACTTTCTCCCGAGCTCTGGCAAATCAATCCGGTCCTGAGGCCTCTTCGGTCCGGCGACGCTCGGCTGCACGTCCGCCAGATCCAAATCGATATCAACGCTGTAATCAATTTCGCCTTTTCGCGGCATCCCAAACATGTTCTGGGCGCGAAAATAATTTTCGAAAGCAAGGCATACCTCCTCGCTGCGTCCCGTAGCTCGCAAATAATTCACTGACTCGTGGTCAACCGGGAAAAAACCCATCGTCGCGCCGTACTCGGGCGACATGTTGCCGATCGTGGCGCGATCAGGCACCGGCAGGGATGCGGCGCCCTCACCGCAAAACTCAACAAATTTCCCGACAACCTTCCGTGCGCGCAGCAACTGCGTGATGTGCAAGACGAGATCGGTTGCGGTTACCCCTTCGCGCAATCGTCCGGTCATGTGCACGCCCACCACTTCCGGCGTCAAAAAGTAAACCGGCTGCCCGAGCATCCCGGCTTCCGCCTCAATTCCGCCCACGCCCCAGCCAACCACGCCAAGCCCGTTGATCATGGTCGTGTGCGAATCCGTGCCAACCAGTGTGTCGGGAAAGAAAATCTCTGCCTTCTGACCTCGGATCTCTGATGTCTGGCTCAACACGCCTTTCGCGAGGTATTCCAAATTCACCTGATGCACGATTCCGATTCCCGGCGGAATAAGCTGGAAAGTCTTAAACGCCTGCTGACCCCACTTAAGAAACTGGTAACGCTCGCGATTGCGCTTGAACTCCATGTCCAAATTGAGTTCCAACGCGCGCGGTGAACCGAAGAAATCGACCTGTACCGAGTGATCGACAACCAAATCGACCGGCACGAGCGGCTCGATGATCTTCGGGTCGCTTCCGAGCCGTTGCACAGCGCTGCGCATCGCTGCGAGATCGACAATCAGCGGAACCCCGGTGAAGTCCTGTAAGACGATGCGAGCAACGACGAATGGGATCTCCTCGTTCGCGGGGGATTTCGCGTTCCATTTTGCAAGCGCTTCGACATCTTTGCGCCGGACCTTTTTGCCCTCGCAATTGCGCAGCACCGATTCGAGGACAATCCGGATGCTCACCGGTAACCGAGAAATTTTGCCAATGCCCTGTTCTTCCAGCGCCGGGAGTGAAAAGAAAAATCCTTCGCGCCCCTTACCGGCATCGAATTCATTGAGCGTTTTGAATTCGTCGTTCATGTTTGTACCACGAAGAACACGAAGGCCACGAAATTAAGACCTTGAAGAGCCTTCGTGCTCTTCGTGTCCTTCGTGGTTCATTGGAAATCATTTCAACTCCCCTAACTTGGCTTTGATCTTCTCGAAATTTGGCAACTGCCGCGCGTCGTCATTGCTCTCGGCGTATTGGATCACCCCGTTTTTGTCGATGATGAACGCAGAACGTTTAGGCACGCCGCTCATGCCGAGATTCATCTGCGGCAGGAACGAGTCGTACATCACGCCATATTCCTTCGCGATTTTGTGTTCATAGTCGCTCAGCAAAGGCACCGTAATCTTTTCCTTTTGCGCCCATGCTTCCTGCGCAAACGGATTGTCCCCGCTAATTCCATAAACGACGGCGTTCAAATTCGTATAAGAGTTCAGGCCCGCACTGACCTCGCACATTTCCGTGGTGCACGTGGCCGTGAACGCCATCGGAAAGAAAAGCAGCAATGTGTTTCCTTTCCCGAAATTGTCGCTGAGCCTGATCTGTTTCGGCCCGTCAACGGTTTTTGTCGATAAAGTGAAGTCTGGCGCTTTGGTTCCAACAGCAAGTGGCATAAACAATCCTCTGGTTTGAGTTTAAGCGGAGGAAACTCAGTATAAGGTCGAGAAGATCCGGGTCAAAAATTTCTCGCCTTCTCCAGACAATCGGGGTATCTAGGTGGCCCCTAATGTTCAGCCCCAAATGGCACCGCGCCTGCGGTTGAGAGTAACGCAAGATGGAGAAGAAGCCCAAAGGTCGTGAGCTCGTGGCTGAACTTGTTCCTGTTCGCTTTGGGACTTCTCTGCATTTCAACCGGTTTAGGATCGGTTGGATGTGGCGACGGCAGTCCATTTTGGCCTGTTTAACAATGACGACGAACTCCTTGCAACCTATTCATGCGTCCTGTTCAATGAATACTTGGACAGGTGCAAAAAGGAGTGGCTAGATTATCTCGGTAAGATCGGAACTCCAAAAGCGGCATTGGAAACGAGTTGGCGACCCTCCGCCTCTCGCATCTCAAGGATTGAACCGGTCACGGCTTGGTTTTTGGCACGAAATGGCGACGAAGCCGAAATTAGATGTTACACGCATTCGCTCGGAGATGTCCTCTCGGCTGGACGGTCAGAGAGTCGTGAGAAGATACGAGCATACCCAACGGCGTTGCTTAAGTCCTCGCTTGAAACACAAAAATTGTTGATCGTCGGTTTGTTTGGTGGATGAAAATGCCAACTATTCCATACAACCGTGGTGCTGTGCTCGCCTCGGCGCTCGGGATTTCGGCGGCATTGGCTACCGGCGCGCGTGAAACGAATGAGACGCCCCTCGATCTTTCCGAGCACACGGAGGTGTCTCCTCACGCTGACGAATCCGAAGGATTTTTTCCCGACGCATCGTCGGCGGATGCACGGATCGCATGGCGGATTCAATTACCGCGAGCATTTCCCGAAAAGTGGTCCGATGCCGAGCGAAAGCGATTCTACGCTTTAGCGGTAAAGAAATCCTTGGAGACAGCGACGCCAGAAGAAGAAGCTGAGTTCAATGATTTACAACAATTGCGAAGGCAACTTGAGCATCCAATGACTGGTGAAGACGTTTTGGCAGAATATAAGCGACAGCAAATCACCTTAAGTCTGGTTAAGGCATTAACCTCGTACGTCCAATTGTATGGCGGCAAGAATCCGGCGGGGCGAGCCACCAAAAGGAAAATTAAGTAATAAGAACTATCGCCGGCGCGCACTCCCGGCGCTGCTGCGCGATTTCGAACGACGTTGCGCTTATTCGCTCCGTCACGAGCAGCAAGCAGGTGGTCTCACGCACATGGAGGTTGACCACTTCAATCCGACTCTTCCTAACCGATCACGCAACCGTTATTCGAACCTTTTCCTTTCCACTCGTCATTGCAACCTAAAGAAGCGCGCGTATTGGCCATCGCCTACAGATCAAAAAAAGGGAATACGCTTTTTGAACTGCTGCGAAGAATTGGACTATGGCGTGCATATTTTTGAGAACTCGGAGACTCATGAACTTGTCGGTGTTACGCCCGCAGGCAGATATCACATCATCGCTTGCGATTTAAATGCTGATCATCTTGTTACCGAGCGCAGGGAACGTTCGCTGTTGCGGGATCTTCTCACCCGTACCGTCGTGATCGTGAGACCGAACACAAATCTTGGTTCGCTACGTGCGAATCTAAAGTTACTTGCAAGCATCGTCGATCGAATGATTCCGCGGATTCCCTCTGTTTGATGAGCCCCTGATGATCAATCGGAGGTAGCGCTTGGAACTCTTCTGGTGGTTTTTGACGATTGTGCTTTTCGCTGTCGGTTTGATCGGCACCATCGCGCCGGTTCTCCCAGGTACTACCATCATTCTCGCCGCCGCGATCATTCATCGGATCATGCTCGGCCCGGACAAGAGCATTGGCTGGCACACGATTATTGTGCTGGTGCTGCTGACACTCGCGACGTATGCCCTCGATGTTCTCGCCGGATATTTCGGGGCGAAATATTTCGGCGCGACAAAATGGGGAACGTTCGGCGCGATTCTGGGCGCACTAGTCGGATTATTCTTCGGCTTGATTGGCCTGTTTGTTGGTCCGGTGATTGGCGCGATCGCCGGTGAAGTCATCGCGGGTAAGCGCATGATTGACGCCGGCCGCGCCGGATGGGGAAGTTTGATCGGGAACATTGGCGCTATGCTTGCCAAACTAATCATCGCACTGGCAATGATCTCAATTTTTCTAATTAATGTGCCCTCGCCGTTTTGATAGTCAGTGATCGGCGGCACCAAAAAAATCCAAAAAAGTTATTGCACACGATTTTACTTTGTAATACAAAGTGACGCTAATGGCCCAGGAGCGATCGAAAGCCGAGCAGGATTTGCGTGTTATTCGGTCGCTCATGGAGCGAGCCACCGTCTATCGCGCGATCTCGGCCCCCGCTGCGCTCGTAGCCGGTTTTTTATCAGTCTTCGCTGCTGCCGCGATTTATCTGAACGACCAAACCAGTCTCGGTATCAACAGGCCTGTACAAGGCCGCGCGTTTGCCGCTATCTGGCTGATCGTGCTGGTGATGGCTGTGGCCACCAATGCATTTTTTATTTGGCGCGAGGCGAAGAAGGATGGCCGGCCGTTTATTTCGGCAGGGATGAAGTTATCTCTGCGTGCGATCGCGCCGAACCTGCTCATTCCGGCGGCGGTCACAGTATGGTTCTTAGTCTCCGGCTACAAAGGCGCGGCTGAGCAGCAATTGGTCGTGGTGTGGATCGCTTTCTATGGTTTGGCATTGCTTTCTACCGGTTTTTTCGCGCCGCATTCGCTCGTGTGTCTGGGGTGGGCATTCTTGCTAACTGCTCTCGCACTACCCGCTTTAAGAAACGCGGTGGGAGATTTGCCTGCGAATCTGCCGAACATTGCCATGGGCATCACATTCGGTCTGTATCATCTGATTTACGCAGTCTGCACCTGGCCGCGGAAACGTGCGGACGAAATCGAACAATTTGCCGTCGAATGAACGATGTTCGATTTCCAGAAACTCGACAAGATCATCCACGAAAAGTGGCGGCTGGCGATTATGGCCTTGCTCGCCTCGCGTCGGATCTGGTCGTTTCAGGAACTCAAAGCCGAATTGAAAATGAGCGACGGCAATTTGATCACGCACATGCGCACGCTGCACAAGCAAGGTTTGGTGTCGGTCACCAAGGAATTCCGGGGCCGGCCGCAGACGACTTACGCATTGACTGCAAAAGGCCGGTCGGCGTTTCGGGAGCACATCAACGCACTGGAGGAGATTGTGAAGCAATGGAAACCATAAAGGAAACTTTTTAAATTTTTTGCGCGGTTACTTTGTGTCACAAAGTGAACAGGACTACCAATCAAAAATCATAAATGAGAATTATTCTGGCTGAGCATTTTGGAATGTGTTTCGGCGTGCGCGATGCCATTGCGCAGGCTGAAGAACTGGCGCAACAAGCGCCATTCACAATTCTTGGCGAGCTCGTTCACAACCCGATCGTGCGCGAACGGCTTCGTGCGCAGGGCGTGACCGAAGGCTCGCTTGATCAAACAGGATCCACATCGTCGCGTGTTATGATCACCGCGCATGGCGCGTCGGATATAAAACGCGCGATGTGGCACGAGCGGGGATTTCGTGTTTTCGATGGAACCTGTCCGCTCGTCAGGCAAGCGCATGAACAGCTGAGACGGCTGGTCTCGGCCGGTTACTTCCCGGTTGTCATCGGGAAGATTGGGCACGTCGAGGTTCGGGGATTGACAGAGGATTTTCCGGAAGCATGCGTTGTCGATCTTGGCAGTGATGTGTTGAAATTGCCGCGGCGCGATCGCTACGGGGTGATTTCGCAAACGACCCAGCCCATCGATCGCGTGCGTGCACTCGTCGCGGCGATCGAGCAGCTACATCCCGAAAGCGAAGTGCGCTTTGTCGATACGGTCTGCAAGCCAACCAAAGATCGACAATCCGCATTACGGAAACTGATCGATGTGACCGAAGCCATCGTGGTCGTTGGAGGACGCGACAGCAACAATACGCGGCAACTCGTCGAGACTTGTCGCGCAGCAGGCAGGCGCGCGTTTCACATTGAACGGCCGGATGAACTGCGTTCCGAATGGTTCGATGGCATCGGCGTTGTGGGTTTGACTGCCGGAACATCGACGGTGCGCGAAACCGTCGACGCCGCATTCCGGCGTCTGGAGGAGATTGCGAGGACGCTGCCGTGATTGGGCGACTCAAGGTTCTCTTGCGATGCGATGCTGATCGTGTGGCTGAGTCTGTGTCGCGAGCGAGTTTTGAATCGGTTGCGCAATTTTCTCTGATCATTTTGATCGGCGCTGGCCTCTACGGTGCCACGCTCGGTTTGTGGCGAGGCACGCTGCAAGCGTTCTACACCGCAATAAAATTTCCGCTTGTGATTCTTCTTACATGTGTCGGCAACGGCGCGATCAATGGAATGCTTGCGCAAATTCTCGGATCGGGACTGTCGTTCAGGCAAACGGCAGTCGCAATTCTGATGAGCTTCGCAATTGCGGCGATAATTCTGGCGGGTTTCGCGCCGCTCACGCTTTTTGTGTGGTTTAATGCGCCGCCGCTGGAATCCAAAGGCGCAATTCTGGGGCACAGCGTCATGTTGCTGACGCATGTTTTCGTCATAGCGCTCGCCGGGGTGATTGCTAACCGTCGGCTGCTCGGATTACTCCGCAAGATGAGCGGGAGCGACAGCGTCGCGCGCTCTGTGCTGTTCAGTTGGCTGGCTGGAAATCTGTTCCTTGGAGCACAAATCGCATGGAACCTCCGCCCGTTCATCGGCTCACCGAGGCTTCCGATTGAGTTTCTTCGCAGTGATCCATTACGCGGCAATTTCTACGAAGCTGTCTGGCGCGCTCTGCGACATCTCTTTTTCTGAATCGAACTAACCGAAACCAAACAAATGAACACACCACCAACTCAAAATCAGTCATCCAAACCACCACCAATTCCTGGCCGGTTCGCGTTCGAACCGATGTCCCAGGGAGCATCACCACCGCTCGTGATTGAGGCGTTACTCAAATACCCGGGGCGAATCATTCACGAGTTGAAAAACAACTGGCGAGCAGCTCTGCCTCTGTACCTGCTGTCACTCGCGCTGCTTGGCATGCTGGCGTACGGTGTCGTTGTCGGCAGTTTCTCCGGCGGGGCGCAATTGTGGATCGCGCCGGCGAAGATCGCGACAGGAACGATGTTGTCGATCCTGATTTGCCTGCCGAGCCTGTACATTTTCACTTGCTTGAGTGGGATCGATGCCCAGCTGCGAACCGTCACGGGTGTGTTATTTGCGGCAGTCAGTCTGGGCGCGCTGCTCTTAATCGGGTTCGCACCGATCGCTTGGATTTTTTCACAATCAACCGACTCCGTCGCGTTCATGGCTGCGCTGCATATTGGTCTGTGGGCGATTGGGATTATGTTTGGTTTGCGTCTGCTTGAAGCAATGGGCCATTTCCTCGGCGGTCCCGCCCGAAGCCATCTGAAGTTTTGGAGCATGATTTTCATTGTTGTTTGCCTGCAGATGATGACGACGTTGCGACCAATTGTCGGAACGTCCGACCGTTTTCTACCAAGCGAGAAGAAATTCTTTCTCACCCATTGGGCAGAAACTCTGCGGGATGAATCAGCAAGAAAATGACCGCTGATTACAGCGCGAACTTGCCTTAGCTCTGTTAGCCGTGGTTTTCTTTTCAGGTCATTGTGTTAAACTATGCGCCGATGGCAGATGATCGCTGGTGAGTCCCGCGTTGGCGGGATTTGCTGGAGGAAAGTCCGAACACCATACGGCAGCATGCCGCGTAAAATATGCGGGCGTCGTAGTTGAAAAATTGCGACGACGGAAAGTGTCACAGAAAAGACACCGCCGGTTCTTTGAGAAAAGCGCAGGCAAGGGTGAAAAGGCGAGGTAAGAGCTCACCGCTCGCGAAGTAATTCGCGAGGCACGAAAAACCCCATGCGGTGCAAGACAAAACAGAGGAAGGGCAGCCGGCCCGATAAAATCCTCGGGTATCGTCGCACTACGTCCCGCGATTGCGGGATGGGCGCTCGTCCCGCACTGCGGGACGGGTGAGATGAATGATCATCCGTCCCGCGTCTGCGGGACCGACAGAATTCGGCTTATCGCCATCCAAACTATGAAGGGCGCTTTCGGAAACGAAGGCGCCCTTCGCTTTATCAAGCTACAGACGGCGTGAGCTTAGATTTCTTGCTAAGGAGCGGCAGGACTTTTTCCACGAGCGCGTCGGCGGTGATGCCGTGCTTCTTCCGTAGGATTGGGACGGCGCCGTGTTCGATGAATTGATCGGGCCAACCAATCCGCACCACAGGTGTATTGATCATCTGCGAGTGCAAATGTTCCATCACTGCGCAGCCGAATCCGTTGTGCAAAACGTGATCTTCGATCGTGCACACCACGTCCACGCTCCGCGCGAAAAATTCAAGCGTGCCGGTGTCCATGGGTTTGATCCAGCGCGGGTTAATTAGCGCAACGGATATTCCGTTTTCTTCGAGCTTGCGCGCGGCTTCTTCGGCAATCTCGAACATAGCGCCGAGCCCGAAAATCGCCACGTCACGCCCATGCTGAACGACCTCCGCCTTGCCAATCTCAAGAAGGCGCGGTTCCTGTTTGATTTTTGCGCCCGTCCCCGAGCCGCGCGGGTAACGAATCGCAATTGGCCCCGAGTTGTAGTGCAACATCGTCCAGAGCATGTCGACGAATTCGTCTTCGTCCTTTGGCTGCATGTGCACCCAATTCGGGACGTGTCGCAGGTAACCGATGTCGAACAAGCCGTGGTGCGTCGGGCCATCGTCGCCGCTTAATCCAGCCCGGTCCATGCACAGCTTCACGTTCAGGTTTTGGATGGCGATATCGTGGATCGCCATGTCGTATGCGCGCTGGAAGAACGTGGAGTAAATCGCTAGGAAGGGTTGCAGTCCCTGGGTGGCTAGGCCGCAGGCAAAAAGCGTGGCGTGTTCTTCCGCAATACCTACGTCGAAGTACCGGTTCGGATGCGCCTTGGAAAAGTGTGAAAGCCCGGTGCCAGATGGCATCGCCGCAGTGATGGCCACAAGTTTCTGATTCGTTTCCGCAAATTTCGCCAGTGTCTTGCCGAAAATCTCCGAATACGTTGGCGTTGGCGTCGGCGCAGTCTCGCCGCTCTCGATCTTGTACTTGCCGAGCCCGTGAAATTTATCCGGCTGCTTGAGTGCCGGAGCGTAGCCCTTACCCTTTTGGGTCAGAATGTGCAGCAGGACCGGTTCTTCCTGCGTCTTCAAAAACTCAAATGTCCGGATAAGCAGAGGAATGTCGTGTCCATCGATCGGCCCGTAATAATGCAAGCCGAGCTCCTCGAAAATGACGCTCGGCACGAGCAAGCCTTTGACGCTCTCCTCGACTTTGTGCGCAAACTCAGCCACCGATTTTCCTGCAATGGTCTCGACGAAATGCCGCGCTTTGTCGTGTAGGTGCGCGAATGTCGGGCTGGTCACGATCGTGTTCAGATAATTTGCGATCGCGCCGACGTTTTTGGCGATCGACCATTCGTTGTCATTCAGGACAACGATGAACCGTTTGGTGTGCGCTTTGACGTTGTTGAGCGCTTCGTAACTGATTCCGCAGGTAAAGGCGGCGTCGCCTGCGACGACCACGATGTTCTCGTCACCGCCCCGTAAGTCGCGTCCGACGGCCATGCCGAGCGCCGCGGAAAGCGCCGTGCCTGCGTGACCGGCACCATAGCAATCATGTTCGCTCTCGGTGCGCAAGAGAAAACCGTTGAGCCCGCCGAATTGCCGCATCGTGTGAAACCGGTCCAGCCGCCCGGTAAACATTTTATGGACATAGCCTTGGTGACTCACGTCCATGACAAAGCGGTCGCGCGGCGTGTCGAATACGCGATGCAATGCGATCGTCAGCTCCACAACTCCAAGGTTCGGCCCGAGATGTCCGCCGGTTTGCGAGAGAACCTTGATCAACTCATCGCGCACTTCCTGAGCGAGCTGCGGCAGATCCTGTTCACGAAGCGCTTTGATGTCGGCTGGCGAACGGATTCCATCGAGAAAGCGCTTCGGCGCGGTTGTCACCTCGGTGGTTTGGGAATTTTCAGAAAAGTTTGATTTCGTCATCGGTCCTTTCCGATTCCGCCGCTGGTTCCTCAGGAGAAGTCGGCTCCTGGGTCGGCTCGAAGTCTTTAACTACGGCTTTGCCGGCGCTATTGCGAGCAATGATTTCGATCTTTTGCTCCGCGTTGGCAAGGCGTTCCTGGCAGATTTTTACCAGGTTCATCCCTTCCTCGTAGCGAACGATCAGATCTTCGAGTGGCAATTTACCGGACTCCATCTGCTCGACAATTTTCTCGAGCCGATCCATCGCGCCCTCAAAGTTCAGTTCCGCCTCATGCGGCTTCGGTTTACTGCTCATGGGGAAAACGGAAGAATTAAGCACAGGTTCGCTGGGAAAAAAGCGCGACTTCCGGGAACGCACGGGCTCCTCGCGTAGACGAAATAAACATTCGCGCTCAGTGTCAGGGCAACGAATGTTTCCGTTTTGTTAAGCAATGCCCATATTTCAGCGGCCTCGGTCGAAACAAACTAACAAGAACACTCAAGCGCCGTCGACTTCGACGTCGTTTTATTCCATGTGGGATGCCGTGGCACGTTTTGCGCACGAGATTCGAGCGAGTGAATTCATGACGGAAATGATTCGTCGTCGTGACGCGTACGGCAGCGAGGGGGTGATGGGAGCGCTCGATTGCGCAACGCTTTACGGGTTGGTACGGTGGCTCCGGCCGACGGTGATCGTCGAGTCAGGCGGATTTATTGGAATGTCCTCGGCCTTTATACTGAAAGCGCTTGTGGATGAACTTGCCACCGCGGAACTCTACAGCATCGAGTTGAGCGAAGATTGCGAGCAAGGCGCATTGATTCCAGAGCAATTGCGATCCTCGGAACGGTTTGTCCCGATGCGCGGCAGAATTGAAGATTTCCTGGAGCGCAATGAACTTCCTAAGTCGATCGACATGTTTCTCCACGACAGCTCGCACAGTTACCGGCACATGCTCTGGGAATTTCGGCAGTTCTGGCCGCGTCTGCGCGACGGCGGATTACTCGTGTCGCATGACGTGCACATGAACGCCGCTTTTCCGGAATTTGTTGCGAGCACGTATGCGCACGATAAAAAAACCGGCCGACGCGATGCGCAACGAACTTTGCATTACGAATGGGGCCGCTGGGGTTACATCGGCTTCGCTGTCAAGAAAGGCTAAGCCACGCAGCGCAAACGCCGCTCCTAATGGCAGCTTGCCACTGCTGACGAAATGTTAGTAACTCAACTGCATAGATGCGAATTATCGATCTTGTGTGCCGTCCGGATGCGCGCCAGCGTCTGGTTCTAGGATTAGCCGCCGGTGCGGCGACATTTGTTGTCTTGCGGGGAGAGCTTCGGTTCGCAAGTGCGGCAATTGCAGGTTGGAACGCAGTCGCTGTCGTTATCCTTGCGCTTGATTGGATGACAATTTTGACGACACCGCAGCGCAAAATACGCCAACTAGCCCAGCAACAAGATCTCAGCCGGTTTCTGGTTTTCATTTTTGTCGTGGTGGCCGCCTGCGCTGCACTGTTTGCGGTTGGATTTCTCATTAAGTCGCACAAGGGTCAGAGTGGCGGCCATTTCGCTATTCATCTGCTGCTCACGCTCTGCACCGTGATCTCTTCCTGGGCGCTGCTTCATACCGTCTACAGTTTGCGTTACGCGCACACGTATTACGGCGACAGCGACCAGCCGGACGTGCAACAGCATGCCGGCGGTCTCATTTTCCCCGGTGATCGGCCGCCGAACTATTTTGATTTCGCCTATTTTTCGTTTGTGGTCGGCATGACCTGCCAGGTATCCGATGTACAGATCACTTCACGCCGCCTGCGACGTATAACTCTGGTCCACAGCGTTCTCTCGTTTGGATTCAACACGATCATTCTCGCGCTGCTCATCAATACCGTCTCCGGGCTGTTGTAGCTGGAGAGCGCCCATCTACCGAAACAGGCGTTTTCCTTTCGCAGACTCGCTGATTAATGTTGCCAGGCGAGCCACTCGCGTTTCTTCTTTCTTCGCGCTAATAATCCACCAGCCGATCATTTTTCGATACGATTGCGGCTGTGTTTGGAAAAAGTTCCACGCTGCTTTGTTCTTCTTCAGCAGCTTTGCGTATGGCTGTTTCAACTCGCTGTTTCGTTGTTCGTACGAATAGATGCCTGACTTATTCTCGATCCGCGCCGCGAACGCTTTTAACCCGATCGGTCGCATTTGTTTTTGTCTGGCAAGCTCTCTGGCGCGCTGGATATTAGTCGCGCTCCAAATGCTTCCGCGCCGCCGTGGCGTGAACCGAATTTGGTAACTGATTTCGTCAACGCGCTTCCGAACTCCGTCGATCCAACCGAAGCAAAGCGCTTGATCCACCGACTCTGGCCAGGTGATGCTCGGCTTTCCCGAATCCTTTTTGTAAAACCCAACCCAAAGCTCAGTCGCCGTCGTGTGATTCTTCTCCAGCCAGGTTCGGAAATCCGCGTGTGTTCGAAAAAATTTCGGTTTCAACCGATCTGCGTTTTGTAAGCGGACGCGTCTTTCAGATTTTTAAGATCGTCGGCATTCTCGATCTTGAGAACGAATATCCACCCTTGCCCGTACGGTTCGCGGTTGATCAAGCCCGGGTCAGCTTCGAGCGCCTTGTTCGCCTCGACAACAGTGCCTTTCACCGGCGCGTAGATGTCACTTGCCGCTTTCACTGATTCGACAACTGCGATCGGTTCTTTGGCGTTCACCTGCCGTTCGAGTTTCGGCAGCTCGACATAAACCACGTCGGTCAATTCCGATTGGGCGTGATCGGTTATGCCGACGCGGATGTTCTCACCTTCACGCTTAATCCATTCGTGGCTTTCGGTGTAGAGCAAATCGTCTGGGATGATCATGATGCTGGTTTTCTGTAGAGCGGTTTCTTTTCCACGGTCGCTGGGAATTTTTGCCCGCGAATCTCGATGTCAATCTCAGCGCCGATCTTCGCGTGCGCCGACGACACATACGCCATGCCGATGCCCCAGTTCAAGCTCGGAGAAAGGGTGCCGCTCGTCACTTCCCCAATGCGCTCGCCATTGCGAAAAACGGCGTAGTGCGGCCGCGGCGGCGGACCTTTCTCCTTCATCCGGAACGGTACCAGCCTTTCACGAGGGCCGAATTCTTTTGTCTTCAACAACGCGTCGCGTCCGACGAAGTCTGTTTTTTTTAGATCGACGAAGAATCCGAGTCCTGCCTCGATCGGGTTTCGTTCCGGCGAGAGATCGGAACCGTTCAGCGGGTAGCACATCTCCAGTCTCAACGTATCGCGCGCGCCCAAGCCGCACGGCTTGATTTCGAGCGGCTGGCCTAGTTCAAGCACGGCGCTCCAAAACTTCACCGCGTCGTTTGCAGGAAAGAAAACTTCAACGCCATCCTCGCCGGTGTAGCCGGTGCGGGCGACCGAAACGTTCGTTGTGCCAAATGGAACATCGACAATGTGGTTTCGTGGCCGGAGCTCGATGTTTTTACCGAAGACCGCATGAAATAATGCCGTGGTGTGCGGGCCTTGAATCGCTACAGCGCCAAAATCCGCGCTGCGACTTGTTAGCTGGCAAGCAGCGCCGGTTTCCTTCAGATGATTTTGCAGCCACGCAAAATCTTCATCCACGCGAGCCGCATTCACGACGAGCAGGTACTTCTGCTCGTCGGTGCGATACACAATCAGGTCATCAATGATCCCGCCGCGGTCGTTGAGCAAAAACGTGTACTGACCCATGCCGACGTCGAGCTTGTCGACGTTGTTGGTCAGCATGCTATTGAGCCAGGTGGCGGCGGCGCCCTCGCCGCCGACTTTCTGCGACGAGGGCGTCGCAGCCACGACGAACTGGCCCATGTGCGAGATGTCGAAGACGCCAACATTGTTCCGCACTGCCTGATGTTCGTCGACGATGCCGGTGTATTGCACCGGCATTAGCCAGCCGGCGAATGGGACCATCTTTGCGCCAAGCCGCATATGCTCGTCGTAAAGCGGCGTTCTTTTTTCGCTCACGCGCCAAGCTAATCGCCAACGAAACGCCGGTAAAGGTTATGTCTCACACAACGAGCACAAAAGTCACAAAGATCACTTAAATTGTGGTCGCCTTGAGTCTTTTGTGTTCTTTGTGTGAACAATTAAACTCGGCTAAATCGCAATGACCTGGCTGGATAAACTCGAACGCCGTTTTGGTTTTCTGGGCATTCCGGGACTGATCCGGATCGTGATTGGCTTTACCGCGCTGGTTTATGTGCTGGTTTATCTTAATCGCGGCTTTGAATCGCTTCTCACGCTCGATCCAGCTTTGATTCTTCGAGGCCAGGTTTGGCGCCTCGTCACCTATATCTTCATTCCGCAGACGTTCAGTCCACTGTGGGTGCTTCTCGCGCTCTGGTTTCTCTGGTTCGTAGGCGAAGGTCTCGAACGCGCGTGTCCGACTGACGCTCTATTTCGTCGTAGGGATGATTGGCACGACCGTCGCGGCATTCTTTTTCGGCAGTAATTTTTCCAATGGAATGCTCATCACGTCATTGTTCTTCGCGTTCGCGCGCTTTTATCCCGATGAAGTCATTTACATTCTTTTTATTCTGCCGGTAAAAATCAAATGGCTGGCATGGATTTACGCCGCGTTTTTGATGCTCGGATTCTTTGTGGGACCGAACTCGTATCGCGCAGCGCTACTTGCTGCATTCGCAAACTATTTCATTTTCTTCGGACCGGAGATTATTCATCAAGCGCGGCACCGGCACGACGTTTCGACAAGGCGCAGACGTTTTGAAGTCCAATCGCGCAGCCCCACTGAAACGCTCCATCGTTGCGCGGTCTGCGGCGCCACCGAGCTAAGCGATCCGAATCTGGATTTTCGCGTCGCG
>QHOX01000261.1 GCA_003219465.1 Verrucomicrobiota bacterium | reverse complement strand
CTTCTTGGCGCCACAGCCATTGGACGCGGCGGGGGTTCGCTGCCCGCCGAGCTTTACTGGGAACTTCTCGACGCGAATGATCAGGGCGTTGTGACGCTGGGAGCGGCTTACAGCCGCAGCGGAGCCAGCGGAACGTATCAATCCGCCGACGTCCTATACTATGCCAGCGGCGGTTACTATGTCGCTCTCACGCTTCATCAGCTGTGGCCGGTTACGGCCGACGGAAAACCTTCGACGCTTGTCTGGCGCGGTGACATGATTTCGTCGGCCGAGCTGGCATCGTTGCATGGCGTCGAACGGCTGGGCTCGGAATCAGTGATGATGAAAAATATCACCAAAGCTGTTACGGCGTTTCGTCGGGAGAGCGGGGGCCGGTGAACGAATGAAAATGTCCGTGCTCCGATCGCTTGTTTTGATGTTAGCTACGCTGATTTTCTTTGTCAGGCCGGGGCTTTCCCAGGAAAGCAACGGTTTCTGGCCACTCACGGGTGAGTTTTCTGCCGAAGGCACGTATGTCGGCGAAGGCGATGTTGAACGCGGGGGAAAACACGTCAACGACCTTGATGAGATCGATTCAGATATTCGCGTCGTATTAACGCCTCGGATCAAACTTGGCGTGCTCCGATTAGGCGCGGAATGGGAGCGGTTCTCATTTGGTTTTCCAGAACAAGCCGCCCTGCCCAATACCTTGCAGTCCTTCAGCACGATTATCGGACTTGATACGCAATTGTCCGATTCCATTCTCGTCAGAGCGGAAATTCAGCCTGGCCTGTACAACTCAGGCCTGGGTCATTTGTTTTGGGATGATTTCAATATGCCTTTTGTCATTGGCGGTACCTACATTTTCAGTCCTAACCTGCAGCTTATCCTCGGCGTGAGCGCCGATGTGGAACGGAATTACCCTGTGATTCCTGCCGCAGGTGTTCGCTGGAAAATAGGGCCACAATGGTTGCTGGATGCCGTCCTGCCAACGCCGCGTTTGCAATACGAACTCACCCGGGATGTATCGCTTTATGCAGGGGCAACCGTGAGAGACGCGACCTTCCGTGTGGACGATGAGTTTGGCGACTCGCATGGAATTCCACGCCTCAACCATGCAGTTATCACGTACACCGAGGTTCGGACCGGTGCTGGTTTTGATTGGAAGATTTCGCCGGTTGTCACGTTCACCGGTGAGGTCGGCTACCAGCCATACCGTGACTTCGATTTCTACCGCGCTGAAGTGCGCTACCACCAGGTCGGTGGCGCCCCCTACGGCACGATTTCGTTACACGGCGCATTCTAATTGTAGCCGGCATCGTTGATGCCACTCTGGATCACGCCTGACAAACTGTGGGTATGTGTTTAGCGCCAAAGGCGTCGCTCATTTAAGCCTGGGGCAACGCCCCGGGGAAAATCGGTTTCCCAAAAAACAAGCGCTGAAAGCGCGAATCAATCCTCGCGCTCGCTTTAATCCCAGACATAGCGCTCGTCGAAATCAACGCCGTGCTTGCGCAGCAACTCGCGATATTCCTCCTGAAATGTCCGCGTGCGATGGTGTTCTTGTTGTTCCTCGATGTATTGCAGCACGTTATCGAGCTGACTCGGGCTCACCGAAAACGTGCCATACCCGCGCTGCCAAAAAAAGCCGTGGTACCGAGCGTCAAGCGCTTTGATCCATTTCGAGGATGCTTTCTTTATCTGTTCGACGACCTGCGCTTGGGAAACAGTTCGCGGGAGCATTGTGACAATATGAACGTGATCCGCAACACCGCCGACGTGCACGACTTCGGCACCGAGGTCGCGACAGGTTGTGGCCAGATATGCATGCATGCGCGGCCGAACTTCGCAGTCCAGCCATGGCTCGCGATTCTTGATGCTGAAGATGATGTGAATGATAACCTTGCTAAGGGATTGTGGCATGGCCCGAATGATGACCGAACGCGCGGCGGAACTGAATCGCGCTTTCAGCGCTAATGAAATTTTCTTTACCCAACACCCTGGGGCGTTGCCCCAGGCTCACGGTGAATGCTGCAGCCTTGCCGCTGAACAGATACAATCCCCGGCTACAATGATACGGGCATAGCGACGGGTCGTTGCGCAGGCAGCTTCAGCGCAGAGTCCGATCCAGTGTGCCGATTTTTCGTGTTTCCGGCCAGCGCGCGGCAACCCCGAGCACGACAAGGATTGTTCCGATGCCTCCCGCGACGACTGAAATAACCGGGCCGAATAGCGCAGCGGTTAATCCCGATTCGAGCGCGCCGAATTCATTCGATGTGCCGATGAAAATGTTGTTCACGGATGACACGCGTCCGCGCATTTCATCCGGCGTAACCAGTTGCACGATCGATCCGCGGATGATCACGCTAACACTGTCGAACGCTCCAATGAGAAAAAGCACGGCGAGCGATAACCAGAATACTTTGGACAACCCGAACAAGATTGTGGCGGCGCCGAACCCGGTCACACACCAGAGCAACGTTTTGCCGGCGTATTTCATCGGCGGCAGATGCGCTATGACGAGCGCCATTCCGAACGCCCCGATTGCCGGCATCGCCCGCATCCAGCCGAGACCCACCGGTCCGCAGTGAAGGATTTGATCGGCGAAGATCGGCATCAACGCCGTCGCGCCGCCAAGCAGAACGGCAAACAGATCCAGTGTGATCGTGGCCAGGATCACTTTTCTGCCAAACACAAATCGCAGCCCGGCGATGAGACTTTTCCATGTGTTCGCCTCAGTGCGATCTCGCAGCTGCTTGCTGCGGCGGATGCGAAAAACCAGAAGAAAAAACACAAACGCACACACCGCATCCAGCAGATACACGAACGGAAACCCGATGTACGCGACCAAGAACCCGCTCAGAGCCGGACCAACGACCGATCCGATTTGAAAAACGCTGTTATTCCAAGTGACTGCGTTCGCGAATGCGTCGCGCGGAACCAGGGTCGGAAAGAACGAGCTGCGCGCCGCCCAACTGAAGGTGCGCGCCGACGCTCCGATGAAAAGAAGCAAGTAAATTAGCGGGACTGACGCGTCATCGAAATGAAACATTGGGCGATGCCGCTCGAATACGGCGGCAACAGCAGCCAGGGCGTGATTGCCCTCACGCAAGAGCGCGAATTGGGGAATCGAAAGATGTTTCCAAGAAACCAGAGCGAGGGCCAGCGACGTGACCGCGCTAAAGACCTGCGTGACGAGGATGATGTGCTTGCGGCTCACCCGATCCGCCAGATGGCCAGCCGGCAGCGAAAGCGTAACGACGGGGACTGCGATCGCCAAACCAACGAGACCAAGCGCAGTCGCCGAGTGCGTACGGGCATAAATCTCCCATTCCACCGCCACCGCGAGCATCAACCGCCCCGTGATCGAGAGCAGATTACCGGCTGTAAACAGGCTGAAATCCCCGAAACGGAAGGCCGCGTATGGATCATGCCCTCGAGGCTCTCTCTCGATTGGCAAGGGAACGGCTGGGCGCTGCGGGTCCGGCGATCGATAAGAGCTGGAATCAAATGAATGGGGCATGCTCGGGCCCAGCCACTTGTTAAGAACAACGGATTAGTTTTCGAAGCCGCTCAGATTCAAGTAGCTGGGCGCACGAGATTCTAGGTTGAGCGCAAAGCATCGCAAGGAATGACGGCTTCCCAGCCGTCACAGTTTGAAAATAGACGGCTGCCCAAGCCGTCGCTCCTTTGAGAGTAATGGAGGCTTGCGTTCGGCATTTTTGGTTGGATCGCTAATGTGCCCCCTGCGGATGATCAGGTCACTTCGTTGACCGCCATTGGCGGAAGCGCCTATCGCGGACCGGTCGCGTTTACAACTACGCACTGGAGTGTGGTGCTGGAGGCGCAAGGCCCATCGCCAACTGCACAAGCGGCACTCGAAAAACTTTGCCGCACTTATTGGCGACCAATTTATGGTTACGTAAGGCGACAGGGCACCGATGTGGAAGATGCGAAGGATCTCACGCAAGGTTTTTTCGCTCTGCTGCTGGAGCGCCGTGATTTGGATGCGGTGCGCCAGGAGAAAGGGCGGCTGCGTTCTTATTTGCTCACTTCGCTCAAGCATTTCCTGGCCAACGAGCGTGACCGCGCGATGGCGATCAAGCGAGGCGCGGTCCAGCGGCTAATTCCATTAGAAGATTTACATGAGCGCGAGCGCGTCGGCTTCGAGCCGTCAGAGACATTGGCAGCGGATCAAATTTATGAACGGCGTTGGGCGCTGAGCGTGCTCGATCAGGTGGTGACACGATTGGGAGAGGAATATCGTGCGGCTGGTAAGACGTCCGCTGGATTATTCGATCAACTTCAGAAATCCCTCACGAAGGAACCGGATCGTGCTTCACCGGCCGACACTGCGGAGGAATTCGGAATGACTGTAAGCGCGGTGAGGCAAGCTTCCTACCGGTTGCGTCAGCGTTACCGCCAAGCCTTACGCGACGAAATCGCCCATACCG
>QHOX01000265.1 GCA_003219465.1 Verrucomicrobiota bacterium | reverse complement strand
ACCGGCGGAGAACTTCATAAATCCGATTGCTATCGCGGCGGTCTTTGACGCTCTTGATTGCCCGCAAAATGAACACTACTGCACAACCGCCCACGATCGCAGATACGAGAACGTGTTCGGTGATCGGATGGCCCATTACCATAAGGGTTTCCGGGTGCATGGGGGCAAGACCAAGTTATTAGTAATTATTAACACTTATTCACAATTCCTGCAAGGCAATCTTTTTCTTTTTTGTTTGCCAAGTTTCGGCTTGCTCCCGCCGGGCTTGGGCCGCTAAAAACGACCTTGTCGCGGAAGTGCTTGTTCGCGTGCGTGACCCGATGCGAAACAAGACTGTTTACCACTCTTTGAAATCAGCCGCGCGCTCGTGTGTTTTCGATCACGTTGCCCGCTGAATCGTAAACGCGAATCACGGCGTCCCAATTCGTCTTGCCAAGCTGGCGAGATTTTTTCAAAACTCTGCGTATATGAAAACGAAAACTATCCCATTAAGAAATTTAATGAACTGCTCGCCTTTGCGCGCGTTCCTTCTCATTCCCTTCGTGCTCGCCTGCTTTGCGCTTTCGCCCACTGCGCAAGCAGTTGACCCACCACCAGACGGAGGGTATCCCAGCCAAAACACCGCTGAGGGTGAACATGCGCTCTTTAGTCTGATTACCGGCTTTAACAACACGGCCATCGGTTTTAAAGCGCTCTTCAGTCTGACAACCGGCAAGAACAACACGGCGAGCGGTTTTGAAGCGCTCAATAACAACTCGACCGGGGGCTTCAACACGGCCACCGGTTCTGCTGCGCTCTTTAGCAACACCACCGGCCAGTTGAACACGGCGATCGGTTTTGAAGCGCTCTATAACAACACCACCGGTAACAACAACACGGCCAGCGGTTTTGAAGCGCTTGTTTTCAACACCGAAGGCTTTGAGAACACGGCCAACGGTATCGAAGCGCTCTTTAGCAACACCACCGGCTCTGTCAACACGGCCAGCGGTTTTGAAGCGCTCTTTAGCAACACCACCGGCTCTGGCAACACGGCCAGCGGTGCCTTGGCGCTCCATGCTAACACCACCGGCTTCAACAACACAGCCACCGGGATTCAAGCGCTACAAAACAACACCACCGGTAACAACAACACGGCGATCGGTTTTGTTGCGCTCCTTAGCAACACCACCGGCAGCGACAACATCGCGTTGGGCTTTCAGGCCGGCCAAAATCTCACCACGGGCAGTAACAACATTGACATCGGCAACCTTGGTGTTGCAGGTGACTCCAAGCGCATCCGCATTGGCACAGCCGGAACTCAGACGAAAACCTTTATCGCCGGCATTAGCGGGGCAACGGTTGCAGGTGGCGTAGGCGTGATTGTCGGTTCCAACGGTCAGTTAGGCACGGTAGTTTCCTCGAATCGTTTCAAGGACGCGATCAAGCCAATGGACAAGGCAAGCGAAGCGATTCTCGCGCTAAGACCCGTCACGTTCTATTATAAGAAAGAGCTTGACCCCGATGGCATCCCGCAGTTTGGCTTGGTGGCCGAGCAAGTAGAAAAGGTTAATCCCGATTTGGTGGCTCGTGACGAGGAAGGCAAGCCCTATACCGTTCGCTACGAAGCAGTGAACGCGATGTTGCTAAATGAGTTCCTCAAAGAACATCGCACAGTGCAAGAGCTAAAATCCGCCGCTGCGAAACAGGAAGCGATTATCGCGCACCAGCAAAAGCAAATTGAAGCGCTTACTGCGGGATTGCAGAAGGTGAGCGCGCAAGTCGAGATGAGCCGCGTTGCGCCGCAAGTAGTCGTCAACAATCAGTAAAGCTGCGCGGGCCTGAACAAACAGCAGCATTTCACAATCAGCCGTCACGTTTCAGCGCGTGGCGGCTTTCTGTTTGGCTCGAAATGCCAAACACTATTAGCTCACCACGCTTAAAATCGCCCGCGTGCTCGTACTCCAAATCGGTCACTGAAAATAGGGGCGGATCAGCGTGTATTTTTTGTCGCCGATCCCGCTGATTCTTTTCAGATCGTCAGCACTTCGAAATGGTCGCGCTGCGATAATTCGAGCGGCCATTACATGGCCGATCCCGGGCACCGTCGTTAGCTCTTTTTCTGTCGCTGTGTTGATGTCGATCTTGCCGAGCGCCGTCTTTTCTTTCGCATGCGACTTTTCAGTGCTGCGTGGGCTGCTACTCGTAGCGGGAGCGACTGGGATCGGCGTTGGAGAGACACGCCCAAATGGACTCGCCAAAGGCGCGGGCCGCAGCCGGCCCTTGTTTCCCGAAACGAAAACACTAAAATCCGTGGGCTTTTGCGCGCGCGTATTCAATCGCCCGGCAGTAGCCCCCCAGCCTCCAATTTTCTCTTGCCTTGCTTCATCCTCGAATTGTTGAAGTTTTTCTATCTCTAATCGCGAATTTTTTAATCCCGGCGGCGGCGCTTTGTAACCGTAGATTCGCGCGAGGCCATTGCGAACTAATTGCTCGCCCAGATCGCCGTCTTTAGTCTGCACAAACGCGTAAAACCGTTCGAGCTTGCTGCGACCCATCGCGTCAGACATGCGCGTGAACACAGTGAACGGCTCGGACAATTTCTCCCGCGTAAACTCCTTTGCCGCTTGGCCTACTTCGATGGCCTGAGGCACAGTGATCGCAAAGTATTTCGCCGTTGACGCCGGCCATGAACGTACCGTCAATGGTGGTGATCAAGCCATCCTCCAACTCATGAGTATTTTCACCAAAGTACCAGACGTTCCCTTCCCTGTCTTGAGCGAACCAATCGATGATATCCTCCGTTAGTACGCCGTCCGTAAAGACACTGTTGTGAACTTCGACACAGTTCACACCGAGGATCATCCTGGTGTTGTGAGTCACGGCGAACTCGTCACGCTCAAAGCCCTGGGGCATCTGACCCTCGTAGATAAAAGTCGTCCCGGGCCGCAACGGGAAGTACGGATTGTCAATCCTGGCGACAAAGTTTGCCGGATTGATCACCGGATCGTACGGCGCGTCGCCTAACTTATCGCAGGCGGTTTGCCGAACCACAAACTCCGCCTGGCAAGTCTGCTGTGCGTCTTTCAGGTCCGCCAGCGCCTGATCTTGACAGGCCTTTCGCGCCGGACGATGATGATTCAAAATTGGCGATACTCTCCCTCACCTAACGGCGAAGTGCCGCCAATTGATGAATTCAACGTTAGGAGTCTGCCATGTTGTTGATGAAGGCCAAATTTGGCATTGACCACATTAATGTCATTTTCCAGCGCAATTCCGAGGGCGATCCTGACAAGGATCTTGTCACTTTTCAGCTTGGCACCACGCATAATTTCGCGGGGGACGACTTCACCGCTGATGCGGCGTTAGACAATAGGTCTGAGGTCATTGGCGTGCCGATTGGCACTCCATCCAGCGGGGCGCAAGTCGGACCGCCGCTTGATCCACCAATCGAATCCAGCGAGCTGTTTTTCACCGACACCGACGATTTCGTCGCCACCTGTAGCATCACCAACGGAAGTCATACCGACGATGCACTTCACTTCGCGAACGCGCTAAAATACGGCGGCTGTGTGGCGGCAGCTATTGGCGGTGGCATAGAGTTGCAAAAGAAGCTTGGCCTTCTCAAGCTGACGAAGTCTCTTGAAATCCTCACTTTAGACGGAGCGTTCTTGGGTCTGATCGCTGCGTGCGTCGGAGAATTTCTGGGTGATTACGGAGTGGCCCTTGGTCTGGTTGATCCTGACTGCGACGGGCCTGTATTCGACTCCATAACATCCGGGAACATCATAAAGATTCCTGGCTCGCTGATTGCTGAGGGGATCTCGAAGGGTGCCATTCAGCTAAATCAGCCATTCATATTACGTCCGATGACGGATGACACCCAGGTCAGTCAAGCGCACTGCGGTCATAACCCCGCCACGACGATCACGCCCTTCGTGACTGTGACGTCTGCCCGGCCCCTCGTTCCGTCGTTTGGAGAAGTACCTGGTTTAGCAAAGAAGTTTAAAGCCAGAGTCGGCCATCGTCCGGAGATTTGGCAGAATACCTGGGGAGATCATGACACCATTGAGGGATCGCGCATTCACTGCACAGTGTCGAAATCGTCACTGGCCGACTTAGCAAGCGGTACATTTGGCGACGCGGTGAGAGCAAAACTCACCTTAGCGCGTAATGTCGCT
>QHOX01000264.1:4147-5175 GCA_003219465.1 Verrucomicrobiota bacterium | reverse complement strand
TACCGTCCACGTAGTCATGTCGCTGCAGCAATTCGTTGTTTTCCAGACGCCGCCGCCAACTGCGCCGGAATAAGCAACAATGCTGCCATTCACGGTCGTGATACGATCGACAGCAACAGCGTTGACTCGACCTTCGGTAGTCGTGTAGTTATAACAACCCGAGCAGCCGGTCATGCGCTCTGGTTGTGGTCCGAGTGCGGTAAAAGTGCTATAGCCAAGAGGCGACGGATGACCCGGATTACGTTTTTGGTAAGATCCAGCAGGGATCCCGCGTGCGATCCGAGCGTCTTGAGCAGCTGCGACGCGCACCCATGCGGGATCGAATCGGCCGGTGGGATAGGCCAAACGGTCTCGCCAATACAGTTCCAACTCCGCAAGACCAGCAGCTTCGCCCCGTAAGTTGCCGCCCGGCACAGGCATGTAGCGAGCAGGCTGCGGCATACGGCGGAGCGAACTCTCCCTCGCCGCGAATATGGCAAGCGCGAGTCCAACAAAACACAGCGTCAAACCGAGCAGCGCTCGGGGATTGAAGAAGCCGGCCTCGCGTGAGCTTCGAAAAGATTCACGGTCGGAACGGCAGCAAACTTTCGATCGAGTAAAGGATCTGTTTTTCATTTTTTAGGTTTGGGTTTGCGGAAGTGCATTCTTCAGGAGTTGAAACACTGCAATCCCGATCGGGGGACTACCAGACGCGTTATGACGCTTTGTTTCAGAAACCTCAAATACGGAACACCGCCCCCCTTGTAACGGTCTCGACCCACCTCAGTCAAGCTCTTTAAACAGCATTGAAGCGACCAATGATGCGAAGTGGCGTGCTCGTCTCGCGAGTTTGCGGCTTCGCTCCCAAACAGCGCTAGGGCGTCGGACGCGGCGCTGCTGTTGGGTGTGGTCTCGGTGTCGGATTAAATCTCCCAGTCGGTCCGGGCGTAGGCGTAGGCGTAGGCGTTCCTGGAGTTGCGGTAGCCGTTGGCGTGGCGGTGGCCGTGGCGGTGGCGGTTGGCGTGGCCGTGGCCGTTGGCGTCGCGGTT
>QHOX01000264.1:0-4084 GCA_003219465.1 Verrucomicrobiota bacterium | reverse complement strand
CGGCCCGCCGTTCTCCACAAAGTAGCGGAATGCAAGCCGCCCTAATGTTCCAGGTGGCGTTCCGGTGACGTTCACAGTGAATTGGGTCCACGTTTCCGGATACCCGCCAATCGTATAGGTCGGATTAATGTCGAGCAACAGGTTAGTGAAGTCGCCGACGTCGAACGCGCCTGTTCCTACATTGGTGCTGGCGCCGTTGGTGCTCATCCGAATCTGCAGCCGATCCGGAAACGTAGACATTGCCTCTGTGCGTGTGTAGAAGGTCAGCGTGCTCCCGCTCTGCAGCCTCAGTTGCGGTGTTAACAACCAGTTACTGATCGTGCCGACTCCGGAAGCGTCATTGAAGTTCGCGGCGATATACGCAGTCGGCGCACCGTCGAAAGCAGGAAACGCGGCGTCATTGCCCTGGAACCAACCAAGCAGTCCCAGCGGTTCGCTGTGATTAATCATCACCCAACCAGGCAACATTGTAATGTCATCAAAACCTTCGTTGATGGCGGGTGTGCAGCTCGGCGTTGCTGTAGGCGTGGCGCCCACCCGGCCCGCATCTCCGCTGGGATTCACGACCCCTGAGGGTGTTCTGCTACCGTAGCGTGGGTCGAACTGGCGAAGCCTGTTTGTTCGCTGAGCTAGTGCAAACGGAATCACGCAAACTGCCACAAGTGAAAACACGATCAATACACTTCGAACAAAATGCGCTTTGATGCTGGGATCGATTTGTTTCTTCATTTTGACCGTTCGAACCTGATTTCTTAACCGCCAAAAATTCTTCCTTACGAGAGGATACATCTTTAGTCAATGAGGCCGAATAATGTCAATTGTTTTCTCATTTCCAATTGGCTATCGTGCCACAGTTTCGGAGCTCGCCAATAGCCGGGCGCGCCTCATACAGCATGATTGGGTCGTTGTTCTAAGGCCCGGTTCTACTCGAGCCTGCTGCGATCGCTTTGCGGATGAGTCTATCCACCACAGACGGGATCTGGCGAATTTGCTTCGCAAGTTCCGCCTGCACAGTTCCAAGCAACGCTGTGGCTTATGGCCGAGGCACGGGGGTTGGCCGCGGCCGTGGGGTGGGAGGCACCCGCGGAGACGGTACCGCGCAATATACCGCCCGGTCGATGCCGATGTAATTCGAGCGGGTGCCCTCTGGCCCGCCGTCTTCCACAAAATACCTGAAAGCAAGCCTGCCTGTAGTCCCGGATGGGACACCGCTGACGTTGATGGTGAATTGTGTCCACGCTTCGGGAAATCCACCTATCGTGTAAGTCGGGTTGATATCCAGCAGGAGATTAGTAAAATCGCCGACATCGGTCGCTGTTGTCCCTACGTTAGTGCTCGCGCCATTGGTACTCAGCCGAACCTGCAGCCGATCCGGAAACGCATTGCCGGTGTTGCAGACGCCGGACGGCATACCCACTGCCGCCAGTGGGCCAGAGGCTTGCACTGTACGTGTGTAGAAGGTCAGCGTACTGCCGTCCTGCAAAGTTACTTCTGGCGTTAACAGCCAATTGCTGATCGTAGCCAGGCCTCCGCCGTCATTAAAGTTCGCAGCAATGTATGCATCAGCCGGACCATCGAAAGCAGGGAACACGCCGTCGTTGCCCTGGAACCAGTCACTCGCTCCCAAAGGCTGGCTGTGGTTTATCAGCACCCAGCCGGGCAGATTCGTAATATCGTCAAATCCTTCGTTTACGATGTTCCTGCAGCCCGGTGTCACCGGCGTACCCCCAAAACTGGTGGGATTCACAACGCGCGACGGTGTCCTGCTACCGTAGCGTTCGTCGGGTTTTCCGCGGTAGGTCCGCTGAGCTAATGCAAACGGAATGACGCAGACGGCCAGCAGTGAAAGCACCATCAACGCACTTCGAAGTAGATGCGCTTTGATACTGAGATTAATTTGCTTTTTCATTTTGGTTTTGTCCCTTTCGAACCTTGGCTTTCTGACTGCAAAATCATCCCTTGCGCGTGCGATACAGTCTTTATTCAACCAAACTAAAGAACGTCAATATTTTTCTTCCTGTTTTGAAATCTGACGTTCAACCCCGCATTACCGGCACGAGTGAGGAGGATCGAACTGCTTGCGATCCCAACTGCCTGGAGCTCGATTCCCCAGAGACGGGGAATTCGCAAAGTTCGCGAATTCCCGTCTCACAGGGGATTGACGGTTGGGTAAGCTAACTTATTTCAGGGCGTTGCTGAGGGCGGCGGCCACGGGCTCGGCTTGATTGTCGGGCGCGGCCCCGGTGTCGGAGCCGGTCTCGGCGTCGGTTTAACCCGCGGAGTAGGCGTAGGTCTGATCGTCGCCGTTGGCGTTGCGGTTGCTGTTGCCGTTGGCGTTCCTGTAGCTGTTGCTGTGGCCGTTGCGGTCGGCGTTGCTGTATTCGTCACCGTTGGTGTAGCTGTCGCTGTAGGTGTAGCTGTCGCTGTCGGCGTTGGCGTCGGCGTGCCGCCGCCGCACAATCCTGTTATAGTCAGCGTGTAGCCCGGACATCCTGCGTGATGCTCCTCATTTACCACCACTACGAGGGTCTGCCCATTGGGCACAGTAACCGCAAATGACTGATCCGGATCCGGCGGAGAGCCAACGTCTCCGGCCCAGTTGGTGCAGAGGTTGTTCGGATCGAAGCTCCCCAGATATGCCGAAGTGAAGATGGAATGGTTTCCGTTGCACTGCGTATTCGTATCGATCGTCACGCATTGACTTACACCACTGTTGTTGGTGAACGTGTAAGCATCGTAACGGAAGGTATTCGAATCTCCAAAAGTCGCGCACGTCTCAATCCCCGCACAGGTTTGCGGAATATTGCTGTGGGCGAGTTTGTCAGGGTGCGAGGGATCGCCAGTGGCGATGCTTCCGTTAATCACAATCGGAGTGCAGGTGGGTGTCGGCGTCGGCGTGCCGCATCCAGTCGGAACGACGCTGGTCTCTACTATGTTCGTGTCCATGCTGCCGTTGAATCCACCTACGATTAGAAGGGTATTCCCAACCGCGGTGCCACCGGTGAATGAATGTGGCACGTTTGTATTCGGCCCTGTCGTCCAGCTATTGCTAGTCGTATCGTAGATGTACGTGCTGGTGTAGGACGTGGCTGGCGCTCTCATCGAAGCTGCAACACGTTCTTGGTGCGTAGTTGAGTCACTAATGCTCGGGTTGCCTCCACCGACCAGAAATTCTTGCGTGCCAACGCCAGCCGCGGCAGGCCTGTATATCGCAACAGGCACCGGCGCCACTGCGGTCCAGGAATCGGCCACAATGTCATACTGGTAATGATCCGTTGAGGCAAAGCCGTTGTTCCAGTGACCAGCCAGATATGCGAATTGGCCTATAATGCTGTACCCGGCCCCACCCATCGGTACAGGGATCGGCGCCCGCGACGTGTTCCACGTGTCGGCAACCGGGTCATACTCCCAAGTCTGGCTTTGCTCGCTGAAGGTGACTCCATCGAACCCACCCATAACATAGATTTTGCCGTTGCCGGGATAATACACTGCGGCTGGGAAATAACGACCAGCGGTATCTGGCATGGGCGCACCCATTGTCCAGGTGTTCGACGCAATATCGTAGATTTGCGTCGTAGTCAGGACAAAGAAGTTAGGGTCGATGCCGCCGAAGACATAAATCTTGTTGGTGTTCGGGGCATAAGCGATCCCTGCGTCATAGAAGCCAGTTGTCACGTTCGCCAACGCGGTCCAGCTATTCGCGACCGTGTCATACTGGTAAAAAGCGTTCTGTGGGAACCCGGCGGAAATGCCACCTGCTGAATAACCGAACGTGCCATTGCTGCTGACGGCTGGTGATTCAATGATGAGTGGGTAGTTGGCCACAATGGTCCACGGCCCAGGTGTACCTCCTGGTGTGCAAGTGGGTGATCCGGTGGGCGTTGCCGTGGCTGTCGGCGTCGGGCTAGGTGTGCCGCCTCCGCACAACCCTGTTATTGTCACCGTGTAAGCCGGACAATCCGCGCCAAACACTTCGTTAACTACCACTACAAGCGTCTGCCCGTCCGGTACCTCAACCTGAAACGCCTGGTCCGGATTGGGACTTGACCCAGCGTCTCCAATCCAGTTGTTGCAGATGTTGGTC
>QHOX01000263.1 GCA_003219465.1 Verrucomicrobiota bacterium | reverse complement strand
TGGTTCCGACGCTTTTTGGGCAATGTTCTGCACGACCTGGATAGCGTTTGGATCGAGGAAATAACTCATTTGTTGTGTGATCTTGTGCCAGGCGCCTGCAGGATCGTCCCGGAAAATTACTCCGACAATCGCGAGCAGCACGAGAATCAGCGGCGCCAGTGAAAAGACCGTGTAGTATGCAAGCGCCGCCCCTAACTGCGGCGCTTTGTCCTCTAGAAATTCCTGCCCTGTTTGCTTTAACAGACCAAAAGCATTGGCGAAGAACGATGAGTCGGATGCCGATGATTTTCGTTGTTTCGTCACGACACACCTTCCAAAACAGATCGCTGATAAGCGTGCGTCTGGTCGTTGCATACACGATCTGCTATTCGACCATTTGGGCGTCCAGTAATGTCTGGGCAGCGAAACTTAGTTTAAGATGCTGCTGAAACCGCCCATACCGCCGATGGAAGCGCGGTCAGTCGAAGAAATTCCGACTGGCGACGGTTGGCAGTATGAGCCAAAATGGGACGGCTTTCGCTGTCTGGTGTTTCGCGATGGTGACAAGATTTTTTTACAATCAAAGAACGGTCAGCCGCTGGCGCGTTATTTTCCCGATATCGTTGCCAATGTGGCGAAGTTGCCGCAGCAACAGTTCGTTCTTGATGGCGAACTGGTCATTCCTGTTGGCGGCGCATTTTCATTCGACCAATTGCAATTGCGTCTGCATCCCGCCGCCAGTCGCGTTCAGAAACTGGCCGCAGCTCACCCAGCAGTTTACATCCTTTTCGATCTGCTTGCGGAGAACGGGAACTCATATTTGAAACTGAATCTGCGCGAGCGGAGACCGCTTCTGGAAAAATTCGCGCGTTCCAATCTACGATCAGCAAAAACCGTAAGACTTTCCCCGGCAACGACTGATTACAAGGTTGCAAGCGATTGGTTTCGGAAAACAGGGGGCGATCTTGACGGCATCATCGCAAAACGCCTGAGCGCTCCGTACGCGTCGGGCGAACGCACTGCAGCCGTGAAGGTGAAACGAATCTGTACCGCTGAGTGCGTTGTCGGCGGCTTTCGTTACGTCACTAGCGCGCGCGTGATCGGTTCCCTTTTGCTCGGACTCTACGGCGAAGAGGGATTGCTGCATCACGTCGGATTTATCTCCGGGTTCAAAGCTTCAGATCGTCATGAGTTAACAAAAAAATTTGAAGCGCTTAAGAAATCACCGGGATTCACAGGCAACGCCCCTGGAGGACCGAGCCGTTGGAGTACGGAGCGTACCGGCGAATGGGAACCAGTCGATCCTAAGGTTGTCGTTGAAGTTGCGTACGATCATTTCACCGGCGGCCGATTCCGGCACGGCACAAGATTTCTTCGCTGGCGTCCGGACAAAGCGCCGCGCCAGTGCACAATGGATCAGGTGGAGCATCGCGAAGGTAAGGCCATCGCGCTCTTGCAGGGGTGAGAAGGCTCCTCGTTTTGGATCCCAAAGAAAACGATAGCATTCCGCGAAAGGGCTTGATAGACTCCGCGTCGCCCATCACGCCAGCGCCCCCGTGAGAACAATTCAAATACGCGTTTGCCGCCGTTGTCAGCTCGATTCTCACCAAACTAGTTGCCCACTATTTACATTCTGAGCCAACCGATCTAACCCATAACAATAACAAAATCCCAATGAGAAATTACGTGGTCACGATTACGCGTGTCTTCCTCGCAGGAGCAGCAGTTTTAGTAAATCCGGATAGTACGTGGTCAGCAAATCCAAGGTCGCTGAGCGGCGTGGTTCAAACAGGCGGCACAAGCTCCAGTCAAGGACTGCCTAACGTTCCCGTCAGCTTGTTTGAAGCGACAACGGGACAGCCTACAGTGCTGGGCCAGGCGACCACAGATGCTTCCGGTCGATTCAGCATTCGTTACACCAGGAACATCTCACAAAGCATCTTCTTTGTGACAGCAGATGTTGGCGAGGGTGTGGAATTCGTCAGTATCCTTGGCCCGAACCTGCCTTCATCAATTACGATTAATGAGCTAACCACGGTCGCCGCGAGTTATTCGATGGCTCAATTCTTTAGGAGCGGCGTGATCTCTGGCAATTCCTTTGGCCTCCAGATCGCCGCAGCCATGAACGACAACATCGTCGTGCCCGCGACCGGGCAATCGTCCACCGTGCTGTTGAACTCGCCGAATGCGGATCAGACGAATTCGCTGCGATCGACGCGATCGCTCGCGAATTTATTGGCAGCATGCGCACAGGATCCGACCGTCACAGCGACTTTGTTCGCTCTGACCACGGCAGCGGGCGGTTCTCCTCCAAGCAATACGGCGCAGTCCCTTGCAAACCTTGCTCGCGATCCCGGCCGCAACGTGGATGGGATCTACGCGTTAACGCTGCTGAGGAACTTGTATGCGCCGCAGCTCGTTATCATGCCCGATGCCTGGACGGTGACGGTCAAAGTCAACGATTCTGGTAACGACGCGCCTGATTTTTTGATTAGCGGCCCCGGAAATCTCGCGTTCGACGAACGAGGATACGCGTGGGTCACGAACAACACAACGCAAGGCTCACCTAACTCGTGTACCTTCAACTTGGTCTTGAAACCCAATGGCCAGCCGGCCGACGGTAGCAACGGCACGCCTCGGTCACCCCTCACAGGTGGCGGCATTCTCGGCGCCGGTTTCGGCGTCACAGTCGCTCCCCACGGCTCGGTGTGGTTCGGCAACTTCGGGTGGGGGAATCCCGACTGCACTTGGTGCTTTCCAACCGCGAATGGAAACGGCAGCATGTCACGCTTCACGTTGACAGGCATGCCAGTGTCACCGCCTCACGCTTATCAGGGCGGCCCCGTTAGAGTACAGGGACTCGTCTCAGATGCGAATGGGAATATCTGGATCTCGAGTTATGGGAACAACAGCCTTTATGTGTTCCTACACGGAAATCCGCATCACGTTGTGAGTTTCCTGCAATACGAGGGAAGTGGTCCGTTCGATGTCGCGCTTACCGGCAACGGAACCGCGCGGGTCTCCAACAGCGGTGGACTTCCCTTCGGTGAAAACCCCAGAAGTGTTGCAAAGTACGCTCTCGTCGACGGCATACTAGAGCAGCAATTTCTTCGCTACCTTGGACGGCAGCTTAGGGGCTTGTCTGTCGATTCCCACGGAAACGCCTGGGTCGCTTCTCAGGGTAACACTAGGGTTTATGCGATTCGACCCGACGGCACAGAGATCGGGCATTTTACCGGGGGCGGCATGGACAGCCCATGGGACACGGCTATTGACGGCGAGGACAACGTGTGGGTGGCAAATTTCGGTTCGCTCCATCTTCTAACGCCCCCGTTCACCGGCAGATTGACGAAACTTTGGGGCGTCAATGCCCCGCCGGATCACACCGTGGGTGAACCAATATCACCGGCCACAGGATACACGGTGCCTTCGGCAGGCAGCGAGGTATTGCTGCACAATGGCGATCCGTTGTACGGTCAAGGCGCTCCCCCCAGTTTTATCCCAATGATGCGTCAGACGGCTGTGGTCATCGATCAGGCTGGCAACATTTGGTCTGTCAACAACTGGAAACCCGATATTGATATCGACTTTGGCGGGAATCCGGGCGGTGATGGCATCATCATCTTCGTCGGACTCGCGCCACCACCTACTACGCAAGTGCATTAAAATTTGCGCGGAGTGCGGGCCGGCGAAGAGCGCGTCCGCTCGGCTGATTCCGAGTCGGCGCAGCCTGTTCCCTAGTGTCCGTTTCCAG
>QHOX01000274.1 GCA_003219465.1 Verrucomicrobiota bacterium | reverse complement strand
TTTCGCGTTCACTCGACCGGGCGACGAGACATCACAGCAAGCAGCGAGAAAGTTGGGCGCGAAGTGGGCCGGTGGGTCCGATGAAATGCCGCCGGAAAAACTCGATGCGGCAATTATTTTTGCATCGGTCGGCGCGCTCGTTCCCGTAGCACTGCGGGCACTCGCGAAGGGCGGCATTGCGGTTTGCGGCGGAATTCACATGAGCGATATCCCATCGTTTCCGTATGCCGATCTTTGGGGCGAGCGCGCGATCACTTCAGTGGCAAACCTAACCCGGCGCGATGGCGAAGAATTTTTCGATATCGCGCCACGTGTTCCAGTTAAAACGGAGACGGAAACATTCCCCTTGGAACAAGCCAATACCGCGCTTGATCGATTTCGCTCCGGCCAGCTGAAAGGCACCGCCGTGCTGATAATCGATACAACTGTGCGCTGACTCTCAAGAGAACCACGAATAACGCGGATATACGGAACAGAGACTTGTTCGCCCACTAAAGACGCGGAAAGACACGAAAATCCGAGAGCAACCATTCAAGTATTTGCGGGCATCCTCCTCCCTATTCGTGCTATCCGTGTTATCCGTGGTCAGTTCTTAGGTCTTACGGATTGTTCACTGCCACTTTCCGCGCGGGCTTAGTCGTCTCAATCTGGGCGGTCACCTTCTGAAGACTCGATGCCATGGCTTCGATTTGATTTTCCTCCTCCGCGAGCCTGGACTGAAAGCTCTTCTGCTGCTGCGCGATGGTTGACTGAAAATCTTTGCGCTGCTGCGTGACCGCAGCTTCCAATTTCTCTACCTTGCCGTGCTCTTTCAGGAACTCATTGAGCAACATCACATTCACCGCTTCGTAACGGACGGTGTAGATGTCGCCCTTGGCGTCATGGGTCACCAAGTCCGGATTCACCTTCGCTACCTCCTCAGCGACGAGACCGAACTGCGGGATACCCAGCTTGTCCAGCTCCGGCTTGTAATGGAAGGTGACGGGCCGCAGGGCCAGGAGCGCCTCACTGGCAGCGGCCATATCAGCGATGTCGGTTTTGAAACGGCGCGCGGAAAGAAACACGCCCAGCTTGCCGTCATTATCCACGTAACACGTGCTTCCACCCGCCCCGACTGTTTGACCCGCGATGCCGGCGATGTAGGTGGTTGTCTGGACACCCGTGGCCCCGATACGGATGGTAGCGCTCTCTCCGGCGACTCCTGGGTGGCCGATGTCAATGTTATGATCGCCGGTGGTAAGAAGGGTGCCAGCCTGCAAACCGATGGCGATGTTGGCACTACCGCTCGTGTTGGAGAAGAGCGCGTCGTCACCGACGGCGGTATTGAAAAAGCCGGTGGTGTTGCTCCCGAGCGCGGCCGCACCGAAGGCACTGTTGGCCGACCCGATGGTGTTGTTAAAGAGGGCGAACACTCCGGTGGCCGTGTTGGCCACTCCCGTGGTGTCGTGGTAGAGGGCAGCATAACCAGTGGCTGTGTTGTCGTCGGCATCCGCGTTGCGATAGAGCGCAGCATATCCGTTGGCGGTGTTGTGGGTGCCGCTAATGTTGTTCGCGAGCGAATAAGCGCCAGTGGCACTATTGAAGAACCCGCTGGTATTGGCAAAGAGCGAATACACGCCAGTGGCGGTGTTGAAGCCGCCATTGATATCGTTATTCAAGGCTCGAAGACCCGTCGCCGTATTTTGGTTGCCCGAAGTGAGGTGGTTAAGTGCCTCGAAACCAGTGCCCGTGTTCCAGACCCCAGTGGTACGGCTGGCGAGCACCCCGATACCTTCCCCATTATTGGAGCCGGGTATGCTACCTTCCGTGTCGGGACCCACCGCTTGCGCCATCGGCGCAAGCCCAAAGCAGACAAGCAGGAGCGGAATGAGAAATCCCGCGCTGACGGAACCCTCTGGTTTTCTAACAGGCCGAATTGTTGTTTTGAACTGAGTTAATAGTTTCATAGGACTTTTTCTACAGCTTCCTTATGCCACGCGGCAAGCACTTCCGCTTCGCGTTCAGGTGTAAGACCTGCGCGTAACTTCGATTGTCGGTCATGCGGCTGTGATCTGAACCAGGTGAGAGTGTCGCGAGCCGTCTCTGCTAGCGGGCGGAACGTCAAGCCTTTCGCTAGCGCGCGATCGATTTTCGTTCGCGCCAGTCCAAGCTCGTCGCCCGCCCAGACGGGCATGTCCGACCACGCTTCCACCTTTTGTTGCGCGAGAAAATTGGCCGGTACCCAGGTAAATTCCGCATTTGAGTTAAGTGCACCTTTGATCTCATCAAACAGTTTGCCGATTCCAAGCGGCTTTGAGGGTCCCGTCGCGTTATAAATTCCCGTGTGCCGATTCTCCGCCATGCGAATGGTCCATTCAGCGAGATCGCGTGCGTCAATGAATTGAACTGGATCGCCTGGATTACCGGGCGCGAGGACTTCTCCGCCGCGGTCGATTCGCACCGGCCAGTATGTAAAGCGATCAGTCTCGTCGCGCGGCCCGACGATTAGACCCGGGCGAATAATCAGTGTCTTGCCGGGAAACCATTTCTCCGCTTCTTTCTCGGAGAGCGCTTTGAGCGGGCCGTACGTTTTGTAGCCGGACGCTTTCATTGCCTCAAGCGTCTCTTTGTACGGATCGGCGCCCTCATATTTCGCGAGCGGTGCGGTTTCATCGACACCTTTGCTCGTGTCGGCATAAACCGAGATCGTCGAAATAAAGACGTAACGCTGGACATTTCCTTTGAGGACTTGGGCAGCGTCGCGTACCCACGCCGGCAGTGTCGTCGGGTTGTCGATGGCGACATCCCATTTGCGTCCTTTCAGCGCATCCAATTGGCCGTTGCGGTCGCCAATCAATTGTTCGACTTCGTTCGGCAGTTCGCCTGGGTGCGTCTTCCCGCGATTGAATGTCGTGACTTTGTGTCCGCGACTGAGCGCGTAACGAACTTGATAAGGCCCTGTGAATCCGGTGCCGCCGAGGATGAGAATACGAAGAGGTTTCACCGGTTCCTCTGCGAATACTATTGTCGATCTAGTTGCGAAACCAAGCGCACCGCCAGCAGCAGCGGAGAGCTTGATAAAATGGCGGCGGGTCGTTTTCATGTGACACGCTAACCTTTCTTGTCATTCCGAGCCAAAGTCTTGCCCTAAGCGAAGCCGAATGGGAATCTCTTCCTGCTATCCATTTAAAATATGAGAGATGTCTCGACTTCGCTCGACATGACAAGAGAAAAAGTCCAATCGATGACTCGCCGTGAAGCCACGCGGTTGGTTACAGCGGGCGCGGCTGGTTTGGTTCTACCGATCGGTGCGTCGCGCCTGCGCGCGGCAACCGAATCATCAACGATGTTGACGCGCGCGATTCCTTCGTCTGGCGAGAAACTGCCCGTGATCGGCCTGGGAACGTGGCGAACATTCGATGTCGATCTTACAGCGGATAGCCGGCGGCAGCTTGAAAATGTTCTTTCGCTTTTTGTGAAGCTTGGCGGCCGGGTAATTGACTCGTCGCCCATGTACGGTCACGCCGAAGACGTAATTGGAGATCTCACGGCTACGCTCGGAATTCGGGACAAGCTTTTTGTCGCAACAAAGGTTTGGACCCGGGGCAAAGAGAACGGAATTCGCTCGATGGAACGCTCCATGGTGCGATTGCGAACAAAACAAATCGACCTGATACAGGTTCACAATCTTCTCGATGTCCATATACATCTTGAGACGTTGCGTGAATGGAAAGAGCAGGGACGCATTCGCTACATCGGAATCACTCATTACGAGTCCGGGGCATTCGGTGAAGTGGAAAAAATCATGCGCAACGAAAAGCTCGATTTTGTGCAGATCAACTATTCGCTGATGGAACGTGACGCCGAAGAACGCGTCCTCCCGCTTGCCCAGGAACGCGGCATCGGAGTGATCGTCAATCGACCATTCGGAGGAGGCGACCTCTTCAGCCGCGCGCGCTCAAAGCCATTGCCGGAGTGGGCCGCTGAGTTTGAGTGTCGGTCCTGGGCCCAGTTTTTTCTCAAGTGGATCGTGGGGCATCCTGCGGTGACCTGCGCCATTCCGGCGACGGACAAACCGCGCCACCTCGAAGATAACATGCAGGGAGGAATCGGCCGGCTTCCGGACGCAAAGATGCGCCAGCGCATGGTTGAGATCGCTTCCTCGCTGTAGAACACATCTCATAGATAGGAAATGCGAACGCCCCATCTCGGGCGCACCAGGGTCGCGCCCTACCAATCTGCTGGCATCCCAGTTTGAGGGTGCGAGCGCAAAAAAATTACGATTTTTTCAAAAAAACTGCTTGCGGAGGCAACCGATCTGATCGATAGGACGCGCGCTTTATGCGAAAAATCTCCCCGCTTCTCGTTATCGGTCTCTGTTGCGTAGCATTTTACCCGCGTCCGGCTGCAGCATTGGTGATGTCAGCACCGAAACCCAAGTTTGTTTACAAGGATGCTGCTGGCAAAAAGCAGTCGGTTGAGATCGTGGACAAATATCAGCCAAAAAAGATCGTGCACCCGTTTGCCGGGAACGATTCAAAGATTGATCCGAAATTGCGCCGCGCTGCGACGATCGCGGAGGAACGCGCCCGCGCACACTCCCTTTCCAAGTGCTGGCATTATGTGAAGGAAGCGCTTGTTGCCGCGGGCGTAGTGAGTTCGAGACCGAAAACGCCGTTAGCGAAACAAGCCGGCCAGGAACTCGTTAGCGACTACGGTTTCAAGAAGCTCCCGGTCTCTAATCCGTACGAAGCACCGGTCGGTGCTGTGCTGGTTTATGGCGCTAGAAAGGCTGCAGGGCACGTCGAGATTCGTACTCCAGGCGGCTTTGCAAGTGACTTCCGTTCAAAAACGCCGTCGCGCCGGCCGCTTATCGGGATTTTCGCAAAGAGTTAATTTCCGTAGTTCGGCGTACTCTTGAGCGCGTCTGCGCCCTGCGATTGGCCGCGGACCTGTCACAGTCAGGGGTAGTCTGGTCAGCACAACGCCAGGCTGATAAATTCGATTGTTTAGAGCCATTTCTTTAAGCGCGGCCAAAACTCCGGCAGACTAACTTTTAGACCGCGGCAGAGATAGATATGCAGCTGCCGCTCGTACGGCATCGCCCATGGGCTGCTTACGACCTGGCCCAGATCTTCTACGAAAGCGAATTGCTCGCGTTCACGGTCAGCTCGCTCATCGAGCACCAGCACAACTTCGCCGGTATAATCGCGTGGACCCCACAAAAAATAATTTTGATGGCCGGAAATCGCCTGGGGCAGATCGAACGCTCGGCCGAAGAAATCAATCGCGCCGGCCTCGCCGTAGTTCTGGCAGAAAATGGCAGCACGTTCCCGGTCTTCAGGACGCAAATGATGATAGACGTGCGCGACCGAGGCCACCATTTCTTTCCAACCAAACTGATCGGCAAAAACTTGCGGCAGCGCAGCGGTATGCGACGTCTCGGTGCGCGGCGGCTCGATATGAATCGCTCGCATGTACGCGACCAGTTTCTCCGGGGGAAGAATTGGTAGCGTCAGTGGCGAAAGCAGAGCGCCCAGCACAATAATCAGAGCAAGCAGCGCGGGCTTGAGCCATTCCAAACGCGCAGCAAACACGCGCTCGACGGCTATGCTTCCCGCGGCAAATAGCATCGGATAAGCAGGCGCGAGATAGTAACTCTTGCCATGCAACGCGATGAACTCGCCCATCGTGATCAGATATGCGATCGCAAGTGCGCGGTAATGCCGGCCCTCGCGCGAGCCGAGCAACCAAATCAATCCGCCAAGCCACAGCGGAAGTGTGGCTGGATTCACAATCAAGATTTGCTGCAGGGTAAATTCTACCGGGCTGAGCGAGACATTCTTGTCGCTGTGCGCGACGTTGCTAAGCAGTTCATAGGTGGGCCAGTGGTGCCGCGCTTGCCAGAGCACATTCGGCAATGCTATGGCGAATGCGGCAAGGCCGCCGAGCCAAATCCATTTCCGGGCAAAGTGGCGGCGCTCAGGTGTCAACAGCAGCCCCGCTAAAATGCCGACGGCGAAAAATGCCGTGGAGTGTTTGTTCTCAAGACCGAGACCGAGAATTGCTCCGAACCAGAGCCAGAGCTCTCCCGCAACTGCGGAATCATTGATGATGCGAACCAGTAGATAGATGCAGCCCATCCAGAAGAGCGGTTCGAATGCATTCATGGAAAAGAAATTTCCGGCGCTCAAAT
>QHOX01000062.1:19718-77743 GCA_003219465.1 Verrucomicrobiota bacterium | reverse complement strand
CTCAACTGCTCAACATGGCAGTCGATCGAAAGCTCGATTCCATTTTCGATTTGCATGATGCGATGAAAGTCCGAACGCGCAAAAATGGAGTCATCGATATTGGCAAAAACCTGGGTAACTACGATGCCATTGATATCGGTTTGTTCGTTTCCCCGGTAGAAATCTTCACGTACCTGGGCAAAGCCAAATCCGCCAGCAATCAGGGTGACTGCAGTTTGACCGACGCAGTTCGATTAATGGCCGCAGATGGGAAAACTCAGGTGATAGAAATCGGCGACACCTGGTGGCAGGACGTCGACACTCCCGGGGCGCTACGCTACGCAGAGAAGAATTTGACCCCGTTGGTTAGGAGCTGAATCCTGGTTGAGAGCGCCAGTTGTCGAGCTGGCTGGCCGAGCGGGCGCATCCGAGGGTGCACGTCGCGTGACAAGATTTATAGCGGTAAAACTGTTCGCGTAAATCGTTGGTGGTGTAATCCATCAGGTTTTTGGACCACAAGTTCCGGATCTGCGAGCACCAATTCACTTTCCCGTATTCATCCACGTAAAGGTAGCGGCTGTCGGCGCGACATTTGAATGGTGCGGGGCGACCGCGCACGAGCTCCCTGCGATAGCCCGAGAATTCCGGCCATTTCCTTGGCAGCTTGTCTACGATGTTCTCGAACGCCTTCAGGTCTTCACTGCTCAACTTGAGTTGCCCCTGGCTATCGTGCACGAGAAGCACGCGGGCGCCAAAGCCAAGCTGACGCACAAAGGAGACGACTTCATCAGCTTCCTCGGGAGGACATGCGCCGATGACCGCACAGATAACCACTTCAAACCGGGCGTGGTCCCGCAACCATTGCAAGCGCTTCTTCAGGTTGTTGAGAACCTTCCGCGTCGAAACGCCGCGCAAAGATGGTCACAGACCGCCTGCTCGATGGCCCCACGCCATTCGACCGTGCCTTCCGGCTGATTGCGGCCCGGAGAAACGTCTATGTTTGGGTCCTGGAGTATGGTTTTTTGTCAGGTGCCTTCTCGCAAAGTTACGCAATCATCTGCGGATGGGCCGCTGTTAGTGCTGCCGTTCATCTTGTGCGTTCCATCTGGATTTGTAACGCCGGAGGACGTCGGGTTATTGATTCGCGGACTTGAAGACGGATGCAACATGGACGGCAGGCGCTTGGCGCGCGCGATAATTTCTTGGCCGAGCACGCGCACTGGTTTCTCGACCAGCAGTGAGGCACTCACAGCACAGTAAACACCGCAACCTTCCTGGCAGGATTTCTTGTGATAATTGGCGTAAAGGTCGTCCAGCGTCACGTCCATGATGTGCTTGTCCGTGTGCACCATGCTGCAAATCCAAAACTTCCCTTGCGCAGAAACGAAGAATAATTTGTAGCCGGCCATACACGTCCACTCGACGTACTCGCCTCGGAGGAGGCTCCGTTGGTAATTAAGGATCGCCTCGCTGGTGTGAATTTTTTCCCCGCGGCGCTTTCGCTCGATCATCGAATCGATAAAACGTTCGAGTTCCTCACGCCGCCCGCGATCGACGCGAAACCGATGCAAAGGATCCGCATGCACGAGGCGAACTTCGGTGGGAATTCCGCGCGACAAACCGGTCTCGAGCACGGCCTGCGCTTCGGGCAAGGTGTCGGCGCAAATCACTCCGGTGATATGGAGACTGATTTTTGAATGACGAAAATAATCGAGCTTCGGCAAAATCGTCTTGAAGGACTTCTTCGTAATCGAACTCGGTGTCATCCGATCAACACTGATCTGCATCACCTGCAGGCCGGCATCTTCCAGTTGCACGACGAGTTTACGCGTCAGGAGGAAACCGTTGGTGGTCAGACTCGTGGCAAAGCCGAGCTCGCGACAGTAGCGAACGAGTTCGACAATATTCGGATGCGTGAGCGGCTCACCGCCGACGAGAGCAATGCGCATAGTGCCAAGCTCGCGAATCTTCCGAACCCATTTTTTCAAATCGTCGAGGGTGGGATGCGGCCGGCTGTTGTCGTACTCCGTGCAATAGGCACAATCGAGATTGCAATGATCCGTGACATAAAGACTGCATTGCAGCGGTTTGCGATCGAGCAGACGCTTGCCCGATTCCAAAATATTGTAGCCGGAAAATTCACGGCGGACGTGTTTCAGAATCTTCATGCAGCTTTGATGAGATCCTCAGTGTAGCGGCAATCTTCTCCCGACGCAAAAATGGGCCCTCGCGACGCCTGTTTTGGTCGCGCACTATTCCGTCCGGGCTTGAGCCCTGCTTCATCGAAAATCCCGATTGGCAAAAGCAAAACGGCGTATCGGTCCTCGCAGCCGCTAATCACATAACGTCGCCGTTTCTTTTGACGATGAGCGATCATTTGTTCGACAATGCGATTGTGGATCTTTTAATCGATTCATCGAATCCTGACATGCTCAACATCGCCGTGGATCGAAAACTCGAGTCAATTCGCGATTTGGATGATGCGATGAAGGTTCAAAGGCGCGGAAACAGGGTCGTCAGCATCGGCAAAGATCCGCGGATTTACGATGCGATCGATACCGGCTTGTTCATTTGCCCGCTGGATCTTTGAGTATCTCGAGCGAGCGAAATCCATCAGCGGCCAAAGCGATTGCAGCCTGGCTGATGCAATTCGATTGATGGCCCGCGATAGTAAAGTCCAGGCCATCGACATCGGCGAGAGCTGGTGGCAGGATCTGGATACGCCGCAGATGCTGCAACATGCGGAGAGCCAAATCGCCAGATCCCGAAGGCTCTTGCAACAGAGCGCGCTGACTTGAGATACAGAGTGAATCCTTGCAAAGCGCGCGCCTTACGATCGCGGCTCGCGCGTTACGACATCGCCATGACCCATGCCGGATCTGATCGTGGCGATCACGGTGACGATCAGGCTTGCAGCGGCAACAACCGTCCACAGATGAAGGATCCAGACAGCCAGGCCGAGTAACGCAAGCACGAGGAAAACGAGGATGGCCATGTCCCGCTTGGTCAGCTGGAAGATCCACCACACAAATCGTTCACCGAAATTCAGCAAACCGGAATGGCCAATCATTCCGTGGTGCCTCGCATAAAACGACTCATGCAGCTTTGCCGAAACCATCTGCATTTCGTCCTTGCCACCGCGCAGAAGCCATTCGTTAGCCGTGATCAAGCCGGCGCAGACGATTCCTTCGGCTAAATGATGAAGCCCCAGGCTAAGAGCGAGAACATAGATAAGGCTTGCCAGAAAATCGCAGAAGTAATCCAAACGTTCCCCGAACTTCGATTCCAAATTTTTGGCGCGCGCAATCTCGCCGTCACATCCATCAAGAATACTGAACGCCTGAAAAACAGCCGCGCCAATGATGACGCTAACGTAATCACCGCGCGCCAAGAATACACTTGCGATCACCGGCAAAACAAAGATCGATATCGTCCACGCGTTGGGATGAAGCGGAAACTTGAGCAGAAAACTTGTTATCCGCCGCGAAATCGGCCGATTCAGAAATCGTGAAACGAAACCGTCTTGAGGTTTGCTCATCAGGTCATTGTCCTTTTGAAGATGCGATAGGTCTTATAGCGCTGGGCTCCGATGGCTTCGAGAAAGCGGTTGATCATGTAATTGTCTTCGAGCGTCATGCTTAGTTCGCCCGTGATCCCGCGCTTGATCATCGTTTCCTCCATGACCCGCAGCACAAGCATCTCCGCTATTCCGGCGCGGCGATATTTTTCAATAACGCCGAGAGCGATTAAACGTCCTTTTCGAATACGCTTTTTGTAGAAGAGCAGTCTAATAAGGCCGATTGGCAGGCCGAAGCGAGTGAGTCGGCCGTTCAGGTCGCGCAGCACAACGTTGATGTCCGGCAGGCATAATGTGAATCCAACGGGTTCATTTCCTATCTCGGCGATCCAGGCAAACTCCGGCACGATCAGCGGCTTCAGTTCCTCCGTCATGAACTCGATCTCGGCTTCGGTGAACGGCACAAAACCCCAGTTCTTTTTCCAAGCCTGATTAAAAATTTGACGAAGCCGCCTGCTCTCGCCGCGCAGGTCCTTGAGATTTGCCGGACGAATGGTGACAGGCCAACGCGTTTTCAAGCGCGTTGCGAGCCGTCGCAAATGCGTCGCGGCCTTCGACGGATCGGCAAACCACCACGCGTACCAATCTTTCGCTTTCGCGAAGCCGCAGCTCTCGATCAACTCGCGATAGTATGGCGGGTTGTGCGCGGTCAAAATCGTAGGCGGAAACTGGAACCCGTCGATCAATAGGCCGCACACGTAATTCGTTGAATAATCGATCGGCCCCATCATTTCGGTTCGGCCTTTGTTGCGAAGCCAACTGGCCGCAGCGTCAAAAAGCGCAGCGGCTACTTCTTGATCGTCGATGCACTCGAACAGGCCGAAACAGCCTACATTCGTTTCGTGCAGCGAATTGTAATTCGGATCGTCGCTGGCCATGATTCGACCGGCGATTTTGCCGTTCTTTCGCGCGAGGAATAGCGCGGCGTCGCCATGCTTGTAGAATGGATGCCGCTTGTGATCGAGAAACCTTTTGCGTTCGATGATCAGCGGCGGTACCCACACCGGATCATTCGCATAAATTTGCCACTGAAATTTGATGAACACATCGCGCTCACGACGCGATGTCACCTCTGAAACTTCGATATTCAATATCAATCGTGGAAAGCTTACGCAGAAGGTCGCGCCACCACGAGCCGCTCCAGCGATTCAGCCATTTTTTCCTGATGGGCGATCAGGTAAACGAACAGCAAATTCAGTGGGATGAGCTCGAACCAGAAGTAATAAACCGGCTGCCCCAGAAACAGCAGAAGAAATAGAATTAGCATGCGCGTATTGGTCATTAACAGGCGCCACCACTTGAGCATGTGGCCGGCAGCGTCTCGATAGCGCTGTTCCAGCCAGCCGGGGATTCGGCCGTGGAACATTGTGTTGGCCGTCTCGCGCAGCTTTTTGAGACGGGGCGCGAGCATTTCCTGTTGCAGAGTGAAATTCGAATAGAGCGCGAGAAGAAGCTTGTCCCACGGGTTCTGATCCCAGCGCAATTTCCGGTAATCCGAGCGCAATGCAGATGAGGAATTTACGTCGGTGCGTGCTCCGCCTGTGAAGTAGAGAAATGCCGTGCGGTAATAATCAGCCGCTGCCCCTTGCAACGCGTGACTGATCGCCGCGCCGAGCGCTAAAACCCAGATCGCCGGCGACGCACCTGCAAACGCATAGCGAAGCGTCAGATGAATGTAAACGCTCGCGAATACCAAATGATCGGCAACGCTGTCAATGATTCGGCCTTTGCGGCTTTCCTGGTGAGTTAACCGCGCAAGCTGACCGTCCGCATTATCGAGCGCATTCGCGCAGACATGGAAAACCATGCCCGCGATGTTGATGACGAGATTACGGTAAAAATAAAGATGCCCAGCAATGACACCGCAGACACCCGCCAGCAGACTGACGCCCGCCGGCGTCACCTTGAGATGCGCGAAAAATTCGGCTAACCGAAATCCCAGCGGCCGGTAGAAATAAACGTCGAGAGCGCCTTCCACTTCACGCGCCTTGTAAGTGGCTGCGATGCGGGAATGATGTGTCTCGACCTGCTGAGACATCATCAGGCGCTTTGCTTTTGCAGCAACGCCGGAACGAGAGTGTCCTCGAGAATATTCAACGCCTCATCCAGATCCGCGCGGGTGTGTTTGGCTGTGACACACGCGCGGAAACAGATCCGATTTTGCGGGACAGCCGGGTAATCCACCGGCGCAACCCAAAGACCGCGGCGCCGCAGCTCGTGCCCGAGCCGGTACATCAGCTCGCGATCCCCAATCACAATCGGCATCACGTAAGTTGTCGATGCTCCCGTGTCGAATCCGAGCTTGTCGAGCTGAGCGTGGAAGTACTCGGCGTTTTCCCAAAGCTTCGCGCGCAATTCGGGCTGGCTCGTGCCGAGTTCCAGCGCCTTGAGAATTGCCGCGATGACGACCGGCGGTAGCGCGCACGAATACACGTACGGATGCGCATAGAAACGCAAATATTGCAGCGTTTCCTTGGAACCGGCGACGAAACCGCCCAATGCTCCGAACGCTTTTGAAAACGTGCCATACACCAGAGGAAAGCGGTCCTCGACGCCGAAGTGCTCCGCAGCTCCCCGGCCATGTTGGCCGCAGCTGAGCATCGAATGTGCTTCGTCGATGAAAACGCTCGCGCCATGCGCGTCCGCCACGTCAATCACCTCTTGTAGATTTCCAAAATCGCCGTCCATCGAATAAATGCCTTCGACCACCACGAGTTGACGCCGGCCTTTCTGCCGAGCCAATGCCACGTCGAGTGAGGCGGGGTCGTTATGCTCGAATTTCTCCGTGCGACATCGCGACAAAATCGCGCCGTCACGAAGGCTCAGATGCGATCGATTATCGAGAATGGCGACATCGCTTTTGCGCAACAGGCCGGAAATCGTTCCTAGCGCGCCGCCAAATCCACTGTTGAAAAGCATGGCGTCCTCGCGGTTGAGAAATTTCGCGACGCGGCGTTCGAGTTCGCGATGGAGATCGGTCATGCCTGAAAGCATCGGCGAACCGCATGCGCCCAGACCGTGAGTGCGCAGCGCCTCGTGCGCGGCAGCAAGCACGTCGGGGTGATTCGCAAGACCGAGATAATTGTACGAACAGAAGTTGATTACTGATTGTGGTTTCCCGGCGTAGTTGATCGTGGTCCGGGCATCTGCAGTCGAGAGAAGCTCGGGCTCGTACAATTCAACAGCCCAAGCGCCGAGCTGCATCCAGTTTGTAAAGCTCGGGGGCGGTTGCAGCGGGTCGTCGCTTTCGCCCCCCAGGAAATTACTCAAACTAAGTTTTGCCGGATCAACGTTCATCGAGCCTCAGACTCCGTTTCACTCGCAACCCTCTGCACAGACGGTATTTCCCAGCAAAACTGACAATTTTCTCGTTCACTAAGATTCCTTACGAGTTTCTCCACTGCTTCCACAAATCGTGGAGTTTCGTGTCGGGGCACCAATGTAAGGGCTTTCGGATTTCAGGACAAGGGTTTTAGGGCAGGCCAAGCCGCCTCCAGTTCGACCAGGATGTACGGGCGATACGAATGCGACGATTACCGGCGGGTCGTCCGAAAGATGTAGTCCCACAATGGCGAGCTGATGCCGTACCCAGCATAATCATCTTTGTAGTGATGCCGAAGATGGTACTGCTTCAGCCACAGCAATACGCCGCGTTTCATCGGAAAATGGTGCGTGGCATAATGGAGCATGTCGTAACAAACGTAGCCGAATACCAATCCGGCGAACACACTGGACGCAAAGCGCCCGAAGATTAGCAGGAACATGCCGTAAAAAAGAAATGCGAGCGGAACACTGATGCTCGGCGGCATAACAAGCCTTCTCCCGTCGTTTGGATAATCGTGATGCACGCCGTGAATGATGTAGTGAAGCCGTTTTCCCACACGCGTTTTCGGTTCGTAATGGAAAATGTATCGGTGAATCAGATATTCCAGCAGCGTCCAGAGCAGCATACCGAGCAGGAAAGATCCCGCGACAACTAATACCGGGAATCCTTGTCTCCAAAGTGCCACGTAAAGCATAAAGCCGACGACCGGCAGGTAGAGAATCAATGGAGTCGCCGGATGCACGCGTGAAAAGAATTCCATGAAATCGCTGTCGAACATCCGGACGGTTTCGTTTTTCGTCGAGACGTACAGGGGCGGCTTCGAGAGCGCTCTTTTCTGGTCTAGTTGATCCGCCATGGCTAAAAGCTAATGGGCCGCGCACTCAGATCAAGATTGCCCGCTTCGTGGCCGGTCATCTGCGATGTCGCGTTCGACCCGTCCTTTTGTCTCATTCGCTCCACTCGCGAATAGAGACTGTATCGCTTATCAAAGACAAACTGGAAAAGAAGGCGGCTCCACGAGGAGTGATACTTCAGATTATTGTAAAACTCCGGCGCCATAGCCCGTAGCTTCGGCAGATTGTTCCACGGGATCGAGGGTAAATCGTGATGCTCATTGTGATAACCCATGTTCAGCGCCAACCAATTGATTGGCCCATAGTAACTGAACGTCTCCTGGTCGAAGTCGTAAGTGTAATGCTCCTGAATCCAGCGTGCCCCCACCGGATGCAACCCAATGGAAAACAAAAACGCGAATACCAGATAAAGAAATCCAGCCCAACCGCAGAAATAAACGACGGCTACATCATACGCGACCGCGCATGCGAGATTCATCGAGAACCAGCGGTCCCACATCTTGATGGCTTTGAGTCGAGGCGGACGCGTGACCTGGAAAAATGGAAACAGCATCAGCCAGATCGCTTTCCGGTACCATGAGTTGCCTACCAGGCGGGCTTCCCAATGGTTCGCCAGGTCTGCGTCCCATTCGTAGTCGCCCTGATGGGAATGATGTTTTAAGTGAAAAACGCGAAAGCCCATCGCGCCCGGAGTGAGATTCGGCAGATCGGCAATGATGGCCACCATTTTGTTCCAGCTCGGGCTCCGGAAAATCAGGTTGTGCGTGGCGTCGTGAATGATGACGTAGTTCGCATGATTGCCGAACGCGCCAACGCAGACGGCGATCAGCAGACTTAGCCACCAGTAACCGAAACCCAACTGGCCCATGCCGAAGGCAATCGCCGTCTGCATTACCACAATCGAGAGTGCGATCAGCGCCGTCCACGGATTGCGCACCATCAACTCGCGAACCTCTGGATGCGCTCTGATGAGCGCCCGCGCCCGGCCCGGATGCGGCTGCTCAGATTCGGATTGGTAAAACGCGGCCTGCATCGCCCTTCAAAGTATTGCATCGCAGCCGTATCCTCAATCGCGCTTTTTTCCTCGGCAGGCGACGGCGACCTGCGGCGCTGCACGAATGTCACTCTTGAAGCTGCGTCCCGGAACTCTGCGCGAAATTGGAACGCCGAGGCTCGTTGACTGTGCTTATGTTTCGGTCGTGTGCGCGAGATGACCGTCAATATGAACCCGCTGCAATTCCCAGATTCGCGCTCCAGATCGAAATTGCGCCTCCTTGTGATCGCCTGTCTTTTGGCCGTGGCCGTTCTCCCGTCACGAATCCATGCCTCGGAGCCGCTAGCTAAGGGTATCCAGGACAATTCATTCTTTATCGAAGAGGCTTACAATCAGGAGCCGGGCGTGGTGCAGCATATATTCAACCTGCCAATCGATTTCACGAACGGTTCGCGTGAGATCGCGCCAAGTTTCACTCAGGAATGGCCAGTCTTCAGTCAAACGCACCAGTTCTCGTACACGATTCCGTACATCTTCACCGAAGATGACAACGGGATGGAAGACATGCGGCTCAACTATCGTCTCCAAGCGTTAACAGAAGATGAATATACGCCAGCGTTCGCGCCACGTCTGTCGCTAGTCCTTGCGACCGGTGATCGCGATAAAGGCTTCGGCGCGGGCGTAGTGGGCTACGAGACCAACCTGCCTTTCAGCAAGATCGTTAGCGACCGTTGGACTCTGCATTTCAATGCCGGGATGTCGGTCTTCCCGAGCGTGCGCGACCATCACCTGACGAATTACAACTTGGGCGCGAGCGCGATTTACGCGGTCAGCCGCGATTTCAATCTGATGCTTGAAACGGTCGCCGGCTGGAATGACGACATTGCCGAAGGCGCGTTCGTATTCGAAGAGACTGTCGATCGCACCACGACCGCGATCGTTTCCCCCGGCGCGCGTTACGCCTTCAATTTCGCTAACGACGCGCAACTGGTCATTGGTGCGGCTCTTCCCATCGGTCTCACCTCGGATTCACCCGATTGGGGTGTGTTCTTCTACTGCTCATTCGAACACTGGTTCACACGAACCGATGCTCGCCGAACGAAATAACAAGACGCACTCCTGAGACGAAACCGCCGTTGCTGCGTTTTGGCGCTCGAAAAGTTAGAACGATGAAGGAAGAATGGAGCGACGGGGGGAAGCCACATAGAAGGTAAAGCGACGAGGGTAGGAGCGAGTGAGCGCGGGTAGCGAACGAGTTTCAATTAGGAAAGGGATGTTTGATTGTCAGAGATTTGATGTTTGATGTGAAACCATGAGCAAACGCATCCGCGGCGTACTCGTGCCGGTTGTAACGCCGTTTCAAGGCCGATCTTGCGCCTGATCCAGAACGCTTCATCAGGCATTGCCAATGGTTGCTTTCCCAGAACTGCGGGCTCGCCGTGTTTGGTACGACCAGCGAGGCGAACTCGATGTCGACAGACGAGCGCATTTCCTTGCTCGATGCGCTGGTCGCGGCTGACATCGATCCGTCGCGAATGATGCCGGGTACCGGTTGCTGCTCGTTCACCGAGACGGTCGAGCTCACAACGCATGCGGCGAAACACGGTTGCGCCGGTGTGCTGATGTTGCCGCCGTTCTATTACAAGGACGTTAGCGAAGAAGGTCTCTACCGTTACTTCAGCGAAGTGGTGCAACGCGTCGGCGACCCGCGTCTACGAATTTATCTCTACCACATTCCGCCGGTGGCGATCGTCGGGATCACACCAAAACTGGTGGAGCGTCTCCTGAAAGCTTATCCAGACGCAATTGCCGGGATGAAAGACAGCTCGGGCGAATGGAACAATACCAAAACTTTTCTCGACGCGTTTGCAGAGACCGCCCGTCCGGCTCGGACTGGGTTCGACGTGTTTGTCGGCAGCGAATCGTTCCTGCTCGCAAACATGCGCAATGGCGGTGCGGGCACGATTTCCGCGACGGCCAACGTGAATCCGGCAGCGATTCACGAGTTGTACGCCGTAGCGTCCGCTGTCTCAGCGGATGTAGATCTCGAAGCCCAACAGGCGCGGTTAAATATCGTGCGCGAAGTTTTCAGTAGCAGGAAATTTCCGTCGATGATCGCGGCGTTGAAACAGGCGATTGCGATCTACGGCAACGATCCGGAATGGGCAAGGGTCCGCCCGCCGCTCGTCGAGCTAACGGCAGCGCAGGCGAACGTGCTCGCTGCGGACTTGAATCGAGTGAATGGGATGAGCGAGATAGAAGGTAAAGCGACGAGGGTAGGAGCGAGTGAGCGTCGGCAGTGAACGAGTTTCAAAGCAGTCGACTTCGCGATGTTGGCAGCCAAGGATTCCGTCGCATCTCTTGAAGGAGCAGCTTCATGGCAGCGATGCTCAGTTTCGACAAATGCTCGCTGTTCGTGAATAGGACTAAGGTCTGGTGCTGCAGGATGTGATCGTTACAGCTGTGTTACAAAATTGTCCTACCGCAATATAGGGCTTTCCCCGATGGAGCCCACAGTGGTATAAACTTCGGAGAAATTATTGACACGGAGGCTATGAGCTGGGTCACCGTCATCTGGTCCATTGGCAGCGGGGCATGCCTGACGCTTGCGTTCATCCAGTTTGTTGTTTGGTGGAAGAACCGGGCGGCGCGAGCGAACCTGGCTTTTTCAGTGCTGGCAATCGCCGTAGCGGCCCTTGCAGCGCTGGAGTTGGCGTTGATGCGGGCCGAAACGCCCGAACAATTCGGCACCTTGGCACGATGGGTCCACGTCCCCGCTTGGGTGATCGTCGTGTCGCTCGTTGCCTTTGTGCGTCTTTACTTCCGGGCAGGTCGACCCTGGCTCGCGTGGGTGGTAATCGGAGTGCGTACGCTCTCGCTAATCCTCAATTTCGTTTTCTCGCCGAATATCAATTATTGGCGGATCACTCCTCTTCGCCACGTCTCATTCCTCGGAGAATCCGTTTCGGTTCCGACGGGCATCCCGAATCCCTGGATGCTGGTCGCCCAGTCTAGCTTGCTGCTGCTGGTGATCTTCGTGATCGATGCCACAATCACCGTCTGGCGGCGCGGCGACGTGCCTGTGCCTCCCATCGTCAAAATCGGGACTAAGGTCTGATTGCATTGCGGTAGTCTGACACGCAAGATAGTCGCATGCGGAATGTTGCGCCTGACATCGGTTCGGTTCTGCTGCGTTATCGAACAGAACCGTTGAGAAATTCGGATGCGATTTTCAGTGTAATCAGGAAAAGTAAAGATGGTTGCGCTTAATAAAGAAAAGTCGGCTGTGTACTTGCTGGATGATGATACTTCGGTCCTGAAAGCCACGAGCCGCCTTCTCGATTCGGTCGGTTGGAAGGTCGAAGCCTTTACGGACCCGATTGCATTTTTGGAACAGGCTGCGAGGCACTGCCCCTGATGTTGCTGTGATCGACATGATTATGCCGGAGATGAATGGACTTGAAGTTCAAACACGACTGCGTCGCGTTTCGCCCTCGACCCGAGTCATTGTGCTGACTGCCAAAGATGATCCGTCAGTTCGTCGGATTGCGATGGACGCAGGCGCTTCTGCTTTCTTTGTCAAGGGCGTCGAGAGCGGCGAGTTTCTGGCCGGAGTCAAGGCTGCGGCAGGTTCCGGCAAATAGCTTCGCGCAGCATGTCTCAGGGCGAGGTCCAATATGCATTTGTCGAATCAGAAGTCGTAGTCGTTAACCTTGTCTGGTCCACCAATTGAAAATCTGCTTGCCGAAATACGATTCAGACACGCCGCGCTCCGGGCGACGGGACACGCTGGCTATAGTTTGGTACGTTGTAATCGGGACGTTTGCTGGCGCGAGTGGAACCTATTTCTTCGAACATGGTCGTCACTTATCCGTGGCCTGGGTTGCTCAGTATTGCTGCCATTCTGGCCGGCGTAGCAATCAGGGCGGTGCTTAAATACGGTAATCTGGATCGAGCACGGCGGCCACGCCCCCGCAACAATACGGGACAAATTCGGGCGTGGTGGGATTATCGGCCCAGACACGGAATTCAGCGTCACGCTGAAAGCCAGGGAGCAGAACCTGTCGATGCCCTGAGCGTAAGTGGTCCCGCGACACATATCGAAGATGCTGTCTGGTTCGATTTCATCCCGAGCGAATCGCCAGCTACTCACGAGCCGACGAATCCCCTACCCCAAAGGCCTACGGCTAAAGTCCCATAGACGGAATTTTGCACCTGCTGCACGATGATCACCTGTAGGAAAACACCTTACACTAAGGAATTATTTAATTTGACCTCACTACCGTTCTCCGTAAGGGGACGATCACAAGGAACAATGAAAGGGCTTAATATGAAAAAACTGCTAGTCTCCACTGTTGCGTTGACAGGACTTCTGGCCGCCTCTCTTCGGGCAGGGCCGGCTGTCGAATACAAACAGGTCGCGCCGCCACCGCCGCCACTTTACGGGACCGGCTTTTACGGCGCGATCGACCTGGGAGCAAATATCTATCAGAACCGCGGTGGGAACCAAACTTTTACGCAAGACAATCCGAATTTACCTGATTTCGGAGACACTCTCACCTTCGACCCGAAGAATGATGTCGGTTTCTTTGGCGGGGTTAAACTGGGGTATGTCTTCGGCAGGGGCGTAATTCGACCTACCCTTGAAGGCGACCTCTTTTACAACGGTTTCCGGGGTGGCGGTGACTTCACGTTGCAAGATTCGTTCGGCGACGTGTTGGCACAGCGCGACGTGACGACCTGGATTAACACGGGCCAGTTTCTGTTTAACTTCATTTTGCGGTTCGCGCCTGGAAATCAAAAATTCCAGCCGTATTTCGGTGCCGGGGTCGGCGTTTACTATGCTGAATCCGCAGGCACCGAGGTCGTCAACCCCGTAACCGGCACTGTGCCTATAAACACTGGCGGCGGACGGAATCACGCAGACCTGGCGTTCGATGTGGTTGCCGGCTCCGATTACTTTTTTACGCCTAATATAAGTGCGTTCATCGAGTATAAATTCCTCGATGATACGAGCACCCAAGTCGATACTCGCCAAGATCGCGATCTCAAACAGCACTTGTTAGGCGCCGGCGTCCGCTTCTTTTTCCACTAGAGAGCGAACGATCTCTCTAACAACTCAAGTGAATCGGCCTCCTTTAATCGGGAGGCCGATTTCTTTTGATCGTCTCAGGTCTCTAAGACCCTTGAAACATGGCCCTAAGGTCCCATAGACGCGTCGCGTTGGATAAAGCAAAATCGCGCGCAATTACTGCAATGTCAGCTTGCCAATCAGAACGGCGTTATTTAAGACTCGACACATGAAACTTCGGTTCTTCTTATTCGCCGGTGCAGCATCTGCGCTCATCGGCTCCCTCGGCGCGGGCACATTGGAACTGCAACCGAAGGAAAGCGCGCCACCAACAATTACCCAGAGCGAGCCATGGCAATTTACCATCGCAGCGCCTGGCTGGATGGCTGGCATGGATGGTACGATTGGGATCAATGGACACAACGCAGATATCGATGTCGGTTTGGATCAAATTCTGCAGCACCTGAACATGGTTTTCGCGATGCGGGCGGAGGCGCAAAAAGGTCCATTGGGAATATTCGCCGAATTTATTTACGTAGGTCTTTCCGACGGCTCACAGGTAAGCCGCATGATCGACAACATCGCCGCAGAAGTGGACACATGGTACGTTGACACTGGGTTAAGCTGGCGGGTCATCAACACTCCGCGCTGGTCGCTCGATTTCGCTGCGGGCTCGCACTATGCGAATTTATACGAACGGCTAATCTTAAATTCAAACCCTGTTGCGATTCAGCAGGCTGGAGCATCGGGTATTCGGGTAATATCCTGGCGGACTGGACTGCGCCGTCTGAGGATGTCTGGACGGTCCCGGTCGGGCTCGGCTTGGGCAAGGTGGTGAAGCTAGGGCGTTTGCCCGTCAAAATTCAGCTCGCAGTGCAGTACATGCCCGTGCACCCCCGGATTTCCGGACAGGAGTGGAATGTGCAGGTCCAGATCACTCCTGTTATTCCGAAGCTGGTCAAAGGCGTCCTCTTCCAGTGAGACGGAACGCACGCGATCATATTGCCCTAAAGTCCTATAGGCAACGGCCCCGTCGTATGCCATGATCAGGTTTCTGGTCTTATGAAAATCTTTAACGCGTCTTTTCTTCAATGTCTTCTCGTAACGGCGGCGCTCTTCACTTCGCCATTTGAAATACGCGCGGCCAACTCAACGACGGGGCCCGGCCAATCCGGCACTTCAAGTTGGCCACGGGAACGTTATCAGGACGGGAACCGCCTCATCATTTATCAACCTCAGGTGGATGACTGGAAGAACTTCCAGGATTTGAGCTGGCGAATGGCGATTTCGCTTACGCCCAAGAGCGGCAAAACCGTCGTGGGCGTGGTGGAAATGAAGGGAACTACGAGCATCGACAACGTTGCAAAGCTTGTCGTGATCTCGAATCCGCAGATTACAGGCACGTACTTTCCTTCCCTCGATAAGGCCACTGCGGACAAGATGGAGCAAATCTTTAAGAGTTTCGTCCCAGCCACGCTCCAGATCTCCTTGTATAATTTAATCGCGTCCACGCCAAAGAAGGAGCCGCCGGCCGGTGTGCAATTGAACAACGATCCGCCAAAGATTTATGTCGGTTACCGGCCGTCGATTTTGTTGAGCGTAAATGGCGAGCCAGTCCTTTCTGCAGTTCCGAACACGAATTTGAAATTTGTGGCGAACACAGAGTGGCCGCTATTCGTCGACGAGGGTAGTTCCACCTATTACCTCGCAGTCGGTCAGCAATGGTTGACGGCTAATAAGCTCGAGGGTCAATGGTCGGCCACGAAGAAGTTGCCGCCGGAGATGTCTAAGGTGCCGCAAGATAAACAGTGGAGCGCGCTCAAAAAACTTATCCCGCCACCAGCAAACGCAAAGGGTGTAACTCCGGACATTTTCTACAGTGACAAGCCGGCTGAAGTGATTCTGTTCGACGGCCAACCCGTTTACGCGCAGATCAGCGACACTCAGCTTGAGTACGCAACGAACACAAACAGCGTCATGTTCGTGTACAAACCGACGCAGCAGTTTTGCTATTTGACTGCCGGCCGATGGTTCAGCGCGCCTGACCTGCAAGGCCCGTGGACATATGCAACTCCGAATCTACCGGCCGATTTCGCCAAGATTCCGCTCAGCAGCCCGGCCTCAGCGATACTCGCTACCGTTCCAGGCACCGAGCAAGCGAAGGACGCGGTTTTGTTGGCTCAGGTCCCAACAACGATGACGGTGAAACCCACCGAGGCTGCAGCTAAGGTGAAAGTCGCGTATGCCGGTGATCCAAAGTTTGAGCCAATCAAGGGAACTTCAATGAACTACGCCACGAACACTGCTGACAAGGTGATCGAGCTCGAAGGTACGTATTACCTTTGCCTGCAAGGCGTGTGGTTCATGGCTCCTACTCCAACTGGACCGTGGTCGACGTGCATGTCGGTTCCGAAGGAAATCTACACGATTCCATCGAGCTCACCGGTTTATAACGTGACCTATGTCACCCAAACCTCCAATCCCGATGGCACTGTTACGTCCAACTACACAGCAGGATATTTAGGCACTTTCATCCTGGGTGCGGCTACGGGCGCGATTCTTGCCGATGGGAGTGGCTATTGGTGGCCGCCATACTCTGGTGGGGGCTACTACTATCCCTACCCCGCGACGTACTGTGGCGCTTACTGGGGCTATGGTTATCATCCTTACGCGACGCCTTACTATGACTACAACACGGGAGCTTACGGCTGGAAAGCCTCAGCGTACGGTCCGTACGGCTCGGCGACTGCCGGAGCTGCTTACAATCCATACACCGGAACGTACGCTCGAGGAGCATCAGTCTCGACACCTTACGGCAGCAGAACTGCCGCGCAGGCATACAATCCGTACACGGGCACCTATGCGCAGACCAGACAAGGTTCCAGTCCGAATGCTCAATGGGGCAGCTCCTACGTGTCACGAGGAAATCAAAGCGCTACCATGGGCCATTACTCGACGGCTAATGGAACCGTCGCAGGCGCCGCGACTTCTCAGGGAGGAAAAGTGGCCGCTTCCAGCACGAAGTGGGGAAACAGTGCGGTGGGTAAAACTGCAAGCGGCAATATGTACGCCGGGCATGACGGGAACGTCTACAAGAACACGGGGAACGGCTGGGAGAAGTACGACAACGGAAGCTGGAATTCCGTGAGCAAACCCCAGCCGAACTGGCAAGGGTCAGAAAGTAGCCAGCAACGGACAGGATCCGAGAGTTATCAACAACGGGAGTCGGCAGCGAGCAGTTCCAATCGGACCAGTGAAAGCAGCGCTAACCGATCAGATTTTGATTCGCAAAGGCAGGATTTGGACCGCGAGGCTCAGAATCGATCACGTGGTGATTTTTCAAGCCAGCGCTCCCAGGATTTTCAACGCGGCGGCTTTGATAGGTCTGGCGGCGGAGGCTTCGGGGGTGACCGTTTTGGCAGTGGAGAATTCGGCGGTGGCGGTGATCGCTCCGGCAATGGAGGATTCGGTGGCGGAGGCCGCTTTGGCGGGTTCGGCGGTGGCGGGTTCAGGGGCCGACGGTAACAATTAAGGTCTTGAATTCATTTCTAATTTTTCATACAACCAAAACTCAACCAACCCACTCAAAAGAAAACATATGAAAAAAGTATTAACAGTAACAAGTATCGTCAGTGCCGCGGCGGCATTGGCACTAATGACAGCATGTCAGACCACCGGCACTGGCCAATCGGTTGTCGCCCAGAAGGAATCCTTGCTCTCTCAGTCGGGCTTCAAGGTCGTAACGGTTACGACCCCTCAGCAGCAACAGGCGGTCAACGGGCTGACCCAAGGCAGGGTCTCGGCCGTGAAGTACAACGGGAAATTGTACTACGTGTTTCCGACTGGGACGAAAGATAGGATCTACGTGGGGAAACAAAAGCAATTCAACGCCTACAAACAGGCGCTCGCTGGACAACAGGCGAGCCATCCAGCTAGCATGGCTCAACAGGGTCAGCAGCAGATGGCGGGACAGTCTCTGATGCCTACATTAGAGACTGCGGGACCCAACAACGTCGAAGTCCAGCAGTTCGGTGGGTTTGGTCCGATGGGCGTGAACGCTCTGGGAGATTGGTAGAAGCAATTGACGGCCGGATGCAAGCCAGCACCTGATGGTGGTATCTGTCCCACCGTCCGTGTGAGACAGATCCGCACCGGTTTGTTCGACGAAACTTAGATGAGACACATGAAAGAGGTATTAACACTAACAAATATCGCTGGTTCCATGGCAGCATTGACGCTAATGGCGGCCTGCCAAACCGTGGCGACCAACAACGCCGAACTCGCCGCATCCAAGAAGGAATTCCTGCTTGCGCAGTCGGGCTTTAAGGTCATAACGGTTACCACGCCAAAGCAGCAACAGGCGATCAATGGGCTTGCCCAATACAGGGTCTCGGCCGTGAAGTATCAGGGAAAATTGTATTACGTTTTTCCCACTGCGACGAAGGACAAAATCTACGTCGGAAAACAAAAGCAATTCGATGCCTACAAGAAGGCGCTTGCGGCATAGCAGACTAGCCAGCCGGCAAGCCAGCAGGCGCAGCCAGGTCAACAACTGATGAACCCGCAGCCAACGATGACATACGAGACGGCCGGGCCGAATCACATCGAAGTTGACGAGTTCGATGGCTTTGGTCCGATGGGTACGGCCTCTTTGGGCGATTGGTAAGAGCAGTGACACATAACGCGAGGGCACCAGCCTGATGGCTGCTGCCCTCGTCGATAAACACCGAAAGATTAAGCAGACCATGTGAAGCGGCCTCAGATTGTATTCGTTAGGTCAAAATGATGACCACAGTCAGACACCCAGTGACTTAACGAAATTGTGGAGACTGAAACCAACAAGACCGCGCGGGAGGTAGAATTACGGAAACCGGCCGCCCAAGAATTGGGACGGCGTCGCTTCTCCGTTGCGCAGTTACTCATTGCTCTCGGCATCTTCTTCACCTGCGCACCTTTTCTGGAGGAAATCAAAGGTGGCGATCTTATCGTGTCGTTCTTGCTTTCCCTGGTGCTGCTTTCGGCTGTGCTCGCTGTCGCGGACAGACGGCGCACGCTAGTTGTAGCAATCTTGCTGGCGATTCCAACGCTCGCCGCGAGATGGGTGAGCCATTTTCGGCCCGACCTGGTCCCACCTGGAGTCTTCCTCATTGGCGGACTCCTCTTGTTTATTTTTGTAGTCGCGCAGCTGCTGCGTTTCGTCCTCCGCGCGCCTTCGGTAACGGCCGACGTTCTCTGTGCCAGCATTGCGGCTTACCTGATGCTCGGTTTGATCTGGACGTTGGCCTACTGGCTCGTAGACCGATTGACGCCAGGGGGGCCTTCTCGTTCAACACGAACGCAGGGCCGCGATCCATCAATGGGTTCGATGGCTTTTACTTTAGCTTCATCACATTGAGCACTGTTGGCTACGGCGACATCACTCCCGTTTCCAGAATTGCGCGCTGGCTTGCAGCGATGGAAGCGATGATCGGTCTGCTATATGTGGCGGTCCTGATCGCCCGCCTGGTCTCACTTTATTCAACACCAAAGTCCCCTGATTCGTAAACACCCAGTCTTTGGGAACCAACTTGGTTATCTCGCGCTGACGCGTGTCGTGCCGGTCAGTGCAGTTTGTCCTGGTTCATTTTTAAGGTGTCTGGGGCCTTGGGGACGCGAACCGGTTGAGAAGGGGCAGGGTTGACCTTCGGCGTTCAAGGGGAAATGCATCCGGTAAAGAGCGGCGAACATCGCTACCGAATTATCACTCCACAATCCGCCATGACCCCAAATGATGTCCTTCGGTACGCGCACGATCCAACAGGGCACGCGAGCATTGCCGCTGTAGACAAACTCCCAACGGCGCCACTCCTCCTTTCCGGTGGGAGGACGCGTTTCATCGGGATTGTAATCTGGACCGCGGCAGAATGGTTTTTCATGACCATCGTTCCTCTCGCTGGTAAGAAAGGTGCGGCCCACGCACGTTGTGCAGAAGATTGGCTTCGAACGCCCGGTTCTCATTCGTGTTTAGACCCTCCGGTGGAGTCGCTTCTCCCAGGGGGACAACCTTAAAATTTACCAGATACTTATCGTTGCCGGGTGTGTGGGTCTGGAACTCTCTCTCCGATACTTTTTTTCCACCGCCACCAGGCACCGGAACCCTGTCCCAGTGATAATGAAGATTTACAGTGTTTGCGAGACCCTGCCCAATCGGAAAAAATTTCCCTGTCGCCTGATCGTTCTCCGATTGCAAGACGATGAGGAAGGGACGGTCTTCCTTTATCACAGCACCTTCTTCGGCCCCTGGCGTCCTGCCCACATAAGCGCCGCGGGTCGAGTCGTACCTATAAAGATATTCTAATTCGGACATCAATTGCCGGGTGCCGATGGAATTGTCCGCCGCGTTGAACGCCACCGCCATGTCCCAGGGACTCGCGTTGCGCGCGCCGGTGCTGCTGGCATCCAGGATCGAGTGAGAAATAGTATTGCTTAGAACTAATCCGCCAAACGAGTGACCCATCAGTACGCAATGATGAACCTTCTTGCCCGGCTCCCGAGCGGCCAGCGCGAGTTCGTTAATAGTAGCCAGACAGCTGTTTTGCGCCGCTACGTCTCCGCCCGCCAGCTTGCGGTTCCAAAACGTCAGCAAATCCAAGCCCGGCACGGTAAGGTTCTTCCCGCGCCATGCGATATAAACACCGATCACGTTGATGTTTCCCTGAGTCACCTCGGGAAGACGGGAGATCATATCAATGAAGTGTTCAAATCGACAAACATCACCGGAGTTGGCGTCGTTCATCCAACCGTGGATATAGACGAAAAGGAGCGGTCGCTGCGCCTGGCGAATTACATTGATCGCAGCCGCCCGCTGTGATGTATCCAAAGCCGAGCCCTGGTCTCCGAATTCTATGAAAGCGAACTTGTAGCGTCCGTCGCTAGGGCCTCGCACTGAATTGAGTGGTTCACCGGATATGTTCCCATGATATGGCCCGTATTCGGCGCAGCCTCCGATGAGAATCGAAGATACCAATGCAAACAACCCCCTGCAGCAAATCAAATTGGAGCTTCGCATTTGACGGAAATTCTAGACAACTAACAGAAGCGGTATCAAGTCTCGAATCCTTTGTCTATTGGCCTTTAGTCCCATAGGCAGCTGGAACCGTGTCGAATCAAAGTTGGATAATGGCAGACTCACATCGCTTTGATCCTGAAATTACTCGCTTGAAACCGCAGTTTTTCTTTACGCCCGGCGTGGAGTTGTTCGCCGCGCCGACAATTGTTGCGGCAGTGCACGACGTCGAGCGAAGTAACCAGCGGGTTTCAAAGTAGCAACGCTAGCGCTAGTGTGAGGATCCTTTCAGCGGGATTGTTTATGGAGATTCATCAATTGCGTTATTTCGTTGCGGTGGCGGACGAGGGAAGCTTTTCGCGCGCGGCGGCGAAGGTGCGCGTGGCTCAGCCTTCACTTAGCCAGCAGATTCGAAAGCTGGAAGCGGAAATGGGCCAACCATTGTTTGATCGTTTGCCGAGGTCAGTCGTCCTGACGGAGGCGGGCCGATGTTTCATCGATTACGCCCGGCAAATTTTGGCTTCCATCGGCGACGCACGTCGTTGCGTTGATGAGCTCAAGGGCGAAGTCGCCGGTAAGGTGGCGGTGGGCGCAATTCCCACGATCGCGCCATATGTGCTTCCAGAATTGGTCGTGACGTTCCAGAAACATTATCCGGACGTGATGCTGGAGATCGTGGAGGACGTAACCGATGGAATCACTCGGCGAATAGAAGCCGGAGAACTCGATGTCGCATTAGCATCCACGTGCCGGGCGAGTCCAACTTTGCGGCGCGAATCCGTGGGCAGCGAACCGTTGCTTCTGCTGCTACCGGAAAGGCATCCTTTGGCAAAGAAAACTCTGGTAGAATTCGACGATCTCAAATCGCAGAGATTTCTACTGCTTCACGAGATGCATTGCCTCTCGCAACAGGTCCATCACCTGCTCGAGTCTCGCCGTCTTCGGCCGGAGATAGCTCTTGCCGGCAGTCAGCTCAGCACAATTGCAAACATGGTCGCGGCGGGAATCGGCGTCTCTATTGTGCCGCAAATGATGGTGAAACATCACGGCACCCCCGGGTGCGTCACTCTGCCGTTCGTTCCGCCGGTTCTGGAGCGGGAACTAAATCTTCTTTACAATCCGCTTCGATTTCAGAGCAAAGCTGCCGCAGCGTTCCGTCAAGAAGCTGCAGCTGCCTTGTCATCCCAGGATTCGTCGATCGATCCCACCGCCGGGCAGTAACTTTCTATCGCATCGTCTCCAGCGCCGTCGCGACCATCGATAACATAGGCCAGACGACGAGGATCAAGATCACTCCAAACATCGCGAGCTCAGGCAAATAATGAGGGCGCGTCCTATGGATATATCGTTCCTCGAGGAAGCGTGAAATGCGCTGTCCTATCGGTATTCTAGTTTCCATGTAATCAACAGGCCACAACCCGGGGGCGGATTGAAATACTTTATGCGTCTAGTTGGGATAGGAGGTTCCTATAAGGAGCAATTTCCAGGGAAGAAGTAAGAAGTAGGAAGGAAGAATTAGGAAGCGGTTTTCGGCTCCTCACAGCTCAAGCATTGTGCCGCGGCAATTTGAGGCGCCGCAGTGGCACGCGAATTTCTTTTTGGCTGCCTCCGTGATCGGTTCGTCGATTTCCATGCGATAATCATAAAGGAGTTCCTCGCCGGCTTGAATGTTACGCATGGCATAGATGAAGATTCGGTCATCTTCCTCGATAGCTTCACAGTTTGGATTGCATGAATGGTTAATCCAGCGCGCGTCGTTACCGCCAATCTCTGGATTGATTACATCGCCGTTTTCCAACCCGAAGTTGAAAGTGTGTGGATCGTTGGCTTTGTCAGGGGCGGCTTCCCATGAGACGCGTTCGCCGGTGTATTCAATGATTCGCATGCCTTTGGGAATGAACTGCGTGGTGTAAACGCCGCGACCGTGCACACCGGACTGGCGAACCTCGATCTGTACGGCTCGCTTTCGAGTTTTGAGCTTTATCGGCATATGCAGTGGGGAATCGATTCTTGCTCCTGGACTCCTACGTGCGTCCTGGCCGGCTTATTCTTCGATCGCACCGCTGATTTTTCGAAGGTGCTCCCGAAACGTATAGGTCGGATCGGCTGCCCGCTTCTCGAGATATTGCGCGAAGTCCAACTGTTCGCGCAGGGAACGCGCATTGTTGATCGCCTCGGCCTGACGCCGTTCCCGTTGCCAGATTTCGTGTGCAACCGAAAGGAGGTCGTCGGTGTGTTCTGCAAGGACAAACAAACAACCGTCGTCATCGGCGAACACCACGTCATTCGATTCGACGACGAAATTCCCGAAGCGCGCCGAGCGCAAGGCCAAGGAATCACGAGCATCGAGGCGCCGCGGGCCGCAGGGGCAGGTGCCGTAGCTGAAAATTGGCAGACGAATCTGCCGCAGCTCTGGTGTGTCGCGATGCGCGCCCCAGACAATGATTCCAGCCAAACCGCAGTGTTCAGCCTCGAGCGCGATTAAATCGCCGATACAGCCTTCGTCCAGGCGTCCGCCGTTGTCGATGATCAGAACGTCACCGGGTCGCGCGGATTGCATCGCCTCCAGGAAAACATCCACGCTTCCAAAATGTCGGACCGGCCGCGCAGCGCCGGCGAGGCGTTGATTCGGCGTCACCGATCGAATACCAGGCGGGCTGGACCGGAAGGGAATTTTTAAGCGCAAAGCGGCATCGGCAATTAGCGGAGTCGAAAGTTCGGTAAAAGCACTGGACAGCGGTTCCGCTTTCATGCTGCGACAATGCTTGCCTGGGATGGTTTTGCAAAAAAAGGAAGCTCAGAAAATTGCGATGCAGACACGACAGTCCGGTTTGCCGATTGCTGCAAAGTGGCGGATTGAAAAGGGTGAAGGTAACATTTGTCTTGATCCTCAGTGTCTTCGCAGCCGCGAACTCGGGCTGGGCTCGCCTAGGCGACAGCAGCGATAAGATTGAAGACTCGTACGGCGCAGTTATGCAGCGACGTCTGCGGAATGACGGAACGGTAACTGTCGTTTACAAGAAGGATCGATATCTCTACTTCGTGACGTTTGCTAATGATCGGAGTATTTTGGAAACCTATTCGCACGTGAAAGGCACCGACCTTTCCGAAAGGGAAATCGCGCGATTCCTGAAGGCAAACGCAGCGGGCGGCACATGGAGGGCGGACAACATCGGCACGGCGCGACGTTTCAAACGCAGTGATGGCCACGCAGAGGCAACCTACGCACCTGTGAATGGTCGGCCGACGCTCACGGTTCGTGAACTTCATTCCGATCACCGCGGTGATCAGTGATTAGCTTCAGGCCGTGGTGGCGCGCTTTCGCAGCACGAGGCTGGCAACAATTCCGACCACAAGGAAGCCGATAATTTCAGTGAGTCTATAGCTGGCTGTGTAAACACCAGGGAAGTTCCAGTAAGAAACGTCCGTTGCGATCGCGGCCAGGACCCCAGCTACAACGACGAAGCCGATTCGTCCGGCAAAGCTGCCAATTTTCGTCTGAGCCAAAAGGAACACTGCTAAAATCGCATTCGGCAAATCGCTCGCGATCCATGCGTACGAGAGTTCTACTTGCCGGTATTCTCGACGGAATCGTGATGTTTACTTGGACATCCCTCGTACACGCTATCAGCCGCGCTGCCCTGCCCCGAAACTATTGACGAAAGGAGTTTTCGTGCGATTGATTAGCCGCGGTAAATTTCTTCCTCGCTAGTGGTTCTCTTGCGAGGTGCAGTATTCGCAACCTTTCACGTCTAACACAACTCCGCATCCATGGCGGGACATAGTAAATGGTCGAAGGTCAAGCGCTTTAAAGGCGCGATCGACGCGAAACGCGGCAAGATCTTCAGCAAATTATCAAAGGAAATAACCATCGCCGCAAAAACCGGTGGCGGCGATCCTGGCGCCAATCCGCGTCTCCGTAGTGCGATTCAGGCGGCGCGAGCACAGAGCATGCCGAATGACAATATCGAGCGCGCTATCAAACGCGGCACGGGCGAGGGAAGAGATGGCGAACAGTTCGACGAGATCACTTACGAAGGGTACGCGCCCGGTGGTGTGGCCATTATCGTCGAAACTGCGACAGATAACAGAAACCGCACGGGAGCGGAGATCCGCAGAATTTTTACTCAAAATAACGGCAACCTCGCCTCGAGCGGCAGCGTCTCGTACATGTTCCACCGAAAGGGGCATATCACCGTCCCGCGTTCAACCATTGATGAGGACCGTCTGTTGGAGATCGCCTTGGAAGGTGGCGCGGAGGAGTTGACAACGGAGGAGGATCAATATGTTATTATCACTTCCCACGATCAGCTCTACGCCGTAGCTGAAGCGCTCAAGAAAGCAGGCGTCAGTACCGATGGGCAAAGGTTTACGTTTATTCCAGATACTACAGTCGCGGTCAGGGACGAGACCGTGGCGCGTCAGGTGCTACTCTTGTGCGATGCGCTCGAAGAGGACGATGACGTGCAAAACGTCTATTCAAATCTAGACATTCCCGACGAATTGCTGGCCAGGTTGCCGGCGTGAAAAAACTTACTGCTTACAGGAGACGTGTTAAGGGCGCTGCCCCCCAAACTGCAGCGAACAATTCTCAGCTTATGAACGAAGAAAATGAAAACCAGCCTGCGCCGCTGGAAACCGAATCCGCGTTGCCGGAGCAACGTCAGCATCGCCCGCGCCGGCGTTTCCCGAGACGGCGTTACCGAGGTGATCGATTCCGGCGCGATCGCGATAATTCCGAAGAATCGCCAAATTCATCGTCGACAAACGCCGATAACGCCGTTGCAGAGGTTGCCGTCGAGACTCTCGATCAACACGGCGCGCCGAGCGGCCGAGAAGCTGCTGAAGGCGCTATCGAAACCAGCGAACCGGTTCAAAGCGAACCGGAATTTGGCGAAGGCATCATTGAAATTTCCGGCAAAGGGTTTGGCTTCCTGCGCGATCCGAAACGAAATTTTGTCCAGACACCGCAGGACATCTTTGTCACTCCCGAGATCGTGCGCCGGTTCGCTTTGCGCGATGGCATGTGGATCAATGGCGAAATCCGGCGCGGCAGCCGTGGCCCTCAATTAACGAGGCTCGTTACAATCAACGGGGAAGAACCGGCGAAATACCAGGGCCTTCGTCCATTTGAAGAATTAACGACAATCAATCCGAATAAGCGAATCAAGCTTGAGACAGTGTCGGACCGTTACACGACGCGGATCATGGATTTGATGACGCCGCTGGGCATGGGCCAGCGCGGTTTGATTGTCGCGCCGCCGCGGACAGGCAAAACGACGCTGTTGCATCACATCGCCGATGCAGTCGCGAAGAATCACCCGGAGATGATCCTGATCATTCTGCTGGTAGATGAACGTCCGGAGGAAGTGACTGATTTTCGCCGGTCCCACCCGACAGCGCAGCTGATGGCCAGCTCCAATGATGCCGATATCAAGAGTCACACGCGGATTTCACAACTTGCCATTGAGCGCGCCAAGCGCCTGGTCGAAGCAGGCAAACACGTCTTTATTCTACTCGACTCGATTACGCGCACCGCTCGCGCATTCAACAACGCAATGGGCGGGGGAGGTCGCACCATGAGCGGTGGTATTGATGCGCGTGCGATGGAAATTCCACGAAAGATTTTCGCAGCCGCGCGGAACACGGAGGAAGCTGGTTCGCTCACGATCGTGGCCACAGCGCTGATCGAAACCGGCAGCCGCATGGACGAGCTGATCTTTCAGGAATTCAAAGGCACCGGAAACATGGAAATGGTGCTCGACCGGAAAATCAGCGACCAGCGAATCTACCCGGCGATCGATATCTTCCTCTCCGGAACGCGCCGCGAAGAACTGCTGTTACAACCGTGGGAATTGGAGAAAATCAATCTCATCCGGCGCGGTCTCGCCGGTCACAAACCGGAGGAAGCCATTCAGCGTCTCCTGATGTTTGTTAAAAAATTCCCGACGAACACTGAAATGCTCAAAGGCATTCCGGGCTAAACTTCAGCTCGCTCCTGTAGCCGCTTCGCTGCCTGTCACGCCGAAGCTACGCGAAGGCGGGGGCGATGCGCGCCTCGCAGAGGCGGCTTCGGATTTCCGCATTCGGCGGTTGTACAGCGCGTGAATCGCGTCACGAGCCTCGACATAATCTCGGCGGAATTCGTTGAATTCACGATAGCCAAGCCGAACGGCAAACTTGCGTTGTTCATTTGGATCGTTCGGAAGCGTTGAAACAGCCTTGTTCTCGTAACGTCGCAACACAGATTCGCACTGGCGCAGGAAACCGTAGGACTGTTTGAGTCTCCCAGCTTCAGCATCGTTGAATAGCTTGCGCCCACGCAATCGATCCGCTGCGCGCTCCCAATTCGGCTCCCAAATCTCTGCGCGCATTTGCAATGCTTGAACAAGAAATTCAGCCTCGATGATTCCGCCGGCTCCAGTTTTCAAATCGAGAAAATCTGAGCCGCTCCCGCGTTCGCGTCGAATGCGTTCAAGCATTTTGTCAATTCTTTCGATGAGATCGGCGGCTTTACTAGCTTGACGCCATGCGCGCTTTACGAGGGTCATAAATTCGTCCTGCAGCGGACCGCTGATAGGCCGCGCGCGAGTCAGTGCCTGCAGCTCCCATGGTTGCGCACGATTTGCGTAATACCATTCGTAAGTCTCAAGCGAACAAACGAGAGGCCCCTTTTCTCCTTCCGGCCGCAACCTCGCATCCACTGGCCAGATGTTCTTCTCGGCAGTTCGCTGCGCCATGGCACCGACGAGATTTTGCGCCGCCCGGCTATCGTCACCGACAAACAAAACATCCAGATCCGCGCCGTAGCTGAGCTCGCCTCCGCCAAACTTACCGAGGGCAATCACGGTCAATTGGTCGCTCGCAGGCAGCTTCTGAGTGAAAACGAGACATGCCTCAGCCAAGTCGGAAAGCTCGGCGAACGTTATTGACGGACTACCAAGTCCCAGTACGTCGCGCAAAATGAGACGCAGCAATTGCCGTTGCCGGTATGCGCGCACGGGGTCGAGATTGTTCGCGTTGGCACCGAATGTGTCGAGCCGGCGCAGATTTTCCGCCATGCTTCGCGGTTCATCGAAGGTTGGATCGCGCGTGATGTCTTCGAGAAGTTGCGGCCGGCGAATTAGGAGGTCACCGGCGAACCGACTGGCATCGAACGTCTTGACCAGCAGCTCCAGCAACTTCGGATTAGTGACAAGCAACTCAAACAGCAGACTGCGCAGTCCGTAAGCTTCAACGAAGCGAACAAATTGATTCAGCGTTGAATCGGGATCCGCAGCTTTCGGGAGCCAATCTAGCAATGCTGGCCGTAGCTTGTGAAAGATTTGTCGGGTCCGCGGCGCAACATGGAAACTTGTGGGACCTCGTTCGAGGTCTCTCAGCGCCTTTTCGGCTCGTTGCGGATCGTTGAAAATTTCGAGATTAGGCTTGGCCGATTCCGCCGGCGTGTCGGAGATGATCCTCTGAAAAATTGGCCGGACTGTTTCCATCCGCGCGTGAAGCGTTGCCGTAAACTCGCCGGGTGAAGAGAAGCGAAGGCTCAGTGCGAGACGCCGCAGAGCTTCCGGTTCGTCTGGGACAGTGTGGGTCTGCTGTTCCCCTTCTATCTGCAGACGATGCTCGACGCGCCGGAGAAACCGATACGCATTATCCAGAGCCAAAACTTCATCGGGAGCGAGCAGATCCAGTTCGCGAAGCGCTCGCAACGCTTTAAGCATGCTCGGTTCCTGCAGGAACGGATGCCGCGTTCCGTGGATCAGCTGCAGCGTCTGCACGATGAATTCGATGTCGCGGATGCCGCCACGTCCAAGCTTCACGTCGCGACCCAGTTTCTCTCTTCCCACGATATCTCGCTCGATGCGATGTTTGATGTGCGCGATTTCGTCGAGTAAATCGGGCGTCGTGATTTTCGGATAGACGAATGGCTGATGTTGCCGCAGGAAATCGTAAGCCAGCTCGCGGCTGCCAGCGATACCGCGCGCTTTAATCAAAGCAAGGCGTTCCCACGTTTCGCCGAAACCGGAATAATAGTTTTCCATACTTTCGAGCGAGCGCGCCAGCGGACCTGGCGAGCCTTCCGGGCGCAGGCGCAGGTCAACTCGAAATAGAGAGCCGGCCGGATCCGGCGTCGAAAAGGTCTCGAGAATCTTGTTACCCAACCGATTAAAAAATTCGTGATACGAAATGTGCGGCGCAAGTTGACCTTCTTCGCTGTAGAGAAAAAGAAGGTCAACGTCCGAGCTGTGATTCAGTTCACCTCCGCCCAGTTTCCCAAGTGCAAGAATGGCAAAATCCGCCTTGGGCGAGCCGTGTCGCTGGCGAAGTGCGGCATCCCAGTGTTCGAACACCCGGCGGATGCAGATCTCTGCGATGTGCGAAAGTTCGCCGGTGGTCTCTTCCAGCGGGGCGATTCCGGCAAGTTCGCGCAACGCCACGCGCGTCATCTCCCGGCCCTTCCAAAACCGCAGTCCCGCGAACTTCGTACTGTCCTCGGAAGCAGCCGCCAAAGCATGCAACTCGGCGCGCGTTTCCGCAGGACCGCGGGGGGCTAAGCATACTTCTGGCTGACAAAGCCACAGCAGCGTCTCAGGGTTTCGCGTCAAGCGTGTCGCGCAGATGCTCGAGACTGCCAGAAGATGTAGCAGGGCCGCTTTGCCAAGTGGAAATTGTTCGACCACCTCGAGCAGGGGCTGCGCGCTTGCCGGCCATTGCTCGCTGAGCTGGACCAAGCTGCTCTCGACCTGTGAAGGGTTCAACGATGTGGCAGATTCTTGTCGAATCCAGCGCGCACACGCATCCATTGCGCAGAACATCACGCGGTTTCAGCCGAAAGACTAGTTGCCGCAGTGTTCATTGGCACTCCGTGTCGATTCAGATTTCGCTCACATATGGGGGCTGAAACTGCAACGAATAGTAGCGTTATCCCGAGGCTGAAGGCGCTAGCACACGAAGCGCTTTTTCGTGCATTTGGAATTCCACCGGGCAGTTGCCGGCCAGTTCGCCGTCAAGCTCAAGGGGAACATCCTGCTCGCTACTGACGCGCAGGTAGCGAGTCTGGAAATATTCAATTTCCGGAACTCGGATGTCTGAGCTGAATACGACGTCATGGAGATATTTGATGATTTCGAGATAGCCGAGCCGCTTGAACACAACGACGTCAAGCAAGCCATCGTCGATGATGGCCTGCTTGAAAAACGGGAAAGGTCCGCCGTAAAGACGTCCGTTTCCGACGAGAACAAACGATCCTTCCCGCACAGACGCGTTCTCCGATTCGATGAAAAGCTTCGGCGGTTGCCGCGCCGCAATTTGTGCCGCAGAGATGAGATAGCTGAGCGGGCCAAGACTGCGCTTGAACGCAAGACTGGTTTCCTTCACAGCTTGTGCATCGAGCCCAATACCGCCGAGTTGAACGAAGTATTTTCGATTGGCGCTCGGTAGATCAACGAGACGCATGTTTCCGGCCTCGACGATTTCCCAGCAGAGCTCGAGATCGTTCGACGGCAGACCAATTTCCATGGCGAAAACGTTGACGGTACCCATCGGGAGAATGCCCAGCGCAGCGTTGCTGGCGACGATTCCGTTTGCCACATGGTTGACAGTTCCGTCGCCGCCTGCTGCAACGACGCGTCCAAAACCTTCCTCGACCGCGCGTCTAGCGAGCGCTTCGGCCTCGCCCGGATGCGACGTAATCCGGATCGGGCAACCGCCGGCGATTGATTCGACGCGTTCTTGCCAGTCCCGAACAGTTTCGAGATTTCCCGCGGTTGGATTGAGAATGACAGCTATGTCACTCACGCTACAAAGGAATCAGGGGCTTTGATGTTTGCTTCAAACTGGGGCTGCGTAACATCTCAGGGTGCGAAAACTGCGTCGGCTGGTACTGATTGCTCTGGGGACATTGATCGCGCTGGGCGCAGTTCTCCTGGTTGGCGTGAACCTGTATGTGCAATCACAAGGCGCACAAGCAAAGATTCAGCAGGAACTGACCCGCAGTCTCGGCGTGCCGCTCAAAATTCGCAGCATGAGCGTTACCCCGTGGGGCGGACTCGAACTCAGCGGCATCACGATTCCACAAACCTCCTCCGTCGGCCCCAAGGATTTCCTGCAGGCAAAAACATTCCGGCTGCGCGTTCATTTCCTCTCATTGTTTTCGCAGCGGTTGGTGATCAAGGAAGTTTCCCTCATCAACCCCAGAGTTGTCTGGCCGCAAGATGTACAAGGAAAATGGCGCTTGCCGAGTGCGCAAGCAGCGCGGTCACACGATGTCTCCATAACGCAGGCTTCGACAACATCGCAGGCGGCAGCAGAAACCGAATTTGTTCCAACGAATGCATCCTCTGCTGTTACTGCGACAGCCACTGTTGGGGCTTCGCCGCAGGTGACCGTTAAGGATCAACTACCGGGACGGGAGTCACGAGCGGCCGTTGCTCCGGAAGTTCGACGAGTCAGCGTTAAGAATGGCGATTTCACTTTTCTCGATCAAGCTGGAAGACTGGTCGCGAGCTTCACAGGAGTAGATTTTCGCACCAGCATCCGAAGCTCACTGGCGCTTCACGGAGATGCAAAGGTGGCCAGAATTTCATTGCGGGACCGCTTTTTTCTGGACCAATTGCATTCGCCGCTCCGGTATGAACCTGATGTGCTTGAGCTTTCCAAGATTTCCGCGCGTGTCGCAGATGGCGAGGTCAACGGTTATTTTGCTGTCCAGCCGGAGGCAGAAGATTCGCCATTTACGACCAGCGTAAACTTCCATGACGTACTCGCGGATCAGATCGTCGAAAATGCTGGCGGCCCGAAAGGAATGGTAAAGGGCAAGTTGGAAGGAAGTTTTCAAGCCTCCGGGAAAACCGGCGATCCGGACGCGCTTATTGGAAAAGGCGAAATCTTGCTGCGAGAAGGCCGAGTTCAACAATACAGACTGCTCGTGTTACTCGGTCAGATTCTCCAGATCGAGGAGCTCCAAGAGCTTCATTTGGAACAGGCAGAGGCAAAATATCACTTGAGCCCGGGGCTGGTCACTATTGATGAGCTGATTTTGCGTTCGCCAAACATTCGACTTACCGCGTCAGGCACAGTTGCGTTTGGGGGTGCGCTGCAGCTCAATTCACAGCTCGCGATCAACGACAGAATTCGTGGCCAGCTTTTCCGAGCAATTCGCGATAACTTTCATCCCATCGACCCTGGTTATTCTGCCATCGAGTTTCAGGTGGGCGGTACCATTGATCGGCCAAGCACAAACCTAATGGAGCGACTAGTTGGCCGTGATGTCAGCAGCATGCTCAACAGCTTCTTTGGTGGTAAAAAAGACCGGTCAAAAAAGAAAAAGAAGCCAGTTGAAGATGTGATGACTGCTGCGCCGTCACCCTCTATTCCGCCAGAGCAAGCCCCGTCTGAAGCTACTGCAAAGCCGACTCCAGTCGCGTCGCCATGAGGGTAATCGCCGGCAGCGCCGGCGGGGTTCGCCTCGCAGTTCCAAAGCGCGGTGTGCGCCCGACAATGGACCGCGTCAAAGGCGCAATTTTCTCAAGCCTGGGCGATACCATCATCGGCGCGCGAGTGCTCGATCTGTTCGCCGGAAGCGGCGCGCTTGGCATCGAAGCGCTCAGCCGCGGGGCGGCCTCGGCTGTTTTTGTTGAAGGTGACCGGCCAACGGCTGAGATAATCGACCAAAATCTCGCGAACACGAAATTGAACGGGCGTGTTCGAAACCAGGACGTTTTCGATTTTCTCCAGCACGGGCCTGGTGCGGGAACATTTCAAATCATTTTTGCGGACCCGCCGTATGAGAAGACGAAGCACGCCGAGCGCTACACTCAAAAGCTTGTGACGAACAAATGTTTGCCACGGCTGCTGGAGTCCCGTGGCATCTTCGTATTGGAAAAACGACCTGGTGAAACGCTTCCTAATATGAAGTTCTGGCGCGTGGCTCGGCAGAAAACATATGGCGCAACTGAAGTGCTATTTCTGAAGCCAATCCGCAATCAGGAGTACGCAATCGATGATCCGGCTGATCTATAATTTGTTTTGGCCGATTGGGCTTCTGTTCTTTTTGCCCGGCTATTTCAAAAAAATGATTCGACGCGGCGGCTACCGCGAGAAATTCGTACAACGGCTGGGAATTTACCACCGCGACGTGCACCACCGGCTCGCGAATCAACGCTCCACATGGCTGCACGCCGTGAGCGTAGGTGAAGTGAATATTGCGCTGAAATTGGCGAATGCGTTACGCGCACTCGAACCTGATTTGCACTGCGTTCTGACGACGACCACGACCACCGGATTCGCGCTGGCGCGCAAAAACGCGCCGCCTTCGATGGAAGTCATGTACACACCGCTCGATTACTGGCCAATTATGCGCCGCGCCTTTTCCGTGATTCGTCCGGCGCGGATAATTTTGGTCGAAGCCGAAGTGTGGCCCAATCTCGCCGCGGAAGCGCACGCACGGCGGATTCCGCTTGTGCTCGTGAATGCGCGATTGTCTCCGCGCTCCGAAAGACGGTATCAGCGATTTCGATTTTTCGTCGCGCCAACGTTCCGGCTTCTCGATTTGGTTTGCGTTCCAGAACGGCAAGACATCGAGCGATGGGCGGCGCTCGGCATTCCGCGAATCCGAATCCATGTGACGGGCAGCATCAAATTCGATCGCGATGTTCAGGCACAAAGCCAAGCCAAAACTACATCCGTCTCGGACGCTTCGCACGTCTTCAGTTCGGAGACTCCCGTCCTCTTTGGCGGTAGCACACATCGTGGCGAAGAAGAAATCCTGGCCAGAGTTTTTCTGGAGTTGCGCCAGCAATTTCCCGCCTTGCGGCTGTTTATTGCGCCGCGTCATGTCGAACGGCTCACAGAAATCCGTGCCCAATTGAGCGCTTTGCCGTTGCGCGTCGCACTCGCCAGCGTCGCGCTTACCGGCGGAGCCGCCGATGCCGATTGTCTGCTTCTGGATACGACCGGGGAACTTCAACAGTGGTACGACATCGCGACTGTCGTGTTCATCGGGAAAAGCCTCACGGCTCACGGCGGTCAAAATCCAGTGGAACCGATCCTTGCGGGCAAACCTGTCGTATTTGGTCCGCACATGGAGAACTTCGCAATGCTCGCTAAGACGCTGGTGTCGAACAACGGTGCAGTCCAGGTTAGCGATAGCGAGTCGCTCGAGCGCGCTGTTGCCGAACTGCTTCGCGACGGCGACGCCCGCAAGTGTCTCGTGCAAAACGCCCACTCCGCGTTGGGCGAGTATCAGGGCGCAACATCGCGCGCAGCCGGGCTGATCCACCAACTCGGATCGAGAAACTGAGAGCAACGTGTCAAATCTGACTGCCGTTTTGCCTTGCGCCGAATGACGGCAACCCGATATTTGCCGCGCTGCCGACCCTATCGTCTAGAGGCCCAGGACACCGCCCTTTCACGGCGGTAACACGGGTTCGAATCCCGTTAGGGTCGCTTGCCTCGTAAGCGCAGGCAACGGGGCTAAGGCATAAATGTTTTGCATAACGGATGGGCCGAAAGAATGCGCGCGCTACACGGCTTTTACTACTCAAAGTGCATTTTCACCTGATCTAGGGAGCGCTGTGACGTGCCCGGCATCTCGATTCAATCGTCCTCCGAACCTGCTTTCATTTTTGTGCCTAACGAAGGATGATTGCACTCGATTGCGTAATCAAAAATGCGTAACACGGCGCCCTATTTGTTGCCCTAGTGCACGATAGCTCTCCCACTGAATATCGTCGAAGATTTGGTCGGTCGCGGGGTCCTGCGGGAACTTCTCGTTTACCACCGAATAGTTTAAGATGTCTTCAGTTAGACCCGGGGAGAGGCTGGGCTTTACTAGAAGCAACCAGGTGATTTCTGGACCGTTGTCGAAAGTCACTCGTGCGAGCGCGGCGTGAAAATCGCCGTTGCGCTTGATCTCGCGCAGGGCGCCGAGCGCGTCCGGTTCAATCCAATCCTGGATCCAGACCGGTGGTTGCAGGGAAAATGCCGCCCAACCTGTCTTTCCTGACTGCCGGCTACAAACGGGATCAATCCAGGTAATCTGCGCACCGAAATCGATCCGGGACTGACGAGTCAACTGCGCGACATCGTCCCAAATGTAGTCGGCATCGTGGCCAGTGTCGGTGACGATGACGAATGGCAGACGTCGTCTCAGCAGTTCGTAAGCACCGGTAACTTCGAAATATCCGCCGTCGCTCAGATACCAAAATCGCCGCGAAGCCCCATAGAACCGTCCGCGCCACTCCGACAGCAACATGCCCTGCATTCGGAAAATCATGGCGGGGATTTCCTTCATGCGGCGCCAGAACGATGGCGGATATCGGCCTGGTCGTTCCGAGCCACGAATGCCGGTGTCCCACCAGTGCCCGAGGCGAAGATTGATGAAACCTAGTAAGAAAGCGAGTGGCAATGTAGTGACCCGACCGAGCCCGGTGTTGAATGCCGCTCCAGAGATAGCAATCCATCTTCCAAGCGTCAGACGCTCAACCGGCGCCGTCTTCGTTTTCCGACTGCCAAGGACATGAAAGCTGCTTGGATCTGGGCCGACTGAAATGGGTCTTAGGGCGCAAGCCGTTCGGACGTCAGTGCTCTCACTGCCGTCGAACCAGCTACGCCACCTTTGCCAGGCTGGCTGAGCCGTTGGTAACGTCCACTGCGCGAAATACCGCCGGCCAACTGCAACGCCCGTCGGGCCAAGCGAGAAGGAAAGGCCCTTACGCTCACGCACCTCGCGATTGGACGCTTGATCAACCGTCTCATTTATACAGACGTTGATCAAATGAAGCGGGCCACCCTCTCGCTCGGGGTGATATTGGTCGAATGGAAGGTCGTCATCTGGGTGAGCGACCTGAATATTGCGCTCAAGATCGGCGTCGCCGCCGTAAATCCGAGCATCATTCGATGCACCTTGGAAAGTGCGCGCTATGCGAGCCGAATACGTTGCACACAGCGAAGAAAGATTCAGAAAAGTATAGGCAGGGCCGACGGCTAGCGAAAACAAAGTCGCGATCACTACGACACCGAGTAACCACGGCCGATGATGATCACTGAGCTCGCGTGCTAGCAGGTTAAGCGCGAACAGGAGAAAAATCGCCAGGGGAATGCCTATGGCGTTTCCGAGGCCGACTAACGACACTTGCTGGCCACGCGAGCTAGCGACTTGGCGAGCCGCACTGGCGGCAAGTGACCGCAGAAACGGCAACAGCGGCGCAAGCGCAACAATCATCACCATTACCTTTTTCAAGCTGCTCGGACTGGCAGCCGCATTGGTCGCGGTATCGATCAGCACCCATGCCAGCGATATGGCAAAAAGAACGAGCGCTTCACCGAGGCTGCGCGTGAGTCGATTACGCACGATCAAGCCTTCATTCTCCTCCCGCGCTTTTTTGTTTTTGCTCTTTGGCAGCCGCCAACGCGCGAATTCCTGCCAGAGCCACGCCATAAAAAGCAATGCGAACCCGCCTAACGCGTAACGAGAAAACCCAGCCCACGTCATTGCATAAACAAAGCCGGAGGCCAGAACGATGGCGGCGAGCAAAGCAAAAAACGGATAGGCGCGGTGTACTCCCAAGCGCGGCGCAATCCAAAATCCAAGGGAACAAGGCAGAATGGCAAGGACGAGTAAGGCTAACGGCAGCCACCACCATGGCGAAAGCGAGTATTGGAAAATCGGAAGTTGCGGCGCTGGTGGCAAATAAGTCGACGCAACCTGTAACGAAGCAAATAAAGCAAAGAGTAAAACGCCGATGATGAGATGAACGGTAAAGAGATTGCGCCAGTAAATGGCAAGGTTCTGTCGAAGATCTGAGGCTCCCGTCGCAAAAATGTAATTCGCCTGCGTACGAAGCCACCATATGGGCGCCGATGCCGTGTTTCGAATTATATCCTGGACGCGGCCGCAGGGATCTTTCGAAGCGGTCACGCTTGACCGGGTAAACAGTCGTCCAAGGAAACTGCCGATAAATCCACCGCCGGAAACGGTCGAAAGAAAATCGATCCGTCTGAGGCGACCTCGCTCGGCCAGCGCCTGCAGGAAACCAAGCGCGAAGGTCGCGCTACGAATCCCTCCTCCGGAAATGGCGAGACCGACGGTATCATTAGGCAGTTCATCCCTTTCGCGTTCGCTCGCTTTGGTTAAGAGTCCAGCGCGTTGTCGGCGGTACCCGATCGCCTCGGCTTCCTGTGCCCGAATGTCCATCGGATAAACCTCGTCGATCGAGCTTTCTAAAATTGTGTCTGCCGCCTTCTCACTAACGATCAGAATCGGCGTTAGAATGAAGTAGCCGGGGATGTAAGGGAAAAGCGATGCATCAACCACGCGAAGGCGCTCGACACCGTGAACACGGAATCGGGTATCCAATACCGCAAATCGGTCCTCGAGGTTGCGTGGATCGTCCCGCCATGGGTCCGACCCTATGCGACAAGTGCAACTCGCGTGATGGCCCCACGCCTGCGTTTTGACCCACTCTCTTAACTCTTCAGAACCGTCCGGTCTGGTCGCACCGGGTTGAATCTCTTTTCGAAATTGCTTGTTCTGTGCGTTCACCGCGCGCATCGCCTTGATCGCCTCGAGCATGCCGTTGACATCACGTTCGCTGTTTACTCGGATTTCTGCGATACGAGCACTGAGCGTTTCGAGCCAAGATTTCGATGGGTAACCCGTAGCTTCAGAACGTTGCTTCGCAGCGAGCAGGCGATTCCACACTTTCTCCGCGCGCTCGTTGAAAGAATCGAAACAAATATCCGGGCAGGCAAAGGGATCATCCGAGCGCAGTCGCACGATTCCGCGGTGATTGCGGGTATACGCTTTGAGCACAACCCAGCTCCAAAGATTGCGTTGGTCCTTCGGCGCGCCGATGGTCGGCCGTAATAGTTCGCGCGACCATCCCCAGTAATACCCGCGGAAGGCTGCGGGTGCGCCGAAAGTGAAGAGATCTGGTGGATGACCATCACCCGCCATCGTTGAGCGTTGCAGCACGGCAATGGCCCCGCCGTTCGTGGCGTAGAGGCCGGTGCCTTTACTGAGCCATTCCTGGCGAGCAACGTCAGCCTGATCTCCAGGATGAAAGCTTATGCCCGCTAAGGTTTCAAAATTCTGATCCAATTCACTGACAACCGTGACCTCATAGCGATCCTGCAGATTTCGACCGACACCGGGTAAATGAACGATCGGCGCGACCTCGCGGCCATGCTTATCTCGCGGCCCGCGAACGTTGTGGTCTCTCAAATGCGCCTTGTTCCCGATGCCGCTGAGCATGAGGAGTTGAGGCGTATTAAAGGCGCCGCCGCACAAAATGACTTCGCTTCTGCTATAAAAACAGACCGGCGTACTCGCGGGTCGCTGCTGAAGCGGACTGGCCTCGTAGAGGTTGTCGCCTTTGACCGCCTCGACTCCGATGGCGCGCGGAGGCTTGCAGTCACGTTCGAAAACGACACGCGTAACGTGGTATCCGGTCGCCAGCACAAGCCGATCCGGATATCGCCGCTGAGTCTTAAGCAGAAACTCGCGAATTCCAACACGGCGTCCAAATCGGATGCCCTGCGCCTGCGCTGCAGCCGCTTGTGCGCCTTGATTTGTGCTCTCTCGCTCCGTCACATTCTCGCTCGCGATACCCAGAGGAATCAGAAAAACGCCGCCCTCCGGATTGAGCCGTCGCGTATTGAGATCATTGGGATCAAGCGCTTCAACCGAGCGGAATCGAAAGATCGCGCGTTTCAGGAGGGCGATGAGCTTGCTCCCGTGCAGGGTCGTTAGCGTTGTGCGAATCAGCACATTAATGAACCCGCGGTCCTTGAGAGCGATTGACTGAACGAGAGCGGGATCGATAAGACTTGTCGGTTGCCAGCCATCAAACCCGTGACCGCCCTTGTCCAGTGCGTCCCGGGGGTAGAAAAACAACGCAAGCGCACGCCAGATCAGATAAAAAACACCGAGCAAGCGCCGCAGAAATTTCGCGTAGGCCGCGGGATAGAGACAGCGTTCGAGCCGCGCAAAGTAGCCCCGCATGTTTTCGGCGCGCCAGGAATCGTCGCCAGTAAGATCGGCGATTGCATTCCAATCCCGGTCGTTAGGCGTGACCATGATCATGGCGTGATGGCCGGTACACCCACCGATTCCGGAACTTCGCGGATACAAAATGCCGCGTTTACCGACGCTATCGGGCGGAGGTCTCGGGTCGAGATACTTGGGATCCAGCGGCGTCGCGCTGCCCGGCGGCCGGTTTGGATCAAACGGGCTGGCGTTGTATTTTTCGTCCTTCGCTTGCCGGAAGTTGTCGTAATAGTGCCGGACGGAAAATTGCCAGCTCATCGCGGCATCTTCGGTCGCGGCGCCGTGGTAGCCCGGCACCCGGGTAACTTCTCCGGCAAAACTTCCCGGAAATGCGGGCGATGGTGGTGCTTCGTTCGGATCGCCGCCGGCTTCGACAACCAGAACACGCTTACCGGCAAGCGCGAGTCTTGCCGCTAGTGGACCGCCCCCGGCACCGGAACCGACGATCACGTAATCGAACGGTGTCGTCCCTTTGCTCTGCGCTGCTTCGACCAGGTCAGGACTCGATAAAAAAGTCTCGATGCCGCTTTCGTTTGCCAATTCGGAGTCTTGGGAAAGCATGAACGATGAAGGCTGTTCAAAGCGTCTTCAGAAATGCAATGAGGGCTCTCTTTTCTTCATCTGTTAGTCCTTCACCGAAGTAATGGCCGCGATCGAGAACAAAATCGGGGCACTTGCTTGCGCGCATCATCGGCGCACCGGCTTCTGCGATGAACGCGTCGTATTTCTGGTCTTCAGTCAATTTGGAATCTCGGGCGCGGATTATTCCACGTGTCAATCCGGCAAGACCTTGCAACAGATTTGGATTATCCGGATCCATGTTCATAATCAGGTTGACGGGAGTGCCCCGTGGAATCGGACCAACCCGCAACGGGCCCATATTTCCATTGATAAACCGATGCGCCGCCACGCCGATAACGAGTGTTGCGAGCGTAGCGAGCAGAAAAACAACACGCGAGGCGATGCGTGCAAGACTCGCTCGCGATGGGTCGCCCAAAAAGTAGAAGGCCAATGCAACCACCAGCAGCGCAATCGGTGTCAGCCACAACCATTTGCCTAAGACAGAGGCAAGGCCCGTAGTGGCCAGCACCGCCGCGACGATCAAGGCCAGTACTATAAAGAGAAAGGTAACGTGGCGCTGGTTGCCCCATATCGCCGCGGCCAAAAAGACGAAGAAGAGAACGATCCAGATGTACGTCGCAAGCGCATTCGTCAAAAAGTCGCCCACGACTCCCGCGAGCAACGGCCGGATAAACCCTGGCGCCATGAAGATCTCGGTGTCTTCCGGCAGCCGGTAAATGAATCCCGGATCATGCGCCGCCGCGGCACTAGGCGTTGGTCGCAAATCTCCATCACGAACCGATCCGCTAGGAGAATTGGTTGCCTGTCGCGACGAATCACGGGCTCGCAAATTTTTCCAAAGGAGCTTTTCGATGCCATCCTGATAGGCAGCCAACCGACCCGCCACCGATGGATCGTGATTGTAGAGGCCGAGGGTATTGTTGTGCAGATATGGGGCTGTCGCCCAAAGGCTGATCAACGACGCCGGACGATAGTAGCCACGTCCGCCACCAAGCGGCGAGTAACTGGCGTTGTCACCGTAGTCATCTGGAGTCGCACCGGAGAATGGATCGAAGTACCGAAGCGGGCCGACGGGTGGCAATTCCTTGTAATCATCGGACGAAAAATTATCCCACACTTCACCCCTCAAAGCATTCGTAGCGGTCGCACGACCTGAATTCGTGCCAACCAAACTAACGGGAATGCGTATTTCGCTCGACAGAAAATTGTCCTTAATAAATGGATCGTCGGAGTCGTTAGGCGGAGGGTCACCCACGATCTTCCTGATCCGCGCTACGTAATCCGCATAGGCGGCAGATTTTTTGAACGCGTCCCAGAAAGCGAAATCCATCGGCAAAGTGTAGTGCGGCGGAGGCTCGGGCGTCGGCGAAGCCGCGAGCTGCGGAAAGTTCGCTGTCTTTTCCCAGTCGCGCGAAAAGGTCAACTGGAAATCTGGCGGCTGTTTGCTGGAATGACAGATAGCGCAGTGCTGAATAAAGACGGCTCGTCCCCCTGTCGCCCGCGCGCGTTCGCCTGCAACAATGGCCGCTCCGCCCAGCGCATCTTGCAGCTTTATCGGCGCAGTGCTGCTCTGCATATGAGCCGCATTCTGATACGTGAAAAACGCGGCTTCATAGGGCACGCGGTAACGTTCGTTAGTCTGCCAGTAAACCGAGTTGGCCTGGCAGACCGCGACGCTGAATGGTCGTCGATGCGCAAATCCGATGATCGGATTCGACGTCCGCCGCCATTCCTCGAAGTAAGTGCCGATGTTCAACGGCACCCGAATCAATGCCGTGAACACGCCGCAACTGTCGGACCCGTCGACCAATACCCGCGGGAAATGCCGCGGGTTAACCGACGCGTCCTTGTCTTCGACACTTGGGATAAGCAAATTCGCCGCGCTTTGCTTTTCCGGTTGATTGTTCATCGCGCGGGTCAAACGCGCTGGCACATCGAAGACCGCATTGATCGTGTTCGAATTGTTGATCCAGTCTGTGCTAACAAGCGACGTATCGATTGTCCCAGGCTGCTGACTGGCGAGAAAGTGATGCAGGAAATTTCCTCGTTGCCCTTTCCGGCCCGTTTGCTCCTCCTTCTGCTTTCCCGTTTTCAAAAGATTGGCAAACGCGGGCTGGGGCGACCAGTACTGGTTGCCAATGATGGAAGAAAGATTCTCCCATGCGGGGTGCTCGGGATCCTGGGGCGGTTTCAGGGGATGGGGCCCCACATGGCAAAACCCGCAGGACATGCTAACCCGAAACGGCCTAACCAATTTCGGATCGGCTTGAATCGAATAATCCGTGTAATACTTGAACGAGCCGTCGTTTGTTACTCGCTCCTGCCAATACTCACGCGCTTTCTTAGCCGCCGGCGTTTTACCGAAGAAGTCCGGATTCGGCATCAATCGCAACCCGAAGATCCCGCTCGCGTAACCATACACAGTCGGGTCAAGGCCATCATCGGCCAACTGGCTCAGGACTCTGTCGAACAGCTCCTTATCGCCGGGATCAAACAGATAACGATTAGCTTGGTTTGCCCCTGAGCCATGGCAAGCAGTGCAGCTTTGTGTCACTCCGTTCCGCACAACCGAATAGGAACCAAAGGCCCGTGTATCGGTGGCCGGCAATTGTTTACGCTGAACTGGCTGCCCGCTCTCATTTAAATCAGAGGAAGGGGCGACCAGCTTCACTTTGTCCCCGTCGGGCAAATCCAAAAACAACCCGCAGATGCGCTTGCCCGCGTCGCTGTTCGATACGAAACCGGGTTGATTAATTAGGCCGTCGTCGCGAAAACGATGATCGCGGTTACGTGAATCGAGGAGAATCAAAAAATCAGTGAGACCGAACCCTTCTTCCTGCAACCATCCCCAAAACTCCTCGTTCCCTCCCCCCCAAAGCAGCCACGTATTACGCCCGCGAATGGCGTCCCGCTCTTTGTCTGAGATCATGTGATTGTTGTCAGCGTCAAAATTCAACGGCTGGGGCGTACCGCCCGGGCTACTCACCACCTGATCCATCTCATAAAAGACATCCTGCGGCTCTGCCGGGAAACATTCGGGCAAGCGCTGTTTTACCGGCGTTCCTTTGAGCGTCCTGCCACCCATCGCTTCATCCAACGGTTCGGACGGATCGACCGCGAACACGACCGTCGCAATAAGAACACAGAGGCCGCTCGAGACGGTGAGACAGCCTCTATTTTGCATCTCGGCTGCGAATTCTCTAAAGTTGGTGCAGAAATAACAAGACTTTTCTAAAGAATCATTCGTTAACGAAGTGGCGTCTTGTCAGGCGACATCCAAATCGTACACGAATTTCCGTCGAGCTCATCCCGTAACTAATCGAGTCCGAAAAAGGTCATACCGAAGCGCGCCTTTCTCAGTCGCTTTCATTGATTTCGTGCTGACTGGTAATGTCCAGTGCTCAACGGGTCGTCCCGTTGGCATCTTGTCAGATCCGGGCACAGGCCGTGCGCGGCATGCTTGCCTACCGACATGGCAGGCCATGCTCCATCTTATTGCGCTCCGACCAAGAATCGCGCGAGCACAATCGGCGATCTTTTCGCCCAATGCGGCTCGTCCATGTAATCCTGAGTTCTGTATCTTATTGATCCAGGCTAGAAAACGCCGTGCTCACCTGCGCGATCCACCAGATACGCAAACGGAATCGGTCAGCGCAGGGCCGCGACAAGATACACCAATCCTGCCACGCAAATGGCGCTTGATCCGACTCGAGATACCAAGCGCAAAATCCATTCCGGTTCCGAGGCTCGGCTATGCCAGGAGCGCGTAATTGTCATCAATCCGAAAAGTGGCACCGCCACCAGTTGATGCCCCAGCTCGACGCCGAAACTGAATGCGGCAATCGCGACAAGAATCGCCAATCCTGCCATTCCTTGCATAGCCGTGAGCAATCCTCCGGCAAACCCGAGGCCGTGAAAAAGGCCAAACCCAAATGCGACCGCGAGCCTAAGCCACCCGCGGCTGCGGGAAGGTGAGAAGACATTTTGCAAAGCGACGAAGACGATGCTGGCCGCAATCATCGGTTCCACAACCCGATCGGAAAGCCTGAAGATATCGAGCGCGGCAAGGGTGAGCGTCAGCGTGTGCGCGATTGTGAAGGCCGTCACCACTTTCACAAGGTCCCACACGCTGGCGACGGCAAGGACGAGGGCCGCAATGAAAAGCAAATGATCGTATCCGCCGAGGATGTGTTGGATTCCATGTCGCACGAACGCGACGGCCATCGTCCATTGATTCACATGAAACGTAGATGGCGCGACGCCGTTCCAATCGCAGGCAAACGCAAGGGGCACTCGCGATGTAAACAGCAGGCCTTCGCCGAGGAGACGGTCCTGCTGAAATACGCGGACAATGTAACTGGCTTCCCACCGATTGCCTGGCGCGAAGATGAATTCGTTAAGCACATTCTGACGCAACGAAATCGCGTTGGGATAATTTCGATTCTGGGGAATGTCGAATCTCAGATTGTAACCAACGCGATCTCCGGGCGTCGTTTTGCCCGGTGAACGGATTTCGGCAACGCGTCCAGTCAGCGGAAAACCATCCACCGCGATCTCGAGATGACTGAGCAAATATTCGCCGTGCCTCCGCCAAACTTCATCGAGCCTCGTTTTCTCGTACGTCTTGTCACCGAAAGCTTCGGCCACAAATACTTCCTCCGTAGAGACGCGGGCGATGATGTCGATGTAATCGGCGCAAATCAAAACCTCCATTGCACCTTGGGCAATAGGATGGGCCATGGCTGCCAGAGCGGTGAGCTTCAGCACAGCAACAAAAGCACAGAACCGAACACTCATTGCGCTGGACACGAAATGTCTTGTAGCGCCATAGAGAGGGCGGCTTTTACCTCAATAATGCGCGTGGAAATTCGCATAATTCGGGTTAAGCCGGGCTGCTTGTGCCAAAAGTTCTTTGCCTGCCTTGGGTTTCTGGGCCGCCAAGTGAATCATGCCGGCATGATACTGCAAAAAACAATCGTTCACGCCGAAGGCCAGCGCGGTTTTGGAAAAATCCAGTGCCTCAGAGAATTGACCGTTTCGGAAAAAAGCCCACGCCAGCGCATCAGCGGTGAAAGCGTTCTTGCGCAGTTGAAAATCCGCTTGCGCCCATTTGACGGCCTCCGCACCATCAGTCCGTGTGTCGGCAAAAAAATGAGTGAGATGGTGAAAAAAATGTACATCGCCTTGCGCGGCGGAGGCAAGGAAGGCGGCGCAGGCTTGGTCGTGCCAGGGCTTGGCCAGAGCCGGTTTGCCAGCGTAAACATGTAGATCGCCCAGCGCTTCCCGAAATTCCGGTTTGCCGGTAGCGGCGATCAGCTTTTCATAGCGGGCGATGGCTGAAGGAAATTTTCTCTCCGCGGCATCCAACTCGGCTAGCACGCCTTCAGTGAGCCAACCACCGGTATAGGCTTGGGTCGCTCTGTCATAATACTTTCGGGCCCGCTGATAGTTTCCGCGCTGAAATTCCATCCGTCCGCGCTGAACTTCCAGCCAAGCAAAGGAGCGCATGTCTTTCGCGGTTAGTAGCGGTCCGGCAGCAGAAAAATTTTTGTCCGCCGACGAAAAATTGCCGGCGAGAAAATCCAGATGCGCCAGACGCGCAAGTGCATCCCAACGCTCACCGTAACGCAAGGTCTGTTGGCAAAGAGCGGTCGCGTCGGCGTATCGGCCTTCCTGCTCGGCGAGGTCGGCTTGGAGCAGAGCGAAGTCTTGATCCCATTGACCAGACGGAATTTTTTCCAACATGGATTTTGCTTCGGCGAGACGATGTAGCTTTAAATCCAGCGAGGCAGCCAACAGATACAGTTCCTGGCAGGGGCCAAATTTTTCAAGCGCGGTTTGAACGGCGAACTGAGATTTTTTGATATCGGCGATGTTGCCCGTCAGACAAGCACGGCGATAAAGCGCGTGAATGGATTGGCTTTGCGTGCTTGCCGTGCTTACGGCGCGGTCAATGTCGACCAGTTCCTTTTGGTAATTGGTCTCGGCGAAAAGATTCCCAGCCGCGAATACCAAATAAAAAATCCAGTGGCGCATGGTCACCACGGGACCGGCCAAGGGTCGGCTAGATAGGGAAATTCTGTGAGGAAGGGCTTGTCGTTGGCCAACGGGTTGGGCGGCGTTTTGGGTTCAATCGACGCGCTATCCCACAGACCCTGATTGGCGAGTGTTTCGATATTGTATTTTTTTCCGCCAAGATCGGCGCTCATGTCTAAAAACAGCGAGAGGAAACGCGTGGCGACCTGATCTTCGAGGCGGCGGCCATATGGCCAAGTGCCGGTGGTGTCCATGTCGATGGCGCAGACGTTCGGAATAAAAATCTCGATTGGGCGGCGCAACGGGATCGCTTTGCCGCTCTTGTTCCAGGAATTGTCCGGCATGTTAAGCTGCTGGAAGATCACTTTCTTGACGCGCGGAAAAGCCGCCAGGGCACTGGTCACTTCCTTGTGGACCGGCAGCGGCGAGTTGCTGTGATCAAAGGCCGTCTTCAGCCCCAGCGCGGTGATTGAGGGGCCGAAGCCCCAGCCCAGATGCGCCAGGCGTTTGATCAAGTAAAACGCCTGGTCGAAATCGTAGGCGCCGAGTTGTTTGTTGTCCTCGCGCAAGAACAGCGCCGCGTCGGCGAATGGCTGGCCGTCGGTATCCACCAGCTTGTATTTGCGCAACTCCTCGTCAAACTCGGAAGGACTGTGCGCCAAGTCCGGTTTTTGATTGGAGATTTTTGTCAGCAGCACCGCCGCGAAGAGTCCCAACCCGGCGAAGACTACGCCGAGGGCGATGACTAACGCGCACCAAATCCAGCGGGAGCGAAGACTCCGAAGTGCCCACAGCAAAAGTAAAATTCCCAGCACAACAAACACGGCCGGCAACACGACGGGATGCTCCAGCCAAAATGCGCGCCGCACAGGTGGCTTGTCGTCGGCGATAGCGGGGACTTTTCCGGTGGCTTTGCGCACCCAGCTTTCGCCCCAAGCGTTGACGATGCGGTCCCGTTCCGGGTTGGCGGTCAGGAAGCTCAGCGGAATTTCCAAAATGACGGCATTTACATTTTTGCCCGCCTGCGCGTCTCCGCCGCTATAAACGAAGCGAAAATTTCCCTGCGCGTCTTTGTTATAGGCCTTGCCATTCCAAGTTGGCGCGCCCGGCGGCAAATCAAATTTTTCGCCCCGACCGTGGTTGGGACGGGCAGGATCGAAATTGAAAAGCTTATTTCCTTCCAGTTCAACCAGCGTTTTGGGAATGGGAAGCTCGCGCAGATCGGTCTGAGATTGTTTGATGTGATAAAACTGCGGCGCGTAATTGATAGAACGGAAAAACCCCGGCAGGTCATTGAAAAACGCGTCGTCGCGTCCGCCGACGTAAGCCTTGATAGTGTTGTTGAGAATGACCGCTTTGTTAAGGTCGATGATCTGAGAAATATTTCCGCCCGGAAATCCGGTGAACTGAATTCTTGCCTGCGTCGTGGAAACGGGCGCGACGCGAATTTCCCCCGGGTGAAGACTCAAATATTTTTGCGTTACGGCGCGGAAATATTTTAGCATGGTGCCCAGCGTGGGCTCGGGGTCCGCCAGCGGCGAATACCTCGGAGTGGGAGCGATTAAAATCCGGTAAAGCAAATCGGGATCGAGATTGCCCGCACGTGGAATGGAGGCGAAGGTCAGCGCCACAATGACTTTTTCTCCGCCGCTGGAATCATCCGCCGGCCAGCCAAAAAAGTCATAAAGGTCTGCACCATTGGGTTCGATATCGGAAAAAATCGAGTTCACTGCGTTGGGGTCATTATGATCAGCGCCGCGTATTGCGGTCGGGAGAGCAAGTGCCGTTAGCAGCAATAGGAGAGCCAAGTTCTTCATACCATCTATGAGCGAGATAACTACCCTGCAAATTAAGCAGATACGCACATAAGCTTTGTTCGTTATTTAAGCGTGCGCGGCACTGCAATTCCTACGCCTCAGCAAAATTAACTGTCAAGGCAATTCGGATTCCACAGGGGCGTGAACAGCGCCACGCGAGCGCGGGACTCTGCGTCAAATCGAACGAGACAGATTTTGCCGTTACGCTGTGCGATCTGGGGGCGGGTTTATCAAATTGCCCTTTGCGAATCGTCAACCGGCGGCCGCACTGCGCGTTACAATTGCGGAGACGTATTTGGCATGCTCCAGAGGAAACTTGCGAATCTCGACCGTGATTTTCTGGATTGGAAAGTTCTTCAGCAAATGTGCTGCGAGCCCGTCCGCCAGTGTCTCGATGAGATTGACCCTTTCATTCTGAACGAACCGCAGCGTTTCCTCGGCTACGATCGCGTAGTTAATCGTGTGGTCAATTTTGTCCTCCATATCGCGCGTTTGCCGACGTGGCCAAAACGAAAGGTTGATCGTTAATCGCTGTGGCGTCTTTCGCTCGTGCTCCGATACGCCGATCACACTCGAAACCTCAAGCTGCTCGATGTGAATTTCGTCGAAAAACGGGTGGGATTCGTTGGTCATCCGGCAAGATTACCGCGCTGCCGCTCAGAGCAACTCCCCTTTGGTTGAGAGTCCGCCTCCTATTTCGGCGCGAGGGAAGCGACGATCTTCTCAAAGCGCGGATCGCCGCGCAAAGGGTCCCAAACCGGATGCAACCGTAACTCACCATAGCTTAAATAACTAGGAACGCGTGCCGCGATGGCCAAGTGTTCGAAGGCTAGATCCTTCTCGCCTGTCCACGCATAGATGAGCGCCAAATTTTGCACCAGCAACGGACCAGTAATTGCATCTTTTGTGACCGGCAATAGCTCGACAGCGCGGCGACCTTGTCGAATGGCGTCCTCCTTATGCCCGAGGGCCGCGTCAGCCACCCCAAGCACGCAAAGTCCTTCCGGGTAATCAGGCTGTTCCGCTACGAGTTTCGCTGCTTCGCTTCGCATCCGCGCAAAGGCAGCGTCCGCTGCGGCTTTATCACCCCGCAATTGAGCGACTACGCCTTCGCACCAGCTTCGCGGAAACGGAATGGTTTGTTGATAGCACCCTGCCGCCGGAAGAGCAGCAACGGCGCGACTCGCGCTATCGAAATCGCGCCTGCATAAAAATCCGCGAAGCCAAGTCTCGGCAATGTTTTTGGCTTCGCGCGAATCTTCAGCGAGTATCGTCTCCACTGTTGATAGCAGCGGGCGTGCGTCGGCATGCCAGTCGAGTTCGATTTCTGCACGCGATGTGCGCAACTCCGCTTTCCCTTCTTTGGAAGTAAGCGCAATTGCGCGGTCCAAGGCCCGCTCCTGATCCGCGTAACGACGCAGAAGACCATAACTGCTCGCGATTTGTTGGAGAACCTGAACGTTTTGCGGATCGAGCTCGACCGCGCGTTCAAGATTTTTCGTTGAGTCCGCCCAGCGTCCTTGCCGTCGGTCAATATAACCAGCAAGCACAAACGCCCACGGTTCGTTTGGTAAACTCTTCTGTGCCAGACTAAGTTCCTTCCGAGCGCGGTCGTAATCGTGGTAACCCCAGTACAAATGCTTGGCCAGAGCAAGATGCGCTTCACCGGAATCTGGAAGCAGCCGAACGACTGCTTGGATCGCTGCGTCGGCCATGGCCAATCGCGCAGGAGTATGATCGAGACCGGCGAAGTAGATCAAATCGTGAGCGTGGGCAAGTTGGTAATAGGCAAGCGCGAAAGCTGGATCGCGCTCGATTGCTTGATTCAGGAGATCAACGGCTTCCAACAGACCCTCCTGTAAGGGTGTATTAAAAACAGCAGTCGCGATAAGTGTTTTGGCATGAACGTACAACTCGTACGCGGGCAGATCAGCCGTTGGTTTTTGCTCCATCGCCGCTTTTTCACCCGGAGAAATCGTGGCTTGAAGCTGCGCGACTATTTTTCCAGCCACCTCGCTTTCGATTGCGAACACGTCCGCAATATCACGGTCGTACCGCTCGGCCCAAACCTGGCTGTCGGTACGCGCATCGATCAACTGCGCGTTGACGCGAACCCGCCCCCCAGAGCGTTGGACGGTACCTTCCAACACGTGCGCGACGCCCAGCACCTTCGCAATCTCGCGTAGATTACGCCTGGCAGTGCTCTTGTACTGCAATGTAGAAGTGCGGCTGATGACTTTGAGATCGGCAACTCTGGTAAGACCAGTGAGGATTTCGTCCTGTACGCCATCGGCAAAATAAGCATTCGCTTTCTCGTCACTTAAATTCTCGAAGGGAAGAACGGCGATCGATTTTTCCGGAATCGCCGGCGAATGTGACAGCGGCTTGGCGTGTCGGTGGGATGCCCCGAAATATACGCCGGCGAGCAACAGAACTGCCACCGCTGCGACTCCAGCAGCAAGCAGCCGCTTCCTCTTTCCAGCCTTGGCAAAAGCCGGACTTATTCTTGCAGGTCCTGACGGAAGTTGAAGTCGTTGTGCAACGTCAACTGCTGTTTGCGGACGACGCAAGGGATCTTTCGCCAGGCAAGCTGCAACCAGTTTTTCCCAAATCTGTGGAATGAATGTCGGCTCGATGTTGAATTCTTTGCGCCGTTCCGCCATGGAAGGGGCGAGTCGCTCGCAAATCTGCCTGTCGATATTGCCCGAATAGAACGGTGGCTTGCTGGTGAGCAATTCATAAATCGTCGCGCCTAACGAGTAAATGTCGTCAAAATGTGTGCTGCGATCGCCGCTTAGTTGTTGCGGGCTCATATAAACGAGCGTACCGCTCCGGCCCTGTTCCCCGGTCAATCGAGTTGCTGAATCAACGAGGCTGCGCGCTATACCAAAGTCAGTGATCTTCAGATCGCCTCGTTGATTCACCATGAGGTTGGCAGGCTTCAAATCACGATGAATAACATTCGCGTGAGCGTGCGCATAATCGAGCGCGTCACAAAGCTGAGCGATCCAGCCTGCGATCTCGTGTGGTTCAAAGACGCGGTGCTCTTTCTCGGCACGCAAGTTTGAAAGCGTTTCGCCGTCGACGTACTCCATGGAAATGCAGCCGGAACGTTCGTCGTGCACAAAATCGTGAATCCGGACGATGTGCGGATGCGTCAATTCCAAGCAACGTTTTGTCTCACGCTTGAGCTGATCCAACAGCGCACGATCCTGGATCATCAGATCGGGAAGAAATTTCAGCGCGACATGGCGCTCCAGTTCTTCGTCGCGCGCCAGCCACACAATCCCCATTCCGCCTCGGCCCAACACCTTTACCAGCTTGAAGCGGCCAAACACCGTTTGTCCGCCGGCAGCGTCGAGCGCCGTATCGAGAAGGCAACCCGGGCAGCCTCCCTCAGGCACGTCAACTGGGATTTCGGTCCCGCACTTTCCGCAAACTCTGATTGCACTGTTCACAGCTGCTTTTTCTCGCGAACCAGTTTCGAATAGCCGACAACGTCGATTAACAGCATGTGTCCAATCTCCAGTTGGTCGGGCGTCGGTACCGCGGCCGAGTCTTGCGGGTTCACAGTTTCAGAAAGGATACCGGGCGCCGTGGTTTTGGGCAAACACGTGCGGCACCAGTAGAAAGGTTGTGTCGGACAAGATCGAGACTTTCCGCATTCTCTTCCATCCAGATCAATTCTTATGAAACAGCTTTCCGGGGCTGTAGGCTGGTTGTGCAGCACTCCATGCGACTAAGTCTGGAACCGAATGCAGCCACGTTCAGAACGATCATGACGAAAGCGAAGAGATACATCCCCATGGTGATGCCAATCCCGAGGTGCATTGCACAAATGCAAATCAACCAAATCTTCCGTGTTTGGCTGTTCCAGATAAAAAATGGATATCCGATTTCCAACAGACAAATAAAGATTCCGGCGACTGGGAAGAGATATTTCCATCTTACGAGTATCTCAGGATCGATGATGTTGAAAGGCGGGCGGATGAGCGCGCGCCACACATTGGAGCCATCCCACCACCCGGGGCCCAGACATTTCGTCAACCCGCTGAAAAAATAGATGATGCATAAATGAAACTGAAGAATACGCCGCCAAAAAGCTAGGAGCTGCGGATCATTTGCTCGCGATTTTCGCAGTCGCCGGTCCAGAGAATATCGATCCGGCAACGGCGATAACATCAAGTAAAAGAGTCCAATGGTCATGAAGTTATCCACGCCATAGGACACAAATCCGGCGCTCTTTGCCGCGCACAGGTGAAGAAACCAAGCCAAAATCGCTGAGAATCGAGAGGCGATCCCCATTAGAAGAGCGCAGCCGGAACTGAGCAGGCAAATCCAAGCAAGCCTAAGAACTGTCTCTTCGCGGAAGCCAATCCGCGCCCCCAGAGTGACAAGCCACCCCAGTCTCGGGACAAAATAGCTTTCCAGAGAGAGAATTGCTTCTCCGAGATTTCGGCTAATCAGCGTATGGCCTGTTCCTGCGAGGAAATAATTCCAATCGTCCCGCAGCGACAGCGCATAAAGTACGACCTGAAGACCAAGACCAATTCTTAAGATCGCCAGCCATGTATCAGACTCAGCCGGAAAACAGAAATCGATCACTCGCAGCCGCAACTCCGGCAATCTTTTCACGGCGCGCTTTGCTCAGTTGATTTGTCGCTGACGCTGAAGTCGTAGGCATACAGGAATTCGTATGACTCCCTTTTTCCATGCTCGAATTCGGGCGCACTTGGCAGCATTACCGATCCGAAGATCGCGCGAATCGTTGTCGCGTCCGAGTGCTCGCGCCACACGGCATCAGCGAGCATCCCGACTATCGTTTGGCGCAGCGCCTCCGACTGAGTGCGCCCAATTTTGTCCAACAAGCCGGCGATACGCAGGATGGATGCTGCATTCGACACGCGCGGCAGTTCGTATTCAACGCGCCCGTCTGGAAAACGAAGTTCGAATACGAGCTTGTAACTATTTGGTACGTTTGGCGCGAAGAAACCGTATCCGGCTTCGATCCCGGCAAGATCCAGATAACCTGTCAGAATCTGACGGGCTGGATTCGTGACCGGCAAGCGTTGCCCTAGCGCCGTCGATGCGATTTGCTCAGCTCGCTGCCAATAGTTTTTAGACGACTCCGGAAAAATGGTTCTGCTCTCTGAGAGCAGCCAAAACGTGTCACGCGATGAAACGGTGATGATGAGAAACAACTGCAGAGCAAGGCCTGCCAAGTAAACGCGGCGTTTGCTCAAGGCCATTTAGATCGCGCGCCTTGATGAGCAATCCAAAATCCCTAGCTGGATTATTTTATGTTGTTGAAAAAACTGATCGCATCATCCGTGGTCTTAAAAGCCGCCTGCTGTACGAGATGCGACGGATCGGCAGATGCCACATTTCGACTGGCCTCGGAGCGCACCGCAGCCGTCGGGACCAGTTTGCGATGGCCTTTGTGCCAAGCCGGGTGACCCTCGACGGGGTGGTCTTTATCGTAATAATCGACGTTACACACCTTGTCGCCGCACTTTTTGATTAGATCATCGAACATTGCTTTAAGAGCATCCCCACTTTTTGTGGATTGCAGGCCATCTTTGCCCATGATGATAAGAACCGGCGCGTTCTCGGCGGGCGGGCAGTCCGCTTGCGTTGGCGTGGGCGTTGCGAGAGCGAAAGGGCGCACGGTGAGGACTGCGACGGTCCCGATTGCCGCTAATGCAACAAATACGAATGTTCCGGATAGGGTTTTCATAATGAGTGCTGTTTTGGCTCTGCGAGAACCAATTATCAAGCCTAAAGTTTCGAAATGCCCCAACCGTAGTCGACGATTTCCTTCGACTAGCGCGGCCATACCTTGACGCCAGGACACGCGGGTTGACGTTGAGTGCGCGATGAAGACAGTCTGGCGCGTTCTTGCTTATCTGAAGCGGTATCCGTCGTTGGCTGCGGGGACGCTCGCTTGCGCGATCCTGGGCACGCTGATGGTCATCGTTTTTCCAAGCGTCACCAAATGGATCATTGATGACGTGGTGCGCGCAAATCGGCCGGATAAATTGCTGCCGCTGATCCTGCTCGCGACTGTCGCTTTTCTTATTCAGCACGTTTTCAATTCGCTTCGGATCATTCTCAACAACACATTCGAGCAGAAAGTCATTTTCGATCTGCGCAGCGATTTGTATTCGCACATTCAACTGCTGCCGTTGCGCTGGTTCGACAATCGCGCCACGGGCGACCTGATGACGCGAGTAATCGAGGACGTGAACTCGGTGGAGCGCGTGTTGATCGATGGGATCGAGCAGGGCGTTGTCGCCGTTTTACAAATTGTGATCGTGCTAGCGGTGATGTTTTACTGGAACGCGAAGCTGGCATTGCTCGCGTTGGTGCCGTTGCCGCTGCTCGTCGCGGGGGCACTCTCTTACACGCTGACCGCGCATCGGCGGTACCGACTTCAGCGGCGCGCTGCCTCGGACATCAACGCGCTATTACACGATAACCTTGCCGGGGTTCGTCAAATCAAAAGTTTCGCGCGCGAGCGCGAGGAACACGCGCGCTTCAATCGGGCCAGCGATCAACTGCGGCACGCAACGCTGGTGGTGATGCGAACATGGGCGATTTACTCGCCGTCGATGTCGATGTTTGAAGCCATCGGGGCGTTGCTCGTGCTGGGATTTGGCAGTCACGCCGTTTTGACTGGCAGCATGCAACTGGGCGATCTGGTCGGCATTCTCATGCTGATGGCGTTTCTGTACGATCCGATCAGCCGGTTGCATCAGTTAAATCAGTTGGTGCAGGCCGGTCGCGCGGCGGGCGAACGCGTGTTCGATATTCTCGATGAAAAAGCTGAGCCGGGCGCTGTAGCCGGGGTGGGTGACCCCCGCACCGCGATCACCGATCGCGGCTACAGCACGCACATCGTCGGCGACATTCGATATGAAGACGTCAGCTTTGGGTACGTCGATGGACTACCGGCGCTTAGACACATTTCGTTTCATGCACCGCCAGGCACAACGACGGCACTGGTCGGCGCGACTGGCGCGGGGAAATCGACGCTGGTGAGTTTGCTGGTGCGATTTTACGAGTTCGATGCCGGCCAGATTTATGTCGATGACAGATCTATTCGCGATTACGAACTGCGCACATTGCGCGAAGCGATCGGCGTGGTGACACAGGAAAGCTTTCTGTTCAATGGATCGATTCGCGAGAATCTTTTGGTGGGGAAACCAACTGCCACCGACGCGGAATTATGGCGCGCCGTGGACGCGGCGAACGCGCGACAGTTCATCGAGCGTTTGCCGGATGGATTGGAAAGCGTCGTTGGCGAGCGAGGGGTGAAGTTGAGCGTAGGCGAGAAGCAGCGGCTCTCAATTGCGCGGGCGCTGCTAAAGGATCCGCCAATTTTAATTCTCGATGAAGCGACGGCCAGCGTGGACACGGCAACCGAACGATTAATTCAGGAGGCGCTGGAGCATTTGATGGCGAATCGCACATCGATTGTGATTGCGCATCGGCTTTCGACGATCGTGCATGCGGACGAAATCCTGGTACTCGATCACAGCCGTATCATGGAGCGGGGCACGCACGAGGAATTGCTCGCACTCAACAGGAAATACGCGCAGCTATGTCGACAGAGTTTGTTAGAGTCTTCGCCTCAACGGGAAATAGAGGCTGGCACGGAAATCGTCCCGTCGGGAGTGGCGGAACCGGAAGAGCAGCGAATGCAGGTGTAACAAGAGCGCCGCCGTACGCTCTGCATTGCGCTGAGCCGCCTTCGCTTTCTTCCGGCGCGCCAAGGGAGAGCGCACGCTACAGCAGCGACTCGGAATCGATTTGTTAGGCGCTACCCTTCCAAGCTCAGCAAGAGATCCTGATATTTTCGCTCCAACTCTGCGTAACGCTGCTCGCTCTCACCAAGAGCGCGGCGTTCTTCCTTCAGGGTTTGCTCAAGATCGCGAATACGCTCCTGGAGACGAACGGACATCTTCGCCACGGCCGGTCCGACGGGATCGCCTAATTGAATTTTGATTTGGTCGTCATCCGTCTCTGACCGCACAGTTTCCCACAGGTCAGGCATTTCCCGGATTTGCCGCCGCGTACCGTCGCAGCTGTTGATAACGAAAGTATCGCCATCGATTTCGCCGAGCCGAATAAATTCCTGCAGCGCGCCGAGCGTAGTCGGTCCATAATAATTTTCGCTGGTCAGTTCAACCAGCCAGTCCATGCCCAGCTGTGGGAGCATCGGCGCTTTGATCCAGGTCTGCTGATCGCTAGAAAGCGTGTCGTGCGGCGCGATCTGCGCAGCAGACGCCCAACGCGCGATTTGATCGAACTGGACCGGGCCGAAGGTGCTGCCGTCCTCGTGTTTGCGGAGAAACCACCTTTGATTCACCGGAGGTTAATTGTCCGTTAAGGCGACGACGAGCCTGAAGCCGGGGGCGACGACGTCGGGATAACGATGGTTTGGCCCGCCTGCAACTTACGACCGTCTTCGATATTGTTGGCTTTTTGTAAGTCGTCCACGGTCACTTTGTACATTTTTGCAATCGACGTGAGCGTCTCTCCGCGCGCGACAGTGTGCGTGTTGCCCGTGACAGAGGGATGAGCTGCTGCGCTGGCGGCAGCACCGGCAGTTGCGGGCGCGGGTGCATCTTCTCCGATCATTACGCCCGGGCGGACATGCAAGAGTTGTTGCTCCAGTTTGAGGATTTCTTGGGAAAGCGCGTCGATTTTGGTGTTCTGTTCGTCAATCTTTTTTGCCAGCGCTTCAAGTTGGGCGGCCTCAGTCGATTTTGCCGCATCCGGCGTGGGAGTCTGCGCAGAAGCGGGGCAAAGCGCAAGAGAGCTAATCGCCAAAAAAGTGGCACCTGTTTTCATTAGGGCAAAATTTTGCCATCGGCACATTCGTCTGACAAGCGGTTCGCCTCCTCAAATCGTTAATCGTTGAAGCGTAAATCGGCAAAGGGTAATTGCTGCTAAACGGATGTAACGATTGACGCTTCGCGGCGTGCAGCCCCTTGCGTTTCCAACTTTTGCTCGTACGTTTTTTTATGCCTGAGCGCATTCAAAAGCCGGTGGAACCGGCTCCGTGGGGACCAAAACAAGGCGATGGCGGTGGGCCGCGTTCGCCGGATATTTCGCGACCGGACACAAAGGATCTGTTAAAGAAAATGCGCAAGGTCGATCCCAACCAATCCAAGCGCTATCGCCAGCGCACGGGTCAGTAATGGACCGTTCACAGTTTGGGTTCGACCAGAACTTTTCTGGTGCAGCGGACGATTTTCCTTCACTGCTACGACGCAAAGGTCTGCTCGGCCCAGCTGTGACTGGTCCAATGCCACAAGACCAGATCCAACAACAAATGTGGCAACCGACCGAGGCGACCACGATTCTGGCATTCAAATTTTCCGGCGGCGTTCTGGTGGCGGGCGATCGCCGCGCGACTGCGGGCAACACCGTCGTGTACGATCGCGCGGACAAAGTTTTGGAGATCGACAAGCATTCGATCATGGCGATCGCCGGTGTGCCTGCGACCGCGTGGGAGATGGCGCGCGTGCTCGAGCACTCACTGCAATACTTTCGCCGAACTCAACTACAGGAGATGAGTGTCGATGGAAAAGTACGCGCGCTTTCGAAACTGTTGCGCGACAATTTTGGATTCGTCATGCAGGGCGTGGGTGTCGTAGTGCCGATCTTCGCGACCTACAACGGAAATTCGAAGCCGGAAGTGCGCCTCTATTTTTACGATGCGATGGGCGCGCAATTTGAAGCGACGGATTATGCTGCAACAGGGTCGGGCTCGCCGGCCGTACGCGGCATTCTCTACTACGAAAACAACTGGGGCCGGAAGCCGCTGCACGAATTGAACGAAGAGGAAGCGGTATCGATCGCATTACGTGCGCTCGACACCGCGGCGGAATCCGATACGGCGACAGCGGGCGTGGATCGCAGCGGAAAAATTTATCCCGTGATCAAGATTGTGTCGCGCGAAGGCATCACCACTTTGCCGGAGAACAAAATTGCCGCCGTGTTCAAGGAAATGGTGGCATGATCGAAGAGCCGTATCGTTGGGTCGAAGCGATCGCCAACCGGCGCGAATACATCGAAGGGCAGCTGGCCCCCGGCAGTCCCATCGCCACGCTCGGATATCGCAAGGGCATTCTGTTTTTCACGCTCGGTCAGACGCGCCAGAAACTTTTCGAGATTTACGATCGGATTGCGATGGGAGCGATTGGTCACCCGGGCGACATCGAGCGCTTGCGAATGGCGGCGATTGAACTGGCTAGCACGGAAGGTTTCAGTCGCTCGGCTGCGGATGTTTCACTGCGGCGGCTCGTGCATTATTCGCTCAGTCCCGTGATGAAAAGCGCATTCGAACAGATATACGGCCCGCCGTATCTCGCACGCATGCTTTTTGCGGAAGTGGGTGCACGCCCCGAGGACGATTTGTTTTTGCGAGTGGAATACGACGGCGAGATCGCGAGCAACGGCGCAACCTACGCACGGGCGAGGCAGGATTTCGCCGTGCTCAGCGGTACCCGGCAATCGGTCGAACTGATGGAAACTTTTCTGAAGAACAAGCACACACCGGATAGCAGCTTTGAAGCGGCAGTGAACGCGGCGCTCGACGCATGGAGCATCGGGCACATGTTGTTGCAGGCTACTGACGCGAAACAACTGCCCGACCCGGCGGCTATTGCACAACATCGCCAGGAGCAAC
>QHOX01000062.1:15481-19582 GCA_003219465.1 Verrucomicrobiota bacterium | reverse complement strand
GGCTTGTTGCTAATGACCGCATCTTTGATCTGGATCGCATCTCAGCAGCACGAGCGACCCACGGTTAGCAGGCAATCGAAGGCGACTCAGCCAACGACACCGAAACCGTTCGCAGTCGTCATTCTTGATCCAGGCCACGGCGGTCAAGACTCCGGCGCGATGGTCGGCGGCGTCATGGAAAAAGATCTCACGCTGGATCTCGCGCGCCGGGTCGATCGATTGCTGGATTCGCAAGGCGTCGCCACGTTAATGACGCGACTCGGGGACACCTATGTCTCACTGGCGGACCGCGCAGCAATCGGCAATCGGGTGAGAGATAGCATTTTTGTCAGCATTCATTTCAATGAAGACAATAAACCGGTCGCGACTGGCGTCGAAACCTACTACGCTGCGCATCAGATCACTTCCGGCTCTGTTCTCGCTTCCTGGCTGCCGTTTTTATCGCGGCCGCCATCTAATTCGCCGAAGCCGGAAAGCCAGAGTCTCGCCGGTTTTGTTCAGGAAGCCTTGGTGGCACGGACCCGCTCGATCGATCGCGGCACGCAAGCCAAGCAGTTTTTTGTGATCGCAAACGTGATTTCTCCCGCGGTGTTGGTTGAGGGCGGCTTTCTTACCAACAAGGACGAAGTTTCGAAACTCGCGAGCGAAGACTATCGCGACCAACTTGCGGCAGCTGTCGCTGACGGCATTTTACGGTACCGCGACGCCGTCGGTCAGCGGAAATCGACGTTGGCTGCCACAGATCAGAAAAGCGCTGAATAGGCGAAGGGCGTCATCGTCGAACGACATCGGAATGAAAATCAAAATCGCAGCGCTGATCTTGTTTGGATCGATGATGCTCCTGCGAGCGGACCAACTGATCGAAAGCGTGCAGCAGGTTTTGAAAGACGAGGGTTTCTACTACGGCGAAGTCAGCGGCGAAATGAATGCGAATCTCACGGCAGCGATTCGCCGCTATCAAATCCGCAATGGCCTTCAGGTTACGGGTCAGCTCGACGATGAGACGCTGCAATCGCTCGGAATTAAGTCATCGGGCGCCGCGCGACAAACAACCAAATCTGCTTCACCAACTCCTGCCGCGGCCGCTCCGCCCGGCGAGTCACCGCCCGAACAGACGGAGAACGCAACTGCTGCTCCGCCGGTTCAGCCTTTCAGTAATGCGCCGCAAAACCAACAGGTTTACCCGTCAACTCCCATGGCTCCAACAAGTTCACCCGGAGGAGTTTTTGCCGGCACGCCATTTGAGACCGCTCCTCCTGTTGTGCAACGAAATGTAGTCGTCTCAGCGCAGATAGCGCTGGCACGGTATGGGATGTATCGAGAACAGATTGACGGAATCTATGGACCGGCAATGGAACTCTCGCTGCGCGCCTATCAGACGCAGACGAGACTTTCGGTAACCGGCCGACTGGATCTGGAGACGCTCACGGCGCTTCGCTTACTTCCCGGGCCGCGCCAACGATTTTACAATCCGTACCGTCCGCATACGCGTCCTCCGCCCGGGCCACCGATTCGTGGTCAGTGGGTCCCCGACTGATCCTGTTTTGGATTATCGAAGCGCACCGATTGCAGTTCGGCGAAAACTGTGCCCACAAACACCTGCGCCTCAATGCGAAGTATGAGCCGCTCGGCATCATCCGACACCCAGATTGTGGCGCGCCGAAATTTTCTGTGCGGTTCTAATTCCAGATGCTTGCCGATGCGTTTCAATTGGAGATCAAGCTTGATCGCGTTGTAAGTGCCCGCGCGCACGGAGACTTTCTCCCGGCCGACTACGGTGACAGTGGCAAAATAAGCATTTGTTGCAGGGTAAACTGCGAGCCGATACACGCTGCCTTGTTTGAGCGGCTGACTGCGCAAGTAAAGCGCTGCTGAGTGGAGATCGAACAAGTTAGGCAAAACAAACTGCCGTGTCTTTGTCTCGGCAGCGGGGCCTTGACCTTCTTTTCGTGCTCGAATTACTCCGTTGTTAGCGAAAGTCAGATGGGTGACGATTTGCTTTGACCGATAGCTCTCGGTTTGCTGAGCTTCGACGGGTGCGAGCGTGTCGGCGTTTGCGACCGCGCGATAGTTCACATCCAGTTTCCACAAGGCTCGGACTAGACCAGTGGTTCGGCCGATTCCATCAAGCTCAAACCTCTCGTTCGAGCCTTTGGTGAAGTGAACTTCACCGGTGGCTGCAGTTACTCCCGACCAGCCGAAACGATAGGACGCATGCAGCGACCGCAGTTCGGGAAAATTTCCAGCCGGCTCCTTGCTGAGCGTCGCCTGCCAATCGGCTGCCAGCGAGCCAGTGCAAACCGCCATCAGGATCGTAATCGCGCATGCGCTTGATCGACATCTGATCCGAACAAACATTCTTTGCAGGTTCATGGCCGCTCACAAAATGTCGCCGTGCGAACGCCTCATTTCACCCGTACAAAAAATACACGCGAGTCTCGCCCGCGTGTATTCTTGAAATTCTGAGGCGAACCTCAGGGTTTTGCTCTTGCTGCCGGGGTCGTAGAAGCGCTTGCAGCGGTCTTTTTATTCGAAGCTGTAGAAGCCGTAGCGCGACCGGGTTTGTTGAGCGTGTCGATGATCTCGTTTGTGAAATCAATGTTGTCTGGCGCGTACAGCACGACAGGGACGCCGTTTATGCTGATCCCGGATTTATCGAGAACAAAATCAAGGCTCTTGGCCTTCACTTTCTCCATTACGACATCCGTAATTTCCTTTACGATTCCCTCCCGCATTCGCATCAACTGCTCCTGCAACTGTCGCTCCCGCGTCTGGCGAAAATCGCTGATCTCTCGTTCCATGCTTTTAATGTTTGCGATCTTGTCATCGCGCTCTTTGGCCATCCCTGTCTTCTTGTCGGCGCTCAAAGCTGGAGACTCGAGTTGCTTGTTGAGGTTATTGATTTCATCTAGCGCCCTTTTGTAAGCTTCCGCCCGGTCATCATATTCCTTTTTAGCGGCGTTCTTGGCGTCGTTGATTTTAACCTCAGCTTCCTTGGTTTTGTTGTATTCCTTGAACGCCCGCTGCATATCGACTGTTCCAATTTTCGCTGTGCCCTGTGCGAAGGCGGCAATGGGAGCAGCCAGCGTCAGCGCAAAGAGTATCGACAGAGACTTTTTCATAAAAACAGGGGATACGGTTGCCGGAATCGCGTTAGACTGCAACCACATATATTCGTTCAAAATTGATACCCCACGTTGAAGTTGAAATGGCCTCCCCCGTTATACCCATCACGCATTACCGGGTAGCCATAGTCGAGGCGTAATGGACCGATTGGCAAATCAAGACGGAGTCCAATGCCCACGTCGGAAGCCATATGATTAAAGCCGAACGACCACGCGCTGCTATTCACGAAGCCGGTATCGTAAAAAACTGCGCCGCGCGCTTTTTCTATAATCGGGAAAGTCCATTCAATCGTCGCCCGCGACATTGATAGGCCGCCGATCGGCTCGCCGTTCTGCTGTGGGCCGACTTCGCGAAACGGAAAGCCGCGGAGATTGTTCGAGCCGCCGAGGAAGAGCCGTTCGAAAATCGGCACTTCGCTCCCGCTACCCCATTGGCTCACCGTCGCAATTTCGCCATTAATGAGCAGGATAGTGTCCCAGGGCAGATGAAAATACTGCGATCCCTCCAGGTCTAATGCGTAAATCTGGGTGTCGCCTCCCAGAAAACCACCGGCAATACCAGGCGAAAAGGTAATGCGTTGTCCGCGGCGGGAGAGCAAGGGATTGTCGCGCGAATCAAATACCACGCTGCTAAAGACCTTGCTTTCGGTAAATGTGCCGCTTTGTGACTGAATAAACGCAGGCGAGGAGGACGCGACATTAAAAATGTCGATGTTCTGTAGTGTGTATCCCAGGGTGCCGTACGTGTAGGCATTGATTGGCTTGCGCATCTCAATTGAGAAGCCGTAATTGCGTTGGTCGTAGTCGGCGCTCAGATAATTCGCCTCGGTATAAAAGGCTTGCCCCGTGAGCGCAAGGCGCCGATCGAGGAAATACGGTTCGGTGATGGTCAGAATGAAATCCTTTCGCTCCGTTCCGTACTGAACACGTAACCGGAATTTTTGCCCGCCGCCCGTAAACGAAGGCCAGTTGAACA
>QHOX01000062.1:14892-15461 GCA_003219465.1 Verrucomicrobiota bacterium | reverse complement strand
ATTGCCCTGCGTGAGTTCCGCAAAGCCCACCAACTTGTCAACAGTGCTGAAGCCCCCTCCGAAGCTGAGTGAACCCGTGCGTTTTTCCTGCACGAGAATCGTCAGATCTTTGCGCCCGGGTATGTCTGTTTCTTCGGGATAAGTCTCGACCTTTGCGAAGTAACCCAGGTTGTCCAAACGTTTCTTGGTTATGTCAACACGAACAGTATTGAAAACGTCTCCCGGAGCGACAAGCACTTCGCGCCGGATCACCTTGTCCTTGGTTCGTGTGTTACCCTCGATATTGACCCGGTTCACAAACGATCGGGTGCCCTCCTCGATGTTGTAATGCACGTCGATCAGGCCCGTCCCGGCCGGTGTGCCTTCGGGAGTGATCACCAGATCGACGTAGCCGCCGCTACCGTATGCGTCGGCGACGGCCTTCGCGTCATCGCGAAGCTGTTTCGGCGAATAGACGCTTCCCTCTTTCATTTTTAACAGGGCGAGAACTTTGGCTTCGGTCGTCGCCTGGTACCCGGAAACCGTCAGCTTGCGGACGTGGTACTGTGGGCCTTCTGCAATCACGATGG
>QHOX01000062.1:0-14865 GCA_003219465.1 Verrucomicrobiota bacterium | reverse complement strand
CTTCCGCACCTCTTTTACTTCCACGTCGATGTAGCCGTGGTCTTGATAAAACTCGCGGATCTTGTCCATGTCCTGTTCCAACTGGACCTCATCCAGCCGACCGGTTTTATCCACGAAATAAATGAGCGATCTGCCACGAGTTTTCATCTGTTTGCGCAATACCCGTTGGCTGAAGTGCGCATTTCCCTCGAAACGAACCTGGCTTATCGCTCCTTTGACGCCCTCGTTTACGGTGAAAACCACGCGCGCGGTGCCGCGTTTCTCGTCTATTGGATCGATACGAAATTCAACACTGACATCGTTGAACCCTCGTCCCTGGTAGATTTCGATAATTTTTTGGCGCGCGTCTTCCAGTTGTTGTTCGTCAACCGCCTGGTTGAGTTTCACTTTGATTTCTTTGCGCAGTCTTTGCGCTTTGAGGTGCTCGGCGCCGGTGATTTCGATCTCGCGAATGATCGCCCGCGTCTGCACTGCGACAATGACCTTCACCCCGTCGCCTTCAGGCTGAGCAAAGATGCGAACGTTGCGAATGTAACCAGTCTTATAAAGCGCTTTGATGTCTTCCTGTACGATCTCGTTTGAGTATGGCTGGCCAACCGTTGTGCGCATTTGGGCAAGAATGCGTTCCCTGCTGATAGTTGCCGGCCCGGTGTACTGCACATCCATCGAACGGATGATAGGAGGACCGGGCGCTGCTTGAGGCGCCTGCGCCCGAGCAAGTACAGCGCCGAAGAGCGCGCATAGGGAGGCTATCCAGATCGCAAACGGCGGGGGGCGCATCCATCCACAAAAACGTTGCATATGTTAGAAGCGCAGCCCCACGCAAACCAAACGCACGCAGGACAGGCGCCTATATCGGAAAGAACGCGGCAATCGTCAAGGCGAGATTTTTGACAAGGTCAGGCGTTGCAATGTTGGTGGATGCGCAGTTCACGCTGGCGCAGATGACACCGCGGTGGATGCATTGTCTTCACTCGCCGACCGTCGTGCGGACTTATGGCGTGCGCCGGTGTTTTCAACGAGGTTTCTTTCTTAATCTGATGGTTAATCCCTCGACAGCCGCAATCTCGGCGCCTTCGCCTTTTTCGATCGGGGCATCGCTGACTGCGTTCCAGTATTCGCCTTCGACAAACACCCTGCCGCTGCGGGAATCGATCGGAGTCAGCGCGGTCACGGTGCCTCCAATGAGCGCCTCTTTTCCCACCTTCACCGGTAGCAACTGCGCGCGCAGCCCTTTTCCGATGACGAAAATGAAGAACGCGGCCGTGACGAGTGTCGCAGGAATGATGAAGCTCAACGACAAGCGAAAAAGCGGATCGGCGCGATTGAAGAGCATGAGCGAACCGATCAGAAACGCGATGATTCCACCGACGGTGAGCACGCCGTGTGTGGGCGTGTAAACATCAAAGATGAAAAGCATGAAAGCCAGCGCGATCAGGACAAGTCCAGCCACGTTGACCGGCAGGATCGCCGCCAGATAAAGCGCCAATATCAACGCGATTGCTCCCACAACGCCGGGAAGAATTGCACCGGGCGAACTCAGTTCACCGATGATCCCGTAGATCGCGATCAGCATCAGGATGAACATGACCTCCGGTCGCCACAATTTTTGAAATACCCGCTCGGCGGGCGACATCTTGATTTCGGTCACCTGCGCGCCGGCGGTATTGAGGGGTTTGCCGTCCACGAGGCGCCCGTTCAGTTTTTGCAACAGATCGGGCATGTCGGTCGCGATCAAATCAATGACTTTCAATTCCAGCGCTTTCTGCGCGGTGATCGAAGCGCTCTCTTTCACTGCGGACTTGGCCCATTCGACGTTCCGTTGGCGCTTGCCCGCGATCGTCTCCATGTAGCTGACGGAAAAATTTTCGAGCTTCTGCTTCATGGTTTCGTCTGGCTTTTCTTCGCCACCACTCGGAAAACCACCGATGGAAACCGGATGCGCAGCGCCGATCGTAGTGGCCGGCGCCATTGCCGCGACACTGGCCGCCAGCGTGATGAAACACCCTGCGCTGGTCGCTGTCGCGCCGGTAGGCGCGACGTAAACCACGACGGGAACTGGAGACCCGAGGAAGCTTTGCACAATTTTCTGCGTCGAATCGAGCAGACCGCCCGGCGTATTCAGTTGAATCACCAGGCACTGCATATTTTGCGCTTTGGCTTCTTCGATGCTTCGGGAAATGTAACTCGCTGTCGCAGGCCCGATCGCGCCGTCGACGCTGATAAAGCCAACTTTCTCCGCGGCGAACACGGCCGATGCCGCAGTGCAGGCCAGGCAAAGAAAGATGCTGGCCAACGGAATCTTCATTCGATTCTTCCGAATCGCTGGACGGTCCTTCGTAAGCTCAAGCTCCTTTCATAGGGTGAAGCTTGATCGCGAGGTCTTCTATCTTCGGCTTCACGATTTTTTCGTAATCGCTATAGCTCATTTTTATCGCGTCAGTGTGCGTCCCGGCTTCGAACACGATGTAGTCCTGTTCAGCGAGACGTTTATCCACGTAAGTCGGCAGACCATAAAGATTCCCAAATGGCGGCATCGCCCCGGTGGCGGAGTCTGGGAAGAGTGACTTAAATTCATTTTCCTTATCAAGCGAGACAGCTTTGCCGAGAACTTTCTCGACTTTCTCGAGGTCGATATGGTGATCTGCTGGCAACACCACCATCAAGTGTTGATCGCCAGATCTGATCATGACCACCTTGGTCTGATGGCGTCCTTTGACGTGCTCAACCTGGGCGATCCGTTGCGCCGTCACTGCCTCGGCGTGGTGCAGAATTTCGTACTCCACCTTGTTTTGATTTAAACAATCGAGCAGTTGTTTCGGTATTTCCATAGAGGCCTCCGCTGAAAAAATATCACTTTCACTACATTTCTACTATTCCAAACAATGGCTAGGCCGTGTCCTCGCGCCGGAGGGACAACGTAACGATCAGACCCAGCAGGCTTACCGCCGACACAATTCCAAGAACGCTCGGAACCCCGAATCTGTCTTTTAAGATTGGCAGCAGAAACACACCAAAGGTCGCACCCAGTTTCGCAACGCCGGCGGCGAATCCACCGGCCGTCGCGCGCAACTGCGTCGGGAACAAGATCGGGGCGAGAGTGAACGTGGTTGAGTTCGGGCCGGCGTTCATCAATAGGTTGAACAAAATGAACCCGGCAAAGATCAGAGGAATGTGCAAACTCGAGTTCGTCAGGCCGACAGCCACCACCAACATCAACATTCCCACTGCCATTCCTGCAAAGCCAATCGCCTGCATCCGGATGCGCCCGAACCGTGGAACCATCCAGATTCCAAGCAGGAAACCGAATAGCAGGAACAAATCGATAACGCCACTGCCTTTAGCGAGAGTAAGATCCTGCGCGACGAGGCCACGCGTTCTGCCGGAGATTTCAATCGCTCCCAAAATAACCGGAGTAAACAAGCCCACGCCGTACGTGGCAATATCCATCAGGAACCAGGGGATCGTTGCCAGCGCGGTGCGCCCCGATAAGAGCGCGAAAACAGAGTGAAAAGCCCAGGTTTCACCTGCGGAATCGAAGCTGCGAGCTTCTGGTCATCGTCCGTAATTTGTAGGATTGCATCTCGTTGTTCGGGGATAATCCGAATGAAAGCTTGCGCCGCCTCTGCGAATCTACCGCGAGACATCAACCAGTGCGGACTGTCGGGTGCGAGAAACGTAAAACAAAAAACAGCAGCGCGACCAATCCTTCGCTCGCCAGAAATAGCCGCCAACTCTGCGCGCTGCCGTGCCCTAGTAATACCAGCGTAATCGCAGCCGCCAGCAGCATGCCAATGGACTGACAGGCAATGGTGGCGACCATCATTCGGTCGCGATCGCGCTTCGGGGAAACTTCCGAGATATAGCTGCTACTGACAGGGAAATCGATACCTACTCCCATCCCGACGAGCAGTTGTCCTATGAACAGCACCGCCGGTTCCTTGGCCAGCGCACTGATAGCGGCGCCGGCGCAAATAATTATCATATCGGCGAGCATCAACTTCTTGCGGCCAAGATGGTCCGCCGTCGGGCCGCCTACTCCCGCGCCAATGACAGCACCAAATACCAGGCTCGCTCCAATCAGGCCGACCACGTCGGGTTCAATGTGAAACTCAGCGATGATAACAGGCATCGCCACGCCGAGGACGAAAATGACGTAACCATCGAGCAATGTGCCCCCGGTAGATAGCACCCAGAGCCATCGCTGAATCCCGTTCAGCGACGAGTTGTCCAGCAGGAGCGTCAGACGTTGTGGTAGCGCGATTTCGGACAATGTTAGCGTTTCTTACGTCTGTCCGATTTCTCCTGATCGGTGGCCTGGTGATATTCACGCCGAATCTCCGCGAGGTTCACTGTTGGCTTGGGAAATTGCATGTTCATGTCTTCCATCTGCCGAACAATGATTTGTGAAATAGCCAGGTCTCGGAACCATTTGTGGTTTGAAGGGATGATGAACCACGGAGCACGTTCGGTACTCGTCTTGTTCAGCACATCTTCAAACGCTTCGGTGTAGTTACTCCAATAATCGCGCTCCTTGTAATCGGAGTCGCTGATCTTCCACTGGCGCGCAGGGTCGTCGAGCCGCTTCGCGAACCGTGCGAGCTGTTCCTGCTTGGAAATATGGAGAAAAAATTTTAGGATACTTGTCTGGTTTTGGGTAGCGATTAGCTTTTCGAATTCGTTTATCTCGTCGTACCGCTTCGACCAGACTTTTTCCGGAGCCAGTTCGTGCACTCGCACCACCAGCACGTCTTCGTAGTGAGACCGGTTGAAGATTGCGACTGAACCTTTTGCCGGCACATGCGGATGCACGCGCCAGAGAAAATCGTGGGCCAACTCTTCGGGCGTGGGTTGCTTGAAGTCTGATACGACGCACCCGGCGGGATTCATTCCCGTAAAAACGTGGCGGACAACGCCGTCTTTGCCCGCAGCGTCGAGCCCCTGAAGCACAACAAGCAGCGAATGCTTCCTTTCGGCGTACGTCAGGTATTGCAGTTGCGCCATTTTCTCGACGTACTTTTGAATCTCGGGCAAAGCCTGTTCGCGGGATTCATGTTTCCCGTGGTAATCGGGATCGAAATGTTTGAACCGAATCTTGGTTCCCGGTTCTACGATGAATTTTTTCAGGTAATTCGGCATGTTAGCGTTTCTAGTTTATCAGGCTGGCTCTCGCCCACCTGCCAATCGAACCCGCAGTGGCTCGAAGAGAGATCTTTTCCATGAGCGGCCGGGATCGACGATTCCATAAAGTCCCAGCTTCACCGCGTCCTGCACTATCATCCACACGATGTTGTAAGCCCACACAAAGCCGATGATTCCCCAAGGTAGTGACGGCACGAGCCAACCCTCACTGCACATGAACACCGCCGCGATTTGCGTCGCGACGATTGCAAAGAAAAGACGTGAGCTGGGGTACGGCGGTTTCCAAAAGGGCCCCCTTGTGCGCATCACAAACAACATGAGATGCCCGCCAGCAACGAGTTGCAGAAACATCATTGTTTGTAGCTGCGGATGCTGCAGGTGATGAACCGTGTCGCCCAGATAAAGCAAACCGAAGCTTTGAATAACACCGAGTAATCCGAGCACTGACGAGATCACCAGCACTCTGTCCAATTCCCATCTCACCGGCTGCGGCGGCACTGTGGCATTGTCAAAAGGCGATGGTCATAATGGGCACGTCGTCCAGAAGCGCCAGCGCGATAATCATGATCGCGGTAAGCGGAAAAAAGTGATAGTAGATCGAGGTCAGCACCACAAACACCATGATCGCGATGGTCATGGCGATTCGATACAATACGTAGCTTGTCATTCGCTCGAAAATGCGTCTGGCCTCCGCGATCCCGTCGATGATCACGGATAAACCGGGCGCGGTCAGGACCAGCGCCGCCGCCGCACGCGCTGCTTCGGTCGCTCCGGAAACGGCGATGCCGACGTCGGCTTGCTTGAGCGCGGGCGCGTCGTTCACGCCATCGCCGGTCATGCCGACGATGTGTCCGTTCTGTTGGAGTATTTTTACGATGGCATATTTGTGTTCTGGAAACACTTCAGCGAATCCATCGGCTTCGTCGATCTTCTCCGCTGCATCCAACGGGATTTGCCCTTTCGTCACGTCGCCGGGAAAGAGTTCCGTTGCTGGCTGAATGTTTGTGCCCATGTCCAGTTCCGATGCAATTTGGCGGGCGATGGCAACATCATCGCCGGTAACCATTTTGACTTTCACCCCGTAAGCGCGAGCCCGCGCGATGGTGCTCTTCGAGTCGGGACGGGGCGGATCGAGCAGCGGCAGAATTCCAAGAAAAATCCAATCATCGTCGCTGTGAGCGACAGCGACACCGATGGTGCGGTAACCGTAACTCGCGAGATTGTTCACTGTCTGCTGCGCTTTCACCAAATCGGCGCCGGCAAGTTTCGTTAACGCCAGAATGACTTGGGGCGCGCCTTTGCTGACGCGAAAGACTGCGCCCGACTGATCCTTAATGGTTGCTTCCGTGCGCTTACGGACAGGATCGAAAGGAACATACGCTTCCTGCTTATAAGTCTTGAGTACCGATTGATCTTTAAGCCCAGCTAATATCCAATCGGATCATTGTCAGCTGCGCGTGAAGCTAACGACGCCATCAAAATCAATGTGTCAGAATCGGTGCCTGGCCACGGTTGCGCTTCGCCCAGGGTCAGCTTGTTCTCAGTCAACGTGCCGGTCTTATCGGAACAGAGCACATCGACGCCTGCCAGTTCTTCGATCGATTCCAATCGCGAGACGATTGCTTTGCGTTTCGCCAGCAGTCGCGCGCCCAACGCCATGGTCACCGACAAAACAGCCGGCATGGCTACGGGCACTGAGGCTACGAGAAGAATCAGAACAATTTCTGCCAACCTTAACAGGCCAGCGCGATCGTAATGACCGCGCATGTCGAAAAGACGAGCGGCAACGAGAATCATCACCAGCACGAGCGCAAGAATGATTAGGAAATTGCCGATCCGCATCACGGCTCGCTGGAAATGCGAAACACTTCCGGCCCCAGCCACCAGTTTCGCCGTGCGTCCGAAGAACGTGTTCGCGCCAGTGGCAGTAACTACCGCCGTCATTTCACCCTGTTTAACGATCGAACCCGAGTATGCGTCCTCGCCCGATTTCTTGCTGACCGGCAACGATTCTCCTGTAAGCGCGGATTGATCGATGCTGACGTAATCGCCCGCGATGAGTGTGCAATCAGCGGGAACAACGTCACCGAGATACAATCGAACAATGTCTCCTGGCACCACTGTTCGCGCGTCGACCTCCTGCCATGTGCCGTTCCGCAGCGCGCGGGCTTTCAGCGCGAGCGAACTCTTCAGTGCGTCGAGCGCGTTGGAAGCTTCGTGTTCTTCCCAGAACCCCAGCAGCGCATTGAACAACAGCAGTGACGTGATGATGGCGAAATCGCCCCAGTCGCCGACGATGAACGCCATCAATGCCGCGGCCTCGATCATCCACGGAATCGGCCCCCAAAAATATGCGAGCAACGCGGCGAACGCGTTTTTCTGTTTCTCCACCAGCGCGTTTGGCCCGTACTTCTGCAAGCGCGCCTGGACTTCGGCGTCAGTTAACCCCGTCTTCTCATCGGCTCCGAGCTTCGCCAGTGTTTCAGCGATAGTGGGGACAGCGGCCCCGGTGGCATCTGGCGTTTGCATGAACAACTGCTCCTACCCGCAGTGATGGCGACCAGTGTTAACTTCCCGCCTCGTTCAAGACCAGAAGAATTTCGGCAACGCATTTGGCCGCGTAGTGTAGCTGACACCGACGAGCCATATCTGTTTAGCGCCAGGGGTGCAATGGCCTACAGACCAAAGGTCTGGATCATTTTAGCCGAGGGCAGCGCCCTCGGAAAAATGTCCGACAAGTGAATCCGCCCTGAAGGGGCAATCCCATCAACGGCGGCGAAAATTTGGATTGCCCATACAGGGCTAAACTCATTTCGTGCATTCAAACCGAGGGCGTTGCCCACGGCTACCATGGCCATCGCCTCTCAGGCGAGTTTCACTGAGAAAGGCTGGCCAGAAGCGCCAGTCCAGACCACGCAAAACACTTACATGAATCCACGAGGATAGAAGACGAAATCTGGCTCGCGAATCTAAATCAAATACCGCCGGGAACCGCCTCTGGCGCGAAACGAATTGTGTATGCCTACATGCGAAGTTTGCGAGAACGAATATGACAAGGCGTTTGAAGTCGTCGTGGGCGGAGAGCGTCACACCTTCGACAGCTTCGAGTGCGCAATCCACGCGCTGGCGCCTGTTTGTCCCCACTGCCACTGCCGTATCGTCGGCCACGGCGTCGAAGCGGAGGGACAAATCTTCTGTTGTGTCCACTGCGCACGTGCGTCCGGCAAAACACAGTTGAAGGACCGCGTTTAAAGGTAGGGCGCGTCACTCGGTGCGCGCCGTCTTTCATGAACGGCGTGCAGGGGACTGCCCCGCCGTACCTTTTGCCCTGGGTTTAGGGCATGCTCACTCGATTTTGATGCGGCTGGACATATCGAGCGATGCGAAATACAGATGCTTATATGAATTCCTCTCGAGCTTCCCTTATTGGGCTGATGTTTCTATCGTTTGCAGGTTTAATCGCGCTGGCGCAAACACCCGCGGCGAAATCCGCGGCATCATCAAAAGGCATTTCGGTGCTGCATCCCACCGCAGGCAATAAAGTCAGCGGCACCGTCACATTCACTCCAGTCGCCGACGGCGTGCAGGTCCACGCGGAGATCGCGGGCCTGACGCCTGGCAAACACGGCTTTCATATCCATGAATTCGGCGATTGCAGCGCAACCGATGGCAGTTCCGCAGGCGCGCATTTTAATCCCACGAACCAACCGCATGCCGGGCCCGACGCAGCCGCGCGGCACGAGGGCGACATGGGAAATGTGGAAGCAGACGCTTCCGGCAACGCGAAGCTCGATTATGTGGACCATCAGATTTCCCTCGCGAACGATGCGAAGTCGGCGATCGGTCGCTCGGTCGTGGTGCACACAAAACCCGACGATCTGAAGACGCAACCAACCGGGGACTCAGGCGCGCGCATCGCCTGTGGGGTAATCGGCTGGGCAAAAACGCAGTGATCACAGGCCTGCGACTCACTCTGACGGATGTACGCATATCCGCTAAGGACAGCGGACGCTACAGACGTTTTGGAAGGCCGTAATCTCTTTGCTCGACAGAGCGGATTTCATCTGATCAAATTACCGGAAACCATCGCCCTGCACGCTTATGCCACGATTATCTAAAATTGAATTATCGCCCGATAACGGGTGCATCATCGACATGAAATGGAGCCTCGGCCCGTTGAGCTATCACTCATCTGGTGTCGGCAAGGTCGAAATTGAGCCGACGAAGGAAATCACCCGGCTACCTGAGCTGGTGCTTTACGATCACGTGGGTTTTAAAGGTTCCTACGCCCGCACCAACTTGAGTTTCCACTACGTCGGCGATTACTGGAACGACCGGATGAGCTGCGTCATCGTGGAGAGCGGCGTGTGGCGATTTTATCGCGACGAATATTATAAAGGCCCCTACTGGGACCTCGGCCCCGGTTATTACGAGAGCTTCTTCGCCGAAAAAGGTCCCGACGACGTCGTCAGCTCCTTCCAGTGCATCGCGCTGACGTAGGCGCGATTGAAGTTAGAGGAAATTTTCCGTTTAATTCGCGTTAGGTAGATGAAGGGTATGAACTTTATTCGCGATTTCTGGCGTGGGTCGCTTCCATGCCAAAATGCGGTGCTCGCGCAAGCGCGAGCCCCGCGAGAGTCAACTCTCCCACCACTCACCAAACGCACAAAGCTGATCATTGGCTGCGCTTTAGTAGTCGCGCTGGGCTTTCCGGCCATTGTCCTACTGACATACTCGGGCGGGGACAGCGACAGCACCAAAGAGCACTCGATAGAATCGGTGTATCACGACGAGTACCGGGCTGGCGCCAACTCGTACACCTCCACGGTTCCATCGCGGCCACTGGAACCAATCGAGGGACAGAACCCCGAGGCAGAAAAGACGATCCGCGAGATCGAAGCCGAGCGGCCTGCTTATCTTAAGGGTGAGGACCGAACGCTAATTCGAGCCATGATCATAAATGACGCGAAGAACGACGCGGACAAAGATCGCCCATAGACCTAACCAATCGCCAACCGCTGGCCGGTCTGATGAACATGGCGCAGCCAGCACGCGATGCTTCGCCAATAGCTGATCTTATTTTGAGACGCGTGCGTCTACGGCGTCGTGGCGGCGTGCGCTGCGAGATCAATAACTTCACGCGCGCAGCCCCAGGAGAGAGTGAACCCTGCGCCGCCGTGGCCGTAATTGTGAATGACGGTGCGGCCGTCGCGTAGCCGATCCCATTCAAGGCGTACGCCTGATTTTCTGAACGGCCGCAGGCCGACGCGCTCGGCGATTACGCGCGGTTTGTTGATGTTCAGCACGCGGCTGCATTCGGCGACAATTCGCGACGTCGTGGTGGGATCAGCAGCAAGATTGTCGCTGATTTCGTTTGTTCCGCCGAACACGCAATCGTTCGTGCGCGGAATCGCATACATGAGCGGGTAGTCATCACAGACAATCGCGCAGGAAAGATCCTCGATTCTCGGGACGATTGCGACCTGGCCGCGATGCGGCTCCAGAGCATGATCGCGAACGAGTCCGCGCGAGCCGATTCCTGCGCAGTTGATCACGAGATCGGATTTTGAATCCATATCTTCGAGGTTCTCGAAATGGACGTTCGCGTGAATTTCGCCGGCTGCTTTACGGAAACGTGTCGCGAGATAATCGAGATAAATCGTCGTGTCCGTGAGAGGGACCCGCAGCGAGAAACCGCTCGCGAATGGGGAAGGGACAAGAGCCAGAGATGTCTCGACTCCGCTCGACATGACAGAAGGAGGGCTCGTGATGGCAGAAGCTCCGAGTGATATGGCCCAATCTGGAATTTGAATTTCGCCGGTGCGCGAAAATTGGCGCAGTTCGATCATTGAGACGCCGCCCGCAGGCATGCGAGCAAGATCAGCGAGCGCCTTGTAGGTCGCGAGTGCCCAAGGGATGACTTTTTTTGCCGGCTCGGCGTCGTACGGAAACCAAACCGCCGCAGCCGCGCCGGACGTTGTTTGTTGCCCGATCTCTTTCGCGAAGATGGCCGTACGGTAACCACGTTCGGCAAAAACGATTCCGCACGTAAGGCCCGACACGCCGGCACCGATGATTGCGACCTTTCGGTCCATTTCCAAATGGTAGGGATGGATCGCCGAGCCGTCCGCAAAATTCTTTGGCCCACGTGGGCCCGAGCAAGGCGACGGCGCGCACGGGAGTGAAGCGCCCTACCATCGTGTATGCGCGATCGGTAGGGCGGGCACTCCGATGCACGCCGTTCACTCTCGCGCCAACGAATGAGTCAAACGCCCCACAGTTTGGTACGTGCCAAATCTCAAAGCAGCATTTAAGATTCACTAGGCATGGTTTCACTTAACCGAGATGCGCTGACGGAAAAAATTCTCGCGGGCGCACGGATTTCCACAGACGACGCGCTGGAATTATATCGCTGGCCGTTGGAAGAGTTGGCTGCGCTTGCCAATGCGCGGCGCGATCTGGCAAAGGCGAACAGTTACGGCGGCAGCGGTCGCGAGATCGTGACCTACATCGTCGATCGCAACATCAATTACACAAACGTTTGCAACGTTTACTGCAAGTTCTGCGCGTTTTATCGGACCGAACGCGACGAAGATCATTACGTGCTGAGCTTCGAACAGCTTGATCAAAAGCTGGACGAACTCACTGCCGCGGGCGGAGTGCAAATCCTGATGCAGGGCGGGCATCATCCGAAATTGCCGTTCCAATGGTACATCGATCTTTTGCGGCACATCCGCGAAAAATATCCGCACGTCAATATTCACGGATTCAGTCCGCCAGAGTTCCAGCATTTCGCGGAAACATTCCGGATGCCGCTGCGGGAAGTGATTTCGGAATTTAAGACGGCCGGGCTCGGGTCGATCCCGGGCGGCGGCGGCGAAATCCTCGTGGACCGGGTACGAAAGAGGATTTCACCTTTGAAAATCAACAGCGACCAATGGCTGGAGGTGATGCAGGTGGCGCATGAGCTCGGATTGAAATCGAGCGCCACGATGATGTTCGGTCATGTGGAGACGATCGAAGACCGCGTCGAACATTTGCAGCGGGTTCGCGACCAGCAGGATCGCAGCGGCGGATTTACCGCGTTCATTTGCTGGACCTTTCAACCGCAGCATACGGTGTTGAAAGTGAAGCAGCCCACTGGCGTCTCCGAATATCTGCGAATGCAAGCGCTGGCACGGATTTTCCTGGACAACATCGACAATATCCAAAGCTCTTGGGTGACGCAGGGCCCGGACATCGGCCAGATCGCGCTGAGATATGGCGCGAATGATTTCGGCTCGGTGATGATGGAGGAGAATGTGGTCAGCAGCGCTGGGACAACGTTTCGGCTCGACGCCGCGCAAATCGAATCGCTCATCCGCGGCGCAGGCTACGAACCGCGCCGTCGAAATAATTGGTACGAACTGTTGAATTAAACGTCGATTATCGTTCTGGAATAGCGCGTGATTTGAGTTCAGACTGAGTTCTAGGAGGAGACAGCCATGGAATTAATTGAAGCGTTTCCGCGATTGCTCAGTTGGGCCGTGCCCATCATCATTCTCGCGATCATTATCCTGCCGCAGGCGATCCGGATCCTGCGCGAATACGAGCGTGGCGTTATTTTTCGGCTCGGGAAATTACTTGGCGCGAAGGGTCCCGGCGTGATTTTTCTCATTCCCATCGTGGATCGCATGGTGCGAATGGATTTGCGCGTCGTCACCATCAGCGTCGAGAAGCAGGAGGTGATGACGCGAGACAACGTGCCGGTGACGGTCGACGCGGTTGTTTATTTCCGCGTGGTGGATCCGCAAGCCGCTGTCGTGAAAGTGGAGAACTTTCTCAAAGCCACGTCGCTGATGTCGCAGACGACGCTGCGCAGCGTCCTCGGCCAGGCCCCCTTGGATGACCTGCTTTCGCAGCGCGAGTCGATCAACCAGAAGTTGCAGGAGATCATCGACCGGCAAACCGAACCGTGGGGCGTTAAAGTCACCGCGGTCGAGGTCAAGGACGTGGCGTTGCCCGACACAATGAAACGCGCGATGGCCAAGCAAGCCGAAGCCGAGCGCGAACGCCGCGCAAAGATCGTCAACGCCGAGGGCGAATTTCAGGCCGCGGAAAAAATGGTGCAGGCCGCGGCGATGATGAGCAAGGAACCGATTGCGCTGCAACTGCGCTTCCTGCAAACGATGCGCGAAATTTCCAGCGAACATAACACCACGACCTTTTTCCCCCTTCCGATCGACCTCTTGACGGCACTGATCAAAAAGAGCGAGCCGCCCAAGGAATAGACTCTCCCACCGCGCAGACAATACCGTATCAGATACGATGAAGCCGGTGTTGCGGCAATTGGCTAAGCAGCAGTCTGCACTAATTTAGCCGACATGGTTCTTCGCCGACGACTTCCGTCATCGCGCACCAAAGCGGGTTATCGCCGTCAAGGCTTTGAGGGCGGATAATGCCGTTTCAAAGGATCTACAATTTTGTTAGCAAGGCCACGCGTAATTCTCTGGGGAATCTCTGCATGCGCCTTTGGCTCGACTGTTAACTCAATGGGTCGTTGGAAGTGGCGACCGAGTTCCTGGAGATAGCCACGTTGATTTCGCCAATTAGTTCAAGCCAGCGCTCGGGCGGCTTTTTCAGATGGTTTCGAAACATATTCCAGTGTTCGGAAAGCGGATGATCGCAAGCCGCTGACTGAAACGTTCTGGCCAGTAAACAGACTTGGGGCGGCTCGCGTTCCGTCCCATTTGTCCGTGCAAATCGCGCGCACGATGTCCTCTTTGGCTGCCGACGGGCATCGATCAGGCGGCAAGACGCCTCGCTAATTCCTGCGCGTTGCTATTCGGGACTGAGTCTTCGACTTCTTGTGCCTCTACGTAGAATTCAATTTGCGCCGACCCGAATTCCACCTGCACAGCTTCTCCCGAAGAATCTTCCCAACAAAGCTCGACACCGCCTGCATCCGTTAGAAACAGACTCGGCTGCGAATTTTGGGGAAATGTTGCCGCTTCCAAGAAACAGTAAAATGTCTCGAGCGCACAGGGCGATAATGGCCTGCCAGAACCATCTCCCCACCCGCCAGAGTAATAATGGCGAAAATGATGGAGCCGTCCCCAACCCTTCGGGCCAAGCTTTGATAGTAAGAGTTTCTTGCGAAGAGAATTCATGCCGATACAAGCTGCATCTCCTCACGTCGGCTTGGTGTCAGTGGATGGCGCGGCATTTCGTCATATACGCGCCCGTTGAATTCGCGACCGGTCAGGTCCTTTCGGACTCCTGCTTGAGGAAAACTGGAGCGGCTTGCTTGCGACATGCCTTAAAGATTTGTCGAATCCACTCGATTTTCACTGGTCGAGCGCCCCATCCGGATTCCCCACCAACAATCACCCAGTGAATATCCGTCAGATCGATCCCCGCGAGCGAACCGATCAGCGGTTCGCAGGAGAGAAAGCGAACAGCAGCCGGCACTCTTCGCAGATCATCGACCCGCGATAAAACGCGTGAATCCTCAACGCTTACCCCGATCCAGACATTGGGTGGCCAATCGATTTTCAGAGCGAGGCTCTTCAATCGACCGCTTCGCTTAGTTAGAATTTGGAAGGTGTGCTCAGAACATGCGCGCATCGTCGCGAACACGCGCTGGATAAACTCGAGCGGCACTTGCTCATGAAACAAATCGCTCATTGAGTTCACAAAAATCAGACGCGGTTCACGCCAGCGCTTCGGCAGTTCGATCAGATC
>QHOX01000253.1 GCA_003219465.1 Verrucomicrobiota bacterium | reverse complement strand
CGGCGCTTTGCTCAAGTTATCATCGCTCATGGGCCCGTCGGATGCGCCGAAATCGACTGTTTGCGCCATGATTTGCTTTTGCCCGCCCCCGGAACCGATTGATTGATAATTGAAGCGGACGGACGAATCGACCTTCGTGTATTCGTCAAACCACTTCGAATAAATCGGATAGGGGAACGTCGCGCCCGCGCCATTAATCATCATTTGCGCCGACGCTGTCGCACTCAAGCCGAACGCAATCGCTATTCCGAGAATTTTGGACAGAAAGAACTTCGCCATACCACAACGTGGCGCATGGCGTTTCAGCCGGTCAAAACGTTTACTGTTACGATTCTGTGACAACGGGATTCGCTGCGTCACAACGCTAAACTTTGAAGCGTTAAAGCGCCTCTATCGCAACGTTGTAACAATTCAACGAATCACGTAGTTCATCGGCAGCAGTACCCGAATCGTTGTTCCTTTGCCCAATTCACTTTCCGCCTCGACGCGCCCACCGTGTAGTTGCGCGATGTGTTTTACAATCGCCAGACCAAGGCCGGTTCCGCGGACTTTGTCGGGGCTGCGCGCTTTATCTGCGCGGTAGAAACGCTCGAAGATGCGCGGCAAATCTTCTTTTGCAATCCCGATGCCCTGATCACTCACGATCAGCTCCGTTTCGCCGTCGCATTGTCGAGCGCTCAGCCGGATCTCGCCGCGCTCGCGCGAATATTTCACCGCGTTATCGAGCAAGTTGTAAAGCGCTTCCTGTAGCCGCGTGCGATCCACGCAAATCGGCGACAACTCAGACGGAACATCGACAACGATGTTGAGCTGTTTACTTGTGAACTTCTTCTCCCAATCGCGAATCATGTCTCGGAAAAAGCTCGGCAGATCGACATTTCCCAACTGCAAATCTGGATTCCCCGATTCCAATTGCGCGAGCGTCAGCAAATCTTCGACCAGCAACTCGAGCCGATTCGAATGGCGCTCCATGACTCGGAGAATTCGCGTCAGCTCTTCGCTCGAGGTTTTCGGGCTGTCGAGTAACGTCTCGATGTAGCCGCGCAAAATTGAGAGCGGTGTGCGCAATTCGTGCGAAACGTTGGCCACAAAATCCCGCCGTACTTGATCGATCCTTTTCAGCTCGGTGATGTCGTGAAACAAAACGAGTGCGCCGGTGATCTCGCCGGCCTCGTTCTTCGTGGCTACGGCATGCAACTCGATTTGCGAGTCGTCGAGAGCCAACTCGCAGCGAACCGGGCCGTCACCACGGAACGCATCGGTCAGCAGCCGATCGAGTGTGGGATCACGGACAACTTCCCATAGGGGCGTGGCCAATGAAATTTCAGGGGCATCGAACAATTTTCGAAATGTCTGGTTGGTCAAAATCACCTGCCGGTTGGAATCCACCACCAGCAACGCATCCTGCATTGCAGAGAAAATGGTCTGCATCCCGGACTCGCGTTTTGAGATCTGCTTTTGGAGCTGCTCCAACTCATTAACAATCTTTTCCAGCTGGAACCCGATGCGTTGCGCTGGCACGCTGCCCTCCATCAAGAATGTCCGCGGCCGTTTACCGTGACCGATTTGGGTTATGACTTGTTCAACCTGCCGCCACGGCGCGATCCATTTGCGCCATACGATGAAGGCAATAACGCCCAACGCACTGCAGATTAGGACACCAATGAGCCAGGACATCTGACCTCATCATCGCCTACGCTATTCGCCAGGCAACCAAAACGCCTCCTCATTATTCGTGCGAGACTGGAATCGCTAACCATGTTTAGCGCCAATGGCGCTCTCTCACAAAAGCCTGGGGCAACGCCCCAGGGAATTGATTACAGAGCAAACCAAGTGCTGAAAGCGCGATTCAGTTAATCCATAAATTGGCGTCACAAGTGAATCGCGCTTACAGCGCTGGCGTTTTTCGGAATTCAGGGCCTTGGGCGTTGCCCAAGGCTGCTCATGAAACCGCGCCCTCGGCGCTAAAATACAAATCCCATCTAAAGGCACCACTGCTCATTCTTCCCGCAGCCGATAGCCGAAACCGCGCACGGTTTCAATCGCGTCGCCAGCTTTACCGAGTTTTTCGCGTAAACGACGCACGTGCGTGTCGACCGTGCGGGTGTCGATCACGCTTTCGTAGCCCCAGACGTCGTTGAGCAATTTATCGCGGTCCTGCACGCGGCCTCTGCGTTGCATCAACGTCCGCAGCAGCTTGAACTCGAGACTAGTGAGATGCACCCGTTTGCCGTTGACGCGAACCTGATGGCGCGCAGGATCGATCGAAATCGAGCCGGCCTGGAGCGTTTCCTCTGGTTTTTCGCCGCGCCGCAAAATTGCGCGAATTCGCAGCATAACTTCGCGCGGGCTGAAAGGCTTGGTTACATAATCGTCAGCGCCGAATTCCAAACCGACAATGCGATCGACCTCTTCCGCCTTTGCGGTCAACATCAGGATCGGAATGTGAGCCGTCGCAGTGTCGCCTTTCAAAATTCTGCAGACTTCGAGTCCGGACATTTTTGGCAACATCAAATCGAGAATGATACAAGCGGGCCGGTCATCGCGTGCCTTCTGCAAACCGGTTGCGCCATCGGCGGCTGTCGTGGTCTTGAAGCCCGCCTTGTGCAAGCCCATCTCTAGAAGATCGGCAACGTCGCTTTCGTCTTCGATGATCAGGATTTTTCTGCCAGAACCGGTGTCCATGCGATAACATCAAGCTTAAACGCGCCGAACTCTTTCGGGACTCCTAGGTTGGATTATTGAGGAGCGACTGCCGAATGTGCCGCCCCTGCCGGACGGATCTTCGAACGGGTTGTAAACCTCGATCGCATAGTAAGCGATGAAGCCGTCGGGCCGCTTTTCAATGCGCTGAGGGCGCCCAAAAAAGCCTTCGACATCACGCAAGGTGGTGGGGCCACGGATGAAAGAACCAATGCGCCGCATGTAAAAGTCGTTAGGCGGCCCCTGGACGATGTACGCCGGCGGCGCAGATAACACACCAGCACTGTTAAAACGGAACGCAAGCACGTCAGCTCCACGCCCGTGGTTGCATGGGTCCGACGTATCCCTGAACGGGGCAGCTTGAAGCCCGAGTTGCTGGATCATTAACGAAGTGGGACGAACAATGTAATAGCCAGTGCGCGGTCCTAGTGCGACGTAGTGCGAATCGTCGTGGAAGGAACTGGCAGCAGCCGATGCGGCAATTGAGAGGAAAGCAAGAGCACTAAGGAAACGCGGTCGCATAACCGATTAGTAGCGTAAACCCGCGTCGCGGTTGAATGTCAAATCTTTAGCGGCAGCGTGGCGAATTTCGACCGCATCAACCGTCCGGCCGCAGACCGAGTTCGTCGAGGAGCGCAATCAAAAGATTCTGTAACGAAAAATTGTTGTCCAACTCGATCCAGCGCACTCCGCCACGCGGGTAAGTCGTCGCCGTTAACGTGGCAGTCACCCGCCCGCTCTCCTTGAGCAGATAAATCTTGGCGTTGGGTGCCAGCTTAATCCACCCACACGACGGATCGCCTCGAAACCAGGCAACCGGAATGAATTCGCCGCGGCGTCCGGTCGCAACGAATGCGTGCTGTGCGAAATCGACGTGAATACCTGGAAACCGGAAGTCAAACGGCTCGTCGGTGCGTGGCTCATTCGCGTCCGCGTAAGGCCAATTGCTGAATGTGATCCGCGCCGCGAGTTGGTCGCGATTTCGTTCCAGATAGAGCTGGTGCCAGGTCACTGCGCCGTACGCATACGTCCGGGCGTGATCCGGGCTGGTGATGCTGACGGCGTCCGCCATGGCTGTGACGCTCGTGATAAGAAGAGCG
>QHOX01000252.1:535-4763 GCA_003219465.1 Verrucomicrobiota bacterium | reverse complement strand
GCCGGCGGCGAAGTAATGCAGCCGATTGCGCAAGCGATGCCGCTGCTTATCGGCGGCAGTGCCGATCTGTACGGCTCGACAATGAATTACATCAAGGACGGCGGCGATTTCAATCGCGATAATTTCGGCGGACGCAACATCCGTTTTGGCATTCGCGAGCACGGCATGTGCGCGATTCTCAACGGCATTTCATATCATGGGCTGTTCCGTGCCTCGGGTGCGACGTTCATGGTGTTTACCGATTATTGCCGCGCTGCCATTCGGCTCAGTGCACTCGCGAAGCTTCCCAACGTTTACATTTTTACCCACGACTCGATCGGCGTCGGCGAGGACGGCCCGACGCATGAACCTGTCGAGACCGTCAGCTCCGTTCGCTTGATTCCGAACATCGACGTAATTCGGCCGGCTGACCCTGAAGAAACCGCAGGCGCATTTGTAGCGGCGATGCAGCGGACCGATGGACCGACTCTGCTCTCGCTCACGCGTCAGACCGTTCCAATATTGAACGACATTGATCCAAAATTGCGTCGCGAAGGAGTGCTGCGTGGCGGTTACATCGCGAAAAGGGAAAGCGGCAACCTCGATCTGATCATCCTCTCGTGCGGCAGCGAATTGCAGCACGCGCTTACGGCGGCAAAAGAACTCGGCGACGGTGTGCGCGTGGTCTCAATGCCGTGCTTCGAGAGGTTCAACCGCCAACCGCAAGAATACCGCGAACAAGTCCTGCCTAACGAATGCCGTAAACGCGTCGCGATCGAAGCCGGCGTGACTGAGATTTGGTACGAATATGTCGGCCTCGACGGGAAAGTCATTGGACTGCACGAGTTCGGCCTGAGCGCGCCCGGCCCCGAGGTGATGAAGGCACGCGGGATTGACGCGCAACACGTGATCGAAGCAGCGAAATCGTTGCTCGCCTAATGCGTAGCCTTGCGGGACGCTAAAACGCTTCTTCTGGTTCGCTGACGTTGCGCGCGCGGGTTTCGAAACGGGTATACTCCTTCAGGAATGTCAGCGGAATCTCGCCGACAGGGCCGTTGCGCTGCTTGGCGATAATCAGTTCCGCTTCGCCGGCCTTTTCGACACGCGCTTCTTCGTCTTCCTCGTAAAGCTCCGGCCTAACAAGTAAGGCGACGAGGTCTGCATCCTGCTCGATCGAGCCAGATTCGCGCAGATCGCTCAGGCGCGGTTTGCCGCCGGAGCGCTGTTCTGGTTGCCGATTCAATTGCGCCACGACGATGACGGGAATTTTCAATTCCTTGGCCAAAGCTTTGAGGCCCGCGGAAATCTCGGATATTTCGAGCTGGCGGTTATCCTGCGCACGGCGCGAAGTTGACCTGAGCAATTGCAAATAATCAACGATGATGAGGCTCACGTTCTGCTGCGCCTTGAGCCGGCGCGCTTTCGCGCGCAATTCCAGAATGCTGAGGCTGGCGCTGTCATCGATAAAAATTTTGGCCTCTGCCAATTTTGATGCTGCGGCAGTCAGACTTGGAAAATCACGCTCGCCCAAAAAGCCGTCGCGCACTCTTTGTAAATTTACGCGCGCCCGAGAGCAAAGCAGGCGTTGTACGAGTTGTTGGCTGCTCATCTCCAAACTGAACACGCCGAGGGGAAGTTTTTCATTTATCGCCACGTGCTCGGCAATGTTCATAGCGAACGCGGTCTTGCCCATGCTTGGCCGCGCCGCGATGACGACCATTTCCGAGGGATGCAGACCACTGGTCAGGCGATCGAACTCAACAAAGCCGGTTGAGATCCCAGTGATGCTGCCCTTGCGTTCGTAGAGCTTCTCGATCGTCTCGATCGCTTGCATCGCATGATCTTTCATCGAGAGCATCTGGCCTTTGAACCGGTCTTCGCCGACGTCGAAAATCTTCTGTTCCACCTCGTCCAGCAGACTGTCGACCTCGTCCTGCTCTTCGTAAGCGCGGCGCACGCTCTCGGTCGCGGCGGAAATGATCTCGCGCAGAATGTATTTGTCGCGAACGATCTCCAGATAGTACTGCACGTTGGCCGCGGTCGGGACGAACGTGAACAGGTTGGTGACGAATGCCGCACCGCCGACGCTGTCCAGTAAATTCCGGTCGCGCAGCACCTGTGTGAACGTGATCAGGTCAATCGCCTGCCCCGCATTCCAAAGATCGACAAGAACGTTGTAGATCGTCCGGTGCGCGGGGACGTAAAAATATTCTTCGTTAATCTTCTCGACGCATTCCGCGATCGTTTCACGCGGAGAAATGAGCATTGAACCGAGAACGCCCTGTTCCGCTTCTACGCTATGCGGCGGCGTTCGGTGAACATCCTGCGCAGAACCTGTTGGCGAAATGGGAACAACTTTTTCGCCACTTCGCGCCGCCGAACCTCGGCCAGCACCATTGCCCTGTCTACGAGGCTTGTCTCCTGTCCAGGCGGACGATGGAGTCGCCATCTATTTCTCTTCTTGTTTTGGCTGTTCTTTTTTCCTGCGGAAAATTCGACGTTTCCTTTTATCAGGTTCTTCCGGCACCGCGGGCACGTCCTCGACCTTGGTTTCCGCTGCGGATTTCACCTGAAAAACAAGCTGCGCCGTCACATCGTGATGAAGCTTAATGGCGACCTCGTGCTCACCGGTGTCTTTGATCGGTCGCTCCAGAACAACTTTGTGTCGATCGATCTCTGCGCCGACTTCGTTTTTCAACCGGTTCACGATGTCCTGTGCCGTCACTGATCCGAATGCTTTGCCGGTCTCCCCAGTCTCCAATGTGAAAACAAACCGCGCCTTACCGATGCGGCGCGCCAGATCCTGAGCCTCGTTCAACTCGCGTGCTTCGCGTTCAGCGCGCTTCTGCTTAAGCGCATTCTGCTGGCGCAAAGCGGCAGGCGTGACTTCGTAAGCCATGCCGCGCGGCAGGAGATAATTGCGCGCATAACCGCGACGCACCTTCACCACGTCCGCCTCGGCGCCGAGCCCAGGTACATTTTCGGTCAAGATAAGTTCAGTTAATGGCATTCGATTTTCAGTAAACTGCGCTTAGAAATTTTTCAACTCTGAGGGATTCGGGAGTGTTGATTTTAGAATCGCGTCCCGTGCTGTCAACGCGAGAATGAAAAATTCACAAAAAATTTTCGCCGTACGGTAAATCACAGTTCGCAAACTCGCAATGTACTCGAATTGCCGCCTACATCACTAAAGCAGCGCGAGCGCCGAAAGTCCATCGCGACCCAGAGACACGCGCTACTTTAAATCATCCCGAGCTTCATTCGACCGGCTTCGCAAGCAGTATCGAATACTACGCCGTGCTTGTGCTAGCGCCGCCTCTCTACCCAACTGAAAAGGAACGCACGTCTCTTCGTCGATCTAGCGCATCGCAACTAGACGAACCTAGGTGCGATGCGCAGATGACGTGCACAATCTTTACCGCCTCCTTGAACCGACACTTGAGATGACGCCTTCCCATGGGAGGACAAAGGAGGGCGGTATCGTTGTGAAGTCGAGTTGCCCGCCTAACTCAAAATGCCCGGTAGCGTTGGCGAAGCGACCTGTGCCGCCTGTCACCTCCGCGGTTTCATGGTTGTCGTACACTCCCGGGGTTTCTGTCGGGCACAGGTACCCCTCGAAAGTGCCGTAGATTTCGTCGCCGTTGGCCGCAAACCAGTCAAAGGTGCCAGTGTAGGGAATATTATTTTCACAAAGATTCGGATCGGGTTCGCAAGGGCGCGGAAAAAATTCCGCTGTCCCGGTGAAGGCTCCCAATTGGTTCGCGTGTCCGAAGTTGATTACGTGTGTTGAAGGCTCGCACTCCGTGCCGGACTGAGACTCGACGTACCCCGAGACAGTGCCATTGAAGGGCACCATCTCGCCGGCTGCTGCCGGAGTGGGTGCCGAGATGAACGCTGCCGCAAAGCAGGTGAGGAGCAGGGGGATCAGAAGTCCTGTTGTTGGTTTGAACTGATTGTTTCGATTTTTCATAATTTGATTTCCTTTTCTTGTTTTGGGTTTGTGGTCTTTGTTCCGGGTAACCCGGAGACGCAGACCGTTTCCCATTTCTTCCCGAAACTTTGTGCTGCGTTGCAAAGAAAGTTTGGAACCGATGCTGCGTATCGCGCTGGCCGCCGCTATGTGTTCGGTTTAGTCCGTCGCGAACGAATCACTCTACCTTGGGTTCTGCTGCGGCGATGCTACGCCGTTTGCCGAACCGGGGAAGTGGAAGGTCTCACGCATCGCACCTAAACGACGCCAGGTGCGATG
>QHOX01000252.1:0-321 GCA_003219465.1 Verrucomicrobiota bacterium | reverse complement strand
GGTGAGCCGGCGGCGGGACCAGGGGTTGTGTCATCGCATCGATGCTCAGGACCCATGTGCCACCAACCGCGTACGCCGGCGGATCCAGTATTTGGCCCTCACAGGAGACGAACTCTCCGTGCGTCAGCTTTCCGAGGTAGACTTGCGGCTGCGCGCCCAGCGATGAACTCGCCGAGGTCACGAGAATGGCAACTGCGGCGATGATATAAGTCAGGATGTTGTTTCTGTTTTTCATTATATAATTTCTTTCTTTGTTTTGGGTTTGTGGTCTTTGTTCCGGTAATCCGGAGACGCGGACCGTTTCCCATTTCTTCCCGAAAC
>QHOX01000256.1 GCA_003219465.1 Verrucomicrobiota bacterium | reverse complement strand
GCACCGAGCAGGCTTACATCGACTGGATTAAGCGCTTCATCATCTACCACGGCAAACGGCATCCTGGAGAAATGGCCGAAGAGGAGGTCGCTGAATTTCTGACTCATCTTGCACGCGATCTCAACGTCGCAGCCTCAACCCAGAACCAGGCGCTGAGCGCGTTGCTCTTTCTCTACAAGGAAGTCCTCAAGCATGAGATCGGCTGGCTGGAAAAAGTCGAACGCGCGAAAAAACCGCCAAAACTGCCGGTGGTCTTGTCGCGCGGCGAGGTGAAGGAAATCTTCAGGCATCTTCACGGCGTACCAAAACTGATGGCAGGCCTGCTCTATGGTAGCGGGCTGCGGTTGATGGAATGCGTGCGTTTGCGCATCAAAGACATCGATTTTGCGCTCGCACAAATCACCGTGCGCGACGCGAAAGGCGGGAAAGACCGCATCACCATGCTGCCGTTGAATCTGAGTGAACCGCTGCGCCGTTATTTATTGCGAGTGAAAGCACAGCACGAGCAGGATCTCGAAGACGGCTTTGGCAGCGTCCACCTTCCATTTTCCCTTGCCCGGAAATCTCCGAACGCGGCGCGCGAGTGGGCTTGGCAATACGTTTTTCCTTCGTCTCGACTTTCCAATGATCCGCGCTCGGGCCGAAAACAGCGGCACCATATCGCTGAGGGCATATTGCAAAGCGCGCTCAAACGAGCTGTGGACGCGGCAGGGATTGTGAAGCGGGCCAACTGCCACAGTTTACGCCATTCGTTCGCCACACACTTACTGGCAAAGGGTTACGACATTCGGACGGTGCAGGAACTCCTGGGACACAAAGACGTCAGTACCACGATGATCTACACGCATGTGCTAAATCGGCCGGGAATCGACGTGAAGAGTCCACTCGATTAAAGTCTGTAGATCGCGAGAGCGCGATCGCCAGATCGGCGCGGCGACCGCTTCCGAAGCCAAGCAAAAATTATTTCTTTTTGTGCCCGACCATCTCGCCTGACATGGTGCGGCGATCGAGGCGGGTGAGATTCTTTTCCATTGCCGGTGTGAGCAATGAGATGTGCGGGATTTCGCAGAGGTATTCGGCGATGAACCATGTCGGTTTTTCGGTGGTCATCCAGTTGACACGATCGAATCGCGCGAGATTCACTGGACGCGAATAGCGCCGCAGTGTGCGTTCGCCGCGCAGGTTGAAGTAGATGTTGAAGTAACTCATGGCGAGCTCGCGCAGGCTACGGTAAACCGGCTCGCGATAACGGCAGCCGGTGAAATTGGATTTTGCTACCGCACCCCAGTGCCCGCGCACTTTGAAGATCGCGACGACATGATCGGTGTCCTGTTCCGCTTCCAAATCGAAAATCAGTGGCGGAAATCCCAAAATGCGGAGCGCAGCCGCGGCGAAGATTCCGCCTTCGAGACACGACGCGGTGCGGTCGTGAAGGACTTTTTTCGGCGAGCGCGCGGTGTAGCTCAGGTTGTAAGGGAGGTCGTCCAGAAATTTCTGAACGCCCACCGGGTTTTTCAGCGCGCGCAGCTTGCGCAACTCGGCTGGAGTGAAACCGAAAGTATCCCTGCTTCGCACGAAGCAAGCTCCAATAACCAACATCCAAGCTCCAGAGAAATTCCACCTTCGAAAATATCAGCTTGGGTGTCGGAGTTCGTCGCTGCGATGGGCTGTAGCGTGCGCTGTCCGCAGCGCATCCGGTCGGGGCACCGAAAAAATCCGCTGAGGACATCCTCCTTCGCCAAGGCTCCGGCGGACGAGTCGGGGGCTACAGTGAAGTTACAACCCGATCGGGTGCCTGGCATCAAAACCGTTTGGCGGCCGGTAAATAGTTTGCCAGCGCGGCGCCCATTTGCCCCGATAGCGATCGAAGGGCGTAGTGTCGAGTCGCAGCCCGGCAATGACTGCAAACGTGTGACCCTCGCGTGCGTAGATCGTGATCCATTTGCCGGCGCCGGGTTCGCCATAGCTGCGAAACTCCGTCGAACTGATCGGTGAGCTGAGCAAACCGGCCGCGCCGAGCACGTACGAAATTGTTCCGGAACAATCGTAAGCGTGATCATTAAAAGATTTGTGGCCGCCGCCGTAACGATACCGCTTGTGGCGAAGTTGATTGCCCGCCCAGATGGCGCGTTTTACTGGAAGCGGCGCTTTCTTTGGCGCGGCAGCGTGGCCAAAGCGAAGCCGGGCGACTTTTCCCGAAGTGACCGGCCCTTTTGTAGGAAAAAGATCGGCCGATGCGTGTGGAAGTATTAATCCTGAGATGACGACGGCGAGCAGGATTTGGCGATTAACCGGATAGATGAATTCCTCCGGGTCCGTCTTCTACAGAAAAAGAGTGGCGGATGAAAAGAAAAAATTTCTAAATTTTTGTCATCTCGTCACTCGGCTCCGTCAATGCGCTGAGGACAGCGCACGCTACAACTGTCTCCTGCTTCAAAGCGCTGTAGCGTCCGCTGTCCTCAGCGGAGTTTTGCAGGCAGGCAAGATGCGTGTGCTACGAAAAATTTTGTGATAAACTGGCAGCATGATCCGCGCGATCGCGTTGCCGGTGACGTTTCTCACCAGCGCAATGATCGCACTAGCAGCCGATCAATCGAGCAACTCTGACGAGCCCGGCGAGTTCGATATTGAGCCGCCGATATTGAAACAAAACCTAACGGATGAATTAGCCGCGACGGCGGGAACGCCCGATGGCGAGGTCGCGCGTTGGGAGAAACAACTGGAGCGTGCAAAAAAAAACGCGGCCGGCGCGGAACGCCTTTGGAAGATCGGCGTGCTCGCGAAAGTCGAAGTTGAGCAGCGGGCGTTGAAGGTGATCAAATGCGAAGCTGAGCTGGCAAACGCGCGAGTCGCACAAGCGAAAGACAGACTTGCGGAGCAGGAATCGCTGGTTGCGTCCGGTGAAAGTACCAAACAACAGCTGGATGTCGCAAAATCAGCTTTGGCGCAATTAATCGTAGCCGCGGAAACGGCGGTGGCTAAACGCGAGAGCGCCGAGCTCGAATCCGCCGAAGCAAACCTGCGTCGTCAGCAGAAATTGCTTAGGCTTGGCAGCGCACGCAAATCCGACGTAACCAACGCGGAAGAAAAAATCGCCGAGCTCAAGGCGCCGAAGCAATAATCACTACCGAATGGGCGAACCGGTGAAACGGCGAATGGGTGAATAAGCGAGACGACGGCGAATCTTGCGCGTTCACGTGTTCTTCCGCACGCCAATGACCCACTTCTCCGGGTGATCGATCATGCGCACGAGTTGGCCGAGGATGTGTTTGTACGCGTCATCGATTGCATGGAAATCGGCGTGACCGATGTAGCCGTGACGAAATGCAAACTCGATGTGCACTTGCGTTTCCGCGGCCTCGCCTTCGGAATCGCTTAGCTTGGAAATGAAAGCTGCGGTATAGCGCCGCTTGCGCCACGCCTCCGCAATGTTTGCGCAGACCGAGCGCGACGAACGACGAACTTGATCGGTCAGCGCATATCGCTCGTCGTCGGGAAATTTTTTGCTCGACTTGTAAACACGCAGCCCGGTTTCGAAACCGTTTTGATAAACGTCCAAATCTCGAAAATGCCTGATCGGTTTCTTTGTCGTTTCTCCATTCCGCCATTTCAGCTTTTCATTTTGCTTCTTGTCGTCAGCGTTCATGTTTCTTTTCCGTTTCACCCATTCGCCTATTCGCCGTTTCTCCGTTTCCCCTGGTTAATATCCGGCCGCCATCCCATCTTTGCGTGATTCGCTGGCGCCGACGTAAACGCGGCGGCCGTCGTGCATCTCGACTTTGATGGCTTGATAACCGCCGTAGCCGCCGACGTCGAAACGTACATCGTGCCCTTTCTTGCGCAGCTCGCGCACGGTCTCGTACGGAATGCCGCTCTCAACCTCGACGTACCCGCCATTCTCCATCTTTTCGCCGGTCGGTTCATTGTCGCCTTCGTGGTGCCAGCGAGATGCGTCCCCGGCTTCCTGCACGTTTAAACCAAAATCGATCTGGTTCGTGAGCACTTGCACGTGTCCCTGCGGTTGCATGTCGCCGCCCATGACGCCGAATGCTTCCCACGGTTTACCATCCTTCATAGCAAATGGACGTTTCCCCGGCGCATAAACATTCGCGTGCTGCGGGTCCATCGAGAAAAGTTCGCCGCGATCCTGAAACATGAATCCAAGACCCGGCACGACGATGCCGCTGCCCATCCCGCGATAATTGCTTTCGATGAGCGAGACCATGTTGCCTTCGTCGTCAGCCGTGCAGAGATAAATGGTGTCGCCGGGGAAAATTTTGGATAAGGCATTTTGCCTGGTGTTTGCGTCAGCCAGCAAGCTGGAAGCTTGCGCGACGGTCAGGCTGGAAGCCTGTGTTACAGCGAGATCCCCGGCTTCAACTTTTTTCGCTGCGCGATTCGGGTCGATCAATTTCCGGCGCTCCGCGGCGTAGCCTTTCGAAAGCAAGCCGGTGAGCGGAATTTTCGCGAACGCAGGATCTGCATAAAATTTCGCGCGATCTGCCCACACGATTTTCTTCGCTTCAATCATCGTGTGCAGCGTCTCGGGCGAGTTGCGTCCCAGGGCGCGCAGATCGAATCCTTCGAGAATGTTCAGCATTTGCAGCGTGGCAATACCCTGACCGTTTGGCGGAAGCTCGAAGACCTCGTAACCGCGATAGTTTACCGACACCGGATCGACCCATGTCGAGGTATGCTTCTCGAAATCCGTTTTCCGCAGGAACCCGCCATTGGCACGCATAAACGCGTCGATTTTGTCAGCTGTCTCGCCTTTGTAGAAAGCGTCGCGCCCTTTCTCGCCAATCAAGCGCAGCGTTCTCGCCAAATCTGGGTTCTTGAAGATGTCGCCTTTGCCAGGCGTGCGTCCTTTGCCGTCAACCGTGTACGTCTCCAGAAATGCTCCGGGCAATCCTTTGTAGAGGCGCGGACCGAATGCCCAGTAATAGGCGATCAAGTCTGTGACTGGAAAACCTTCCTCCGCATAGCGAATCGCCGGGGCGAGATCGTCGCTCAATTTCAGTTTGCCGAATCTTTTGTGCAGCTCCGCCCACGCATCGACGCATCCGGGAACACTGATCGGCAGCATGCCGAGCGGCGGAATAGTCTCGCGATGCAGCTTCGCCAGTTCTGATTTCATTGCGTTGTAACTCAGACCAAGCGGCGAACGGCCGCTACCATTGATTCCGTAAAGTTTGTTTTCTTTCGCGCTGTAAACGATGGCGAACAGATCGCCGCCGACCCCGTTAGATACGGGCTCCATCAAACCGAGCGTCGCATTCGCGGCGATCGCCGCATCCACTGCGCTGCCGCCGCGCTTTAAAATATCAAGTCCAACCTCCGTGGCTGCTGGCACGCTGGTGCAAACCATTCCATGGGTCGCCAAAACTTCCGAT
>QHOX01000255.1 GCA_003219465.1 Verrucomicrobiota bacterium | reverse complement strand
ATTGGGAGAAAACTCTCCAAATACAACCCAATGACGCGGATGCTCACACCTGCCTTGGTAACGCTCTTCTGCGGCAGGGTTCGCTCAAGGAAGCGATCGCTCATTATGAAAAGGCATTGGCATTAGCTCCCAAAGATCCCCATTCTCGCATCAACATTGCCTGGGTGCTGGCGACATCTTCTGATGCCTCAATCCGCGACGGCGCCAGAGCGGTCGAGTTCGCACGGAAAGCAATAGAGCTTTCAAATAGTGGAGATCCAAAGTTTCTTCGGACCCTGGCGGCTGCTTACGCGGAGACCGGCCAATTCTCTCAAGCGATTGTCGTAGCCCGACAAGGCCTAGTGATAGCCACCAGCCAAGGCAATTTCGGCCTTGCGAACCTTCTTCAAGGGGACATCGCTCTTTACCGGGAGCATGTTCCGATCCGCAAAATGTATCCTGTGAATTAGGAGTAATCTCGTGAGCGGGAATCCCAATGGCAGCGACGGTCGCGCTGCTCCGCTACCGTTATTTATGATACGGCAAACCCAAGTCGTAAAGCGCGATTTCGCCCCGGAGAGCGTTGGCCAAAGTGGAGTTGACTTCGATCTCAGGCGCTTGCAACGCCTGTTGAGCAGTTTTTTTAGCCTCAGCAAAGCGGCCAGTTTCAGCATAAGCCGCAGCCAGGATGCGTAGAACAGTCGAGCGATTCCCGCTCCGGGAGCTTTCAGATTCTGCCCGTTCAGCCAGCAGGACAGCCTCTGATCCATTTCTGAGCGACGGGTCGGAGGACGTTGCCAGCAGCCATGCTAAATTACTTTGGGCGGCCACATTTTCCGGAGAAATCCGAAGCGCATTCCTGTACTCAGCAATTGCATCTCGGACGCGGCCTTTTGCAAGAAACGCGCTTGCCAGATTTGCGCGAGCGTCTGCGCTTTCTGGGCGCAACTCGAGCACTTTTTGGTAATGAGCAATCGCTTCATCTGTCCGACCCATTCGAAGAAGGGCGCTCGCCAGGTTGTACTGAGCCTCAGCCTGATTTGGAGATAGTGCGAGGCACGCCGAGTAACGAGCGATCGCGCTATCCAAATCATCCTTGGAAAGAAGCGCGTTCGCCAGATTGCAAGAGGCATCGGCGTAATCTGGCTGGATTGTCACTGCCTTCCGGTAATGAGCAATCGCATCATCCACACGCCCGCTCCCAAAAAGCGTGACGCCGAGATTGTTGTGTGCTTCTGCATCAGCGGGATTTATTTCCAGTGCTTTTTTATAATGAGCAATTGCATCGTCGAGCTGGCCTTTCTGCACCAGAAGCCGGCCTAGATTGTAATGCGCTTCCGCGTAATTCGGTCGCAGTGCAACAGCGTGGCGATAATGAGTAATCGCCTGATCCATTTCGCCCTGATCGCGAAGAACGATTCCCAGATTGTAATGTGCCATCCAACAACCTGGATTTCTTGCAAGGGTTGCTGTGTACAAAGAAATGAGATCATGGTAAACGGCGGTTTGCTGCCACGTTAAAACGCCGAGTCCAAGCAAGAATAGCCCGCAGAAGATTACCGGAAGCAGAGACGATTTCCATATAAGTGTAGAAGCGCGAAGGGTTGTAGCCACGGCGCTTTGTCGCCGTTCCATCGCCAACGCCGAGGGGCGCCTCGACACAGCGAGGCGGCTACAGCCCTCCGTGATGGCGGCACCCGCTAAAGCCAACGGTCCCATGCTCGCCAGATACTGGAAATGATCGCTAACAAACGAGTAACGGAAAAAAAAGACACTGAAAAAGCCGAGCACAGGAAACAGGGAAACCGCGTAGTACGCGGCGGCAAAGAATACGGAGCGGCTCCATTTCGCGCGGGTCAGCCACAAAGCAAGCAATCCAGTCAATGCTGCGAGTAGCGGTAGATAGGCTATTAGCTGCGACGAATTAATTTCCCACCGCGGATAAATAAAAATGAGCGGATGAGGCCAAATCAGTTTACCAAGGTAAAACCAGATCGCGCGGCCCGCGATGATGAGCCGCTCCGGCCAGGTCTGCGCCCACTCAGCACCAATTGCACCAGCGTGGAACTTCTGTTCCCAAATCGTCCAGACGCTGGCAAGCACGGATATTACCGCAAACGGCGCAAGTGCCGCAACATCCCGCCATTGGATTCGTCCTCTTCGCCACCAGACACAGAGAGCGAGCACAACAGGCAACACGACCGTGGATGGCTTGCTTACGGTCGCGAGTATGAAAAAGACCAGCGACAAAGCAAACCGCCACTGACGCACGGATGATACCAACCAGCGGCGGTTTCTTAACCACCACTGGGGCGCTTTGGAAAGCGCCCCTGCTTGTTTCCTTATGTCCGCTATCCGTGTTGTCCGCGTCATCCGTGGTTGCTCTTGCCATTTCAAAAAACAGAAAATCGATAAAAGATAAAACAGGCACGATTGAGTATTTTTCAATTCCGTCACCCAGGCGACCGATTGCACCATTATCGGGTGCAATGCCCAGAGCGCTGCTCCGAGCCATGCTCCGCGAATGTTAAGTTGCCGCAAAACGCGCCAGAGCAGTATCGCGGAGCCTGCGTGCATAAGCACATTGAGAACGTGGTAGGGCACGGGATTTAGGCCGACAAACTTGTGCAGAGTCCAAAAGGTAGTAAGCACCAGCGGGTAGTAGACCGCCCGCGTGCTGGTCCAGATTTCCTTCAATCCGAGCGGGCCAATAATGCACGGATTCTTGGTCAAATGCGATTCATCATCCCAAATGAAGCCGGCGTTGAAGACGCGGGTATATGCTATAAAAACCAGAGCGACCAGAAGGAGCCCACAAAGCCAGTTCCTCTGCCAGGTCGATCGTTGCGGGTCACGCGGTTCGCTGAAAAGAACACCATTGGCAAACATGGGAATACTATGAATTAACCACAGAGACCACGAAGGTCGCAGAGAAAAACGGAACCTAATCTGCAGGCACGCCGAGAAAAGTCAGCGATGTTGTCATTTCCAGGCCAAAAGCTTTCGGGCTCGCGAATGGGCTGAATCCGCGAACACTTGTAAAATCATCAATTGATTTCGCCGTCCGATTGAGGAAAACTTAATTCCGCTAAAGGCATGCAGCACGTTACCGCGTTCTCACGTCCGGAAACTGTCCCGGCTACGCCTACTCCGGCAGCCGCCGGACGCAAGCCTAACTTGTGGATTCTGGACAGTTGGCGCGACCTGATTCTCTACGTCTGCACGCCGCTGTTGATCGTCCCGATCTTCGTCCTGGCACAGACGCGCTGGAGCGCGGAAAACATTTATCTTTTTGTCGCTGCCTTCGGCGCCATGGGTCACCACTTGCCAGGGATGATTCGCGCCTACGGCGATCGTGCGTTATTCCAGCGCTTCAAGTGGCGCTTCATCTTTGCACCAATTTTTCTGGTGGTCGTCTGCGCGATCTTTTTCTTGTGGGACCTCAAAGGCATTGTGTTGATCGCCTTTATCTGGGGCGTCTGGCACGGCATGATGCAAACGTATGGGTTCTGTCGCATCTACGATGCGAAAGTGGGCTCATTCGCTACACTGACACGTCGGCTTGATTTCGCATTGTGCGGGATCTGGTTTGCAGCCGCGGTCCTTCTTTCGCCGCAGCGAATGAGCGATACGCTGGACAGTTATTATTGGGCGGGTGGACCTTTCATTCCGCCGGCACTCCTCCGAGCGGCAGAGCAAGGGGCGCTGGCGCTGGCGCTCGGAATTTCAGCCGTATTTCTGGCAAATTTCATCTGGATGTGGAGCAGTGGGAAGCGACCAAATCCGGTAAAGCTGGCGCTTCTCATCACGAGCATTTCTTTCTGGTGGTACTGTAACAACATCGTGGCAAGCATTCTCGTCGGCGTTGCGTTGTTCGAAGTATTTCACGATGTCCAATACCTCTCGCTGGTTTGGATCTATAATCGCAAACGCGTTGAGACAGACAACTCGATCGGCGGGTTTATGCGTTTTGTGTTCCGGCGCAGTGGCTCGCTGATCGGTCTTTACGTGGGCCTGATCTTCGCCTACGGGGCGCTGGGTTATTTTAAGTCGCATGTCGGCATCGACACGGTCAAACGCGCGCTCACCGGTGTGGTGACCGCGTCGGCACTGCTCCATTTTTATTACGACGGATTCATCTGGAAAGTACGCGAGAAATCCACTCGACAATCTCTCGGCATCGGCGGCGGTGGCACAGCAGATGTTTCCAAGAATG
>QHOX01000254.1 GCA_003219465.1 Verrucomicrobiota bacterium | reverse complement strand
GCGGATTATTCCACACAACTTGCTGAAAAGCTGCCGCCGAATTGTTTCATCCCCTAGTTTCATTTTTGAATCCTATCTGAGAGCTCCGAGACAAGCCGTTCGCGATTGTCCGGGCGAACGTCGATTAACGTCACATCAGGACGCGACTTGACCGCGTCGGTAAACAGCATGGATCGCGCGAAGATTGTTGCGAGCACGGGGACTTCGCTGTCGAGCGCCTCGTTTACCGCGTCCCGAAAAATCGTCGAGCGGATCTCCATCGGACCGATTTCATCAATCACGACAAGCCGTTGCCGCTGCACCGCTTCACGGACGGCTTTGACGCCAACAGCTTCGAGCACGGAAAGATCAAGCCGGTATTTTCCAAAGTGCTCAGCCGTTTTGAGATCGACATGGGCGAAGATGACCTCATCGCCATCGAGCGTCACGATCTTAAACCCGGCGCGTCTGCCATGGTCCCGGATTTCTTCGGTATAAAAACCACCAGCGCGTTGCGGCAGATTATTTGCGACGCGCTTGATCAGTGTTGTCTTACCGCAGCCGGGGTGTCCGGTCAGCAGGACTTTTTCGGTCATAATGCGGACTGGCACAAAAGGAGTGTTTCAATCACAGTGATTTCACCGTCAGACTTTCGTCTTTATTCAGGAGCGTCTGAGTTCCAAATGACCCGCTGAGTTTATTCAGCAGATCGCAAAGCCGGGCCGCATCGGCAACCGATGTGTGCTCCAGTCGGAAACGCCGCATCTGCATTGGCACAAGGCGCGTTGAGATCAGCTCACCGCTGCGCGAATCGAGTTCTACCAAATAGATGAGGGCCAAATCGCCGCGAAAATTCTCGTAACCGCTGATTCCTTCGTAATCGGTGAGAAAATCTCCGCAGCCGTAAAGGATAAGCCGGCCCTTGAAGATCTCGATCGCTTTGACGTGATGAGAAGAATGGCCGTGCACCATCGCGACGCCTTCCTCGGCCAAACGATGGGCGAACGCGATTTGCTGGCGCGGAATTTCGTAACCCCAATTGCTTCCCCAGTGGACCGAAGCGATCAGCAAATCGCCGGGCTGTTGATGTTCGCGCATTTCACTCACAATTTGCGAGGCTGTCGCTTCTGAAAGATCGTCCAGCAGATTCACGCCCGGGCTGACGCCGGTTGCGCGCCAATCGCGCGGAACACCGCTGGTTGTCGATCCAAACGAGAAGAGAAGCACGCGTCCTTTACCCGCGACATTCAAAATTGCCGGAGCGGCCGCTTCTTCCGCATCGTGTCCCACGCCCGCGTGTGCGATGTGTGCAGCATCGAGAGTTTGCAGCGTCTCCAACAATCCGTCGTATCCCCAATCCAAGAGGTGATTGTTCGCCAATGCGCAGGCGCTGATCCTGGCAGCGGAGAGGCAACCAATGTTCCGTGGGTGCATCCGATAATGAATTCCTTTGTCAGGCCAAGCTCTCTCGGCGGAGGTGATGGCTGTTTCCAAATTGATAACTCTGAGATCGACTCCGAACCCTTCCAGTTCAGGCAGCAGATCGCCCCAAATGTAATCGACACCTACCGGTCGCGGAATCGGCCCGTTCGCTTTCTCCGCAAGATGGACATATTCGCGCGCGTCGCGAATGTACGGTTCGTACAAAATCGGATTCGACGAATGCGGCAGCGCTTGATCGATGCCACGGCCGGTCATCACGTCGCCGCAAAGAAACAAACGCATGAATTGGGAAAGTCGCGACTCGATTGGCCTAAGAAAGTCTTTTCCTGCTTAACCGCAGTAAAATTGATTTTGTGGTTTCCAAGATTGGACCTCGAGCTGGGACTTGGATCAGACTGTTAAATAGCTCCGTTGGCGGTTCGTAAGCAGCAGTCAGTTTTTCGAGATCTTCCAGACGCGCGTCGGAGGTTTCACCGGCAGATCGGTTGCGTGCCGCGAGCCTCGTTCGAATGGTCGCAAGATCGACATCCAGTTCGACGATTTCCAATCGCGCATGCGCTCTGCGGCATTGTTCGCGCAGAAAATCGCGATTTGCGCGGCGGGAAAATGTTGCATCCAGCACAGCGCCGCCGTGCGCTTTTGCCGCGGCAAGTCCGTCGCCTACCAGTTTTGCGAAGGTTTGTTTCGTTATTGGGTCCGAATAAATTTCCTCCCGACGGTCGGGCGCGGTCCGCTCCATCAACGGAATTCCCGCCAGCGTCTTGCGAGTTTCGTCGGAAGAAAAAACGGGCCAGTTCAATTCGCGTCCCAGTTGCAGGGCCACCGTGGTTTTGCCAGTCCCAACGCGGCCCATGACGACCAGGGTCAGTGGTTGCGAGTCACGCACGGCGTATTGCAAAGCCAGCTGAAAATAACGCGCCGCGATTTTTTCATGTTCTGCTGAATTCGCCGTTTCTTTCTCGGTCGCCTGAATGCTTTCGACTTTTCCGCGGACGAACGCACGATAGCATTTGTAAAAATCCGCGACCTTCAGCAGGTCAGGGTCGCGAAATTCGCGGGCCGCGTTTCGAAGCAGCAGATTCGCCAGATCTCTGCGGCCTTCGAAGTCAAAATCCATTGCCAAGAACGCGAGATCGTTCGCGATGTCGATGAAACGGAACCGGTCGTTGAACTCGATGCAATCGAAGATCGACAACCTGTCCGGCGTGAGGTGAATGTGGTCGAGGTGGAGATCGCCATGGCAATCGCGGATTCGATGCTGCTCCACTCGCTCGAGAAATAATTTTTCGTTGGCGCTGTAGAAGCCGTTCGTGAAGTGCTGAATTGTGTCGAACGCGGCCGACGAAATGGTCTTGCCCACGAACGGCTTGACTTGGATGAAATTTTCGTCGGTGCTGATCTTCAATTTGGCCGGCGTTCCCCATTCTTCGATTTCCGCGCTCGGCGGCTCCGATTCGTAGAAGTGCCGCAAACGCGTGATCACGCGGTTGATTTCTTTTTCGCCGACCAGATTTTGCTCGAGGAGTTCGTTCAGGAACCCGCCTTCGCCGAGGCTATGGCGGGCAGACCAGGCATGCGGCAATTCTTTCATTTTTACAGCGTACTCAGCGACCTGTCCTTCTTCGTTGAATGAGAAACCGGAACTGCTTTTGTAGATCGGGACTACATCCAGATAAATTTCCGGACAAAGTCTGCGATTCAGTTCCAGCTCGCGCTGACAGAAATGACGGCGTTTTTCCAGGGTGCTGAAGTCGAGAAAGCCAAGGTTGAGCGTTTTTTTTACTTTGAAAACAAACGGTGACGGGATGAAGACCCAGGAAATGTGGGTCTGGATCGAGCGGACTTCGCCTGGCCGATGAGGGTACGATGCCGGTGATTCGAGAAAATCGACGAGCTCCCGTGATTGTCGATCTTGCGTGGATGTTGGTCGCATCGTGCTGAAACATAAGACGATTACGACACCGCCACGAGTACGCCGGCATGCGAAACTTTTACGTATGCCTACATGCGAAGTTTGCGAAAACGAATATGATAAAGCGTTCGAGGTGGTGGTCGAAGGAAAGCATCACACGTTCGACAGCTTCGAATGCGCGATCCATGCACTGGCGCCGGTTTGTCCGCATTGCGACTGTCGTGTGATCGGACACGGCGTGGAGCAGGACGGCAAGATTTATTGCTGTGTGAACTGCGCGCGGGCGGCCGGCAAAACGCAGTTGAAAGATCGCGCCTGAGTCGAAGTTATCGTTATTCCGGCGTTTCGGGACCAGGAGTAACGCTTCCGGGCCGGTGATGTTGGAACCAGCGGCGATGGCGCGCTTCCATGTCTTTCAGGCGCTGCTGTTGCTCCGGCGTGAGATTCGGCGCGATCTCGCGGTGTGCTTCGGCAATCGTCTCGCGGACTCGGCGGCCGGTGTCGCCTCGAATTTCTTCGAGCTTGGTCCCCGTTTTCTCAATGATCGGCGCAATCTTGGTCATCTGCTCGTCCGTCAATCGAAGTTGCCATTGCAAACGGTTCTTCATCGCCTGAGCGGCAAACCCGTGACGATGTGCGCCGAAGAGGTAATGGGCTGTGGTCGCGCTCACGAACACGCCGGTAGCGCCGCCGGCCAGGAAAACCAGGACGAAACCGGCGATCAATTTCCATTTCAGCGCGCTATTCATGGCCCAACCTCATCCTGAATAGCTGAATCGGCGATGGCG
>QHOX01000081.1 GCA_003219465.1 Verrucomicrobiota bacterium | reverse complement strand
GTGGATCAATGTTTCGATGATGCGTTTGTCCCATTGATCGAACCCGTCGCGATCGATCTCCAGCATGGCGAGGGCGCGATCTGCGAGTTCCGCGGTGATTTTTCCTTCGGCTTTCACTTGCACGTAATCGCGCACCCAACGCAAAAGATTGTTTGCCGTCCGTGGCGTGCCACGTGAGCGCGCGGCAATTTCAGCGGCGCCGGCCGAATCGATTTCCACGCCAAGCAAACCTGCACTGCGCACGATGATCTTCTGCATTTCCTCGGCGTTATAGTAATCGAGGCGTGCCGTCATTCCGAAGCGCGAACGGAGTGGCGCGCTTACCATTCCCGCCCGCGTCGTTGCGCCGACCAACGTAAACTTTGGCAAATTGAGACGCAGACTGCGCGCCTGCGGTCCCTGGTCAATGATGATGTCGAGCCGGTAATCTTCCATCGCAGGGTAGAGATATTCTTCGATCGCCGGTTGCAGCCGGTGAATCTCATCGATGAAGAGCACGTCGCCTTTTTCCAGGCTGGTGAGAAGCCCCGCGAGTTCGCCGGCCTTCTCAATCACCGGGCCGCTGGTGTTTTTGATGTTCACGCTCATCGCGTTGGCAATGATGTAGGCGAGCGTCGTCTTGCCGAGCCCGGACGGTCCGCTCAAGAGAATGTGCTCGAGCACGTCGCCGCGCTTTTTAGCCGCTTCCACCATCAGCTCCAGCCGTTCGCGCACTTTCACCTGGCCGGTAAACTCGCTGAATGCTGGCGGTCGCAGCGAAATTTCAAACGCAGCGTCTGGTTCCGGCGGTTTCATCGGCATTGGAATGTTGGAGTAGTGGAGTAATGGAGTAATGGCCGGAAGATATCAACACTCCAACGCTCCATTACTCCATCACTCCAAATTTTTGGTCAACACCAGCTCTGTGCCGCGACGTTTGTGGATGTAATCGACCTGGTCAAAGGCGTAGCGAATCAAGTGAAGACCAAGCCCGCCCGGTTGGACCAGGTCGTGCGAGCGGCCTTTCATTTCCTGCAGGAAGACTTTTTCGCCATAATCCCGCAAGCGCATGCGCACGCATTTGCGTAATCCCTCCATTCGCAGCGAGATGAGTTGATCATCGCGCAAGCGGTATGCGTAACGGATGACATTCGTGCAGGCTTCATCCACGCCGAGCACCATGAACATTCGCTCCTTTTCGGAGAACGGATAGCCGTTCAAAAAATCGCGGACGCATTTCCTCAGCAACGCGAGGTTCGCAGTGTGACTGCTAAATTCGACTTTGCTTTTCTTCATCGCGGCTCGCAAACACGTGAGCAGATTTCAGCCGCTGATTCAAGGGTGAGCGTGTTTTGAAATGGCCGGGACAGTCGCCTCAATGCAAAAAGCCGATGGACAGTCAGTCAAAGCGCTGTTCAATTTTGCCGCATGTGGCGAGTGTGGGTTGGGCTTTTGCTTTTGGCGCCGCCGGTCTGGGCAGAGGAAAACGCTACTGCGTACGAAGCGTTGCGTGTAGTGGGCGGGGAATTGGGTCGCGACGCGCTCCATCAAATTGTGTTAATTACAGGGACCAAGGGCGATCCGCAGCCAGAGAAATGGAAAATTGTTGTGGAAGATCCGCAGGGTCGCGGGGTGCGCGAACTGCAAATTGCCGATGGAAAAATTGATTCCGACGATGAGGCAGACCGTGACCTGGCAGGTTCCACTGAAGGAGCAACGATAGATGTCTCGCGCTTGAACCTGGATTCCAGCGGCGCGTACGCAGTCGCGAGTCATACGGCCGAGGCGTCGCACACAAGTTTTGCAACAGCCGATTACACGTTGCGCACAGACGATCGCGGCGAACCGATGTGGATCGTGACTCTCCGAAACAGGTCGTCGCATCCCGTCGGCACCATTTACATAGGCGGAACGCGCGGCACCGTGAAGCGAACGGAGGGCATGTTTGCCGGGGCCACCATGGAAGATGTGGAGAACGATTACGACAGCGACGAGGAAAGGGGCCCTTTCAGTGGCGTCAAAAGGCGTATCAAGGATACCTTTCACCGGACGCAGGAGGAAGCGCGCGACATGTTTGAGAGGGTGAAGCGTTCGTTTACCGATTTCATCAATCGCGGGTAGGAATAGCTAAAATGAACGGCGCATCTAATTCGTGGCCAGCGCTGCCTTTTGCAGAGTGGAAAGATACCGCGACGACGCTGCACATGTGGACGCAGATTGTCGGCAAGATTCGACTGACACTCAGTCCATGGACGAATCACTCCTGGCACGTCACGCTCTACGTCACCTCACGCGGCCTCACGAGTTCCCCCATCCCGCACGGTTCTCACACTTTCGAGATTCGTTTTGATTTTATCGATCACGAATTGCGCATTCTGAAAAGCGACGGGGCAACGCGAACGCTGAGGTTACAATCACAATCAGTCGCGAAGTTCTATGAGGCTGTCATGAAGGCGCTGAATGACTTGGAACTGCCGGTCAAGATCAACATGTTGCCCAACGAGATTGAAAATCCGATCCCGTTCGATGAGGATGAAGAGCACCGCACTTACGATCGGGAATACGCCAATCGATTCTGGCGCGTTCTGGTGCAGAGCGATCGCGTTTTCAAGGAGTTCCGATCAGGGTTTTGCGGCAAATGCAGCCCGGTGCATTTCTTCTGGGGCAGCTTCGATCTGGCGGTCACGCGCTTTTCCGGACGGCCAGCTCCGCCGCATCCTGGCGGGATCCCGCATCTGCCCGATGCAGTTACGCGAGAGGCGTACTCGCAGGAGGTGAGCAGCCTCGGTTTTTGGCCGGGCAACGCCGCGGCGCCAACGCCGATTTTTTATTCGTACGCATATCCAGAACCACAGGGATTTGCAGAGGCCAAGGTCCAGCCGGCGGCAGCCTACTACGAACCGAAATTTCGGGAGTTCATGTTGCCATATGACGTAGTGCGGACGGCCGAAAAACCGGATGAAGTCCTGCTCGATTTCGCCCAGAGCACGTATGACGCGGCGTCAATTCTGGGGAAGTGGGACCGCGCTGCGTTGGAGGAAGTCAAACCTTCCTTGCATTTTCCGCACCAGCACCCGTAATTTACGCAAGATGAATCCTGGTTGCGCAGCGGAACAAGCTGCATGGCGCGAACTGAAAGACGGGTGGCGTCCGTTGTACGGAGATGTCGACAAGATCGGTGTGGCGATCGAGTGGCACGACTTTCGCATTGAACGTTCGTTTAACTGGGGACGCACGTTTCATCCCAATAGCCTGGAGTTTTGCCTGAACCTCAACGGACATGGAGCCGTTGGCGGACCCGGTGACACACGCAGCGATTATCTCCCGGGCAATTGCGGCTATTATGCTGTTGCCGATAGGCCATTGCCTGCGTCACGGCGCGCACATGATCATCATCAATTCGTGACGCTCGAATTTTCGCGGGAGCATTTGCGGAACCAGCTTGCGCAGAACGAAGCCGACCTTGAACCTGAGATTCGCCGCATACTTTTCGGAAAGAAAGAGGAGAACGTGGTCGCGCCCGCGCGTCCGATGACAATGCAGCAACGCGGCGTGGTGGCGAGGCTGGCGGAGCCTCCCGTGGCGAAAGCAGCGCAGGTCCTCTGGTACCAAGGCAAAGCCTTGGAGCTCATGGCGCAGTTTTTCTTTGCGCCGAAGGATCCCGAATTTTTCTGCATGCGTCAGAAGCGCCTGGCGCGCGAGCGAGTGGAACGGGTGAAGGAGATTCTGACGCGCGACTTGGCGAACCCGCCGACGCTGGAAATGCTGGGGCAAGAAGTGGGCTGCAGCCCGTTTTATCTAAGCAGAATTTTCTCACGCGAAGTCGGTCACACAATTCCGCAATACTTGCGAAACGTTCGCATGGAACGGGCGGCTGAGTTGTTGCGCACCGGCCGTTACAATGTCACGGAAGCCGCGACAGAAGTGGGCTATTCGAGCCTGAGTCATTTCAGCAAGGCATTTTGCGAAACCATTGGCTGCTGCCCGGTGCTGTATCCTGTGGCCAAGAACGTCATTCTCGACCGCTGAGGCTTTGCGTGAATCGTAATTCGTGAATCGATGTAACGATTTAGCGAATCTCGATTGACGTCTTCATGAAAATCCGTCGCGCGCTCATTTCTGTTTCTAACAAAGCCGGCGTCGCTGCGTTTGCTCGCGCGCTGGAGAGCCAGGGGGTAGACATCATTTCCACAGGCGGAACAGCGGTCCTGCTGAGGAAAGAAAAAATTCCCGTGCGCGAGATCTCTAGTTTCACCGCGTTTCCTGAAGTGCTCGATGGCCGTGTAAAGACTTTGCATCCCCGCGTCCACGGTGGGCTTCTCTACAAGCGGGGCAATGCGAAACACGAAGCGGAAGCGCGTGAGTGCGGTTTTGATCCAATTGATCTGGTGGCGGTTAATCTTTATCCCTTCGAGGCCACCGTCGCCAGGCGGGGCGTAACTCTAGCGGAAGCAATTGAAAACATCGACATCGGGGGACCATCGATGATTCGAAGCGCTGCAAAAAATTACGAGTCGGTGACTGTCGTCGTCGATCCGAAAGATTACGGCGCGGTACTCGAAAACATGCGTAAACACGATGGGGAAACGACGCTGAAACTGCGCGAACGCCTGGCCATCAAAGCCTTTAACAGGACTGCGGAATACGATCGGGTAATTGCCAATTTCTTGAACAAACACCAGAGGACCGACGCCTCGTTTTCACTCTCGCTTCCATTGGCGATGCGTTTGCGGTACGGCGAAAATCCACACCAGGATGCCGCGCTTTATGGCGATTTCGACAGATATTTCGAAAAACTTCACGGCAAGCAGCTTTCGTTTAACAACATTCTCGACATTAGCGCGGCGACTAATTTGATTGTCGAATTTGACGACCCGACGGTCGCGATCTTGAAGCATACGAACCCCTGTGGCGTCGGCTCCGATCCGGATCTCCGCAACGCGTGGGAGAAGGCGTTTGCGACGGACAAGCAAGCACCGTTTGGGGGGATTATCGTGTGCAACCGGGCGTTGAATGAAGCGCTGGCAAAAGCGATCAGCGAAATTTTCAGCGAAGTGATCATCGCGCCTGATTTTGAGATCGAAGCGCGCGCCGTTCTGCAGAAGAAAAAAAATCTGCGGCTGATTCGGTTTTTGGCGTCACCGAAAGAAGGAAGGCCAATTACCGATCTGCGCTCGGTCTGCGGCGGTGTGCTGGTTCAAGACGCAGATGTCGATGGCGAGCTGACGCCGAACGTCGTGACGAAGCGGCGGCCGACGAAAGCGGAACTGAACGCGATGTTGTTCGGCTGGCGCGTCGTCAAGCACGTAAAATCAAACGCCATCGTGTACGCCAAAGCAGACCGGACACTTGGAATTGGCGCCGGCCAGATGTCGCGTGTCGACGCTTCGCGGATCGCGGTTTGGAAAGCGAACGAGGCCGGGGTTTCGCTCAAGGGCAGCGCGGTCGCGAGCGACGCTTTCTTTCCATTCCCGGATGGGCTGATCGCGGCGGCCGAAGCTGGCGCAACTTGCGCGATTCAGCCGGGCGGCTCGGTGCGCGATGAAGAAGTGATTGCCGCAGCTAACCAGCGCAAGATGGCCATGATATTTACCGGCGTTCGTCATTTTCGGCACTAGTAACATAGGCTTCCAGCCTGTCTGGTTGGACATGCATCTTGCTTGTCGAGCTATTGCTGCATTCGGCAGGCTGAGAAGCCTGCGCGACGAATCAGGCAGGATGCCTGAGTTACCATTCACGGATTGCACCGGTCTAAAGGCCGGTGTTAATGAAAGCTGAATGCAGTTGCGCGACGCTCTATGAATCGCCTGTCTAGATCAGTCCAAGCGCCGCGCGTTTTGAACATCGAAGATCTGAGGCGCAGGGCGAAGCGACGGCTCCCTCGCGTCGTGTTCGACTACATCGACGGTGGCGCTGAGGACGAATCGACATTACGCGCAAACTGCCGGGCGTTCGAAGCGATGACATTGCGACCGCGTTGTGCCGTTTCGACACCTGTGTGCGATCTGCGCGCCACCGTGCTCGGCGCTTCGCTTAGCGTGCCGCTGATCCTCGCGCCCGTTGGGAGCTGTCGGCTGATGTTTCCGCGCGGAGAAGAAGCAGCGGCGCGCGCTGCCGGTGAAGCGGGGATCATTTGTACGCTCTCAACACTTTCGGGCTGCCGGATCGAAGACGTCGCAGCCGCGTCTGGAGGGCCGGTCTGGTACCAGCTCTATCTCATTGGCGGTCGCGAGTGTGCTTTGAGCGGTATCGACCGCGCGCGCACGTCTGGTTTTTCGGCCTTAGTGGTCACTATCGACACGCCAGTCGCAGGTTTCAGAGAACGCGACCTTCGCAACGGGGCGAAAGAGCTTCTTAGCGGAAAGCTCGGACAAACGCTGCCGTTTGTGAATCAGCTTCTCGTTAGGCCCCGCTGGCTGGCGGCTCTTCTCGCGGACGGCGGATTGATGAAATTTGAGAATGTCGTCATTCCGGGAAAGGGACCAATGCTCTATGCCGATGTCACTGCTGCTCTCGAGCAATCCGTTGTGACGTGGGAGGACCTGAAATGGATTCGTCAGGCGTGGAACAGGCCGATTGTGATAAAAGGCATCCACACCGCAGAGGACGCCCGGCGTGCCGTCGACGTGGGAGCAGACGCATTAGTGGTTTCGAACCACGGCGGCCGACAGCTCGACGGCGTCGCGCCAACTCTGCGCATTTTGCCCGAAGTTGTGACGGCCGTGGGCGACCGCGTCGAGGTACTCCTCGACGGAGGGATTCGCCGCGGCAGCGATATTGCGAAAGCGCTATGTCTGGGAGCCCGCGCCGTAATGGCCGGACGCGCGTACGCCTACGGGCTCGGCGCGGCGGGCGGTGCGGGTGTTGCGCGTGCGATCGAGATTTTGCGCTCGGATCTCGTGCGCACGCTCAAGCTGCTTGGCTGTGCGTCAGTCGTAGAACTCGATGCAACGTACGTCGATGTTCCGCGGGACTGGCTTTCGAAATGACCAAGCAATGAATGGCTGGCGTGATTCGTTAAATCGTTACTACGATTCAACGTGGCGAAGCCAGTCGCCACAGCCACACGCAGAGAATGGCGGCAACGATCAGGGCGATCCAGCTTACGTTCATTGGGATTGTGAGCGTTCCGACGGTGACCTGGGCTTGATTGATCAACCGCAGCAGATGCACAATTGCAAAAATCCCGAACAACACGCTGGCGACGCGCAATCCAGTTTTTGGTGAGTTCACAATCCGATTGTCGACATCGCGGCGCGATTGTCAGCACAAATCCGTGCTCTTATATCGTAGTTCTGCGGAAGGAGGCGGCCTGTACGAGTATACCGATGATCGCGAGAGCCACGAATACAAGGGTCGAACCGATCGGAGGCAACACAATGGCGCTTTGAATCAAGTACGCGCCGATAAACGAGGAGACAACAATCAGTGCCCAATTAAACACCGCCAGCAGGAGAATTGCCCCGATGATTCCGCCGAGGACGAAGATGATTGTTGAGTATTGCGCATAGTGAACAAAGAACGCAGCAGCAATCGCAGCCGCGAGCTTTCCGCCTGCTAAAAAACCGAGTACGGCAATCGCGATTTTCTGCAGGAAAAGAGCAAGCAATGCTCCGAGCACGCCGAAGACGAGAGCAATGAGCAGTGCCAGCAGAGACGACGGCTCGTTAATGAGCAGCGGCGCAATCTCCACGCCGACAGCGAATCCGACTGCGGCAACACACAACCAGAACAGCTTTCGCCCGAAGAACAGAATCACCACGCCAATCAGTACGCCGATAATCGTGGTAGAGGAATGCATAGAGGGAAGGGCTTTCGATAATTACAGTGTAGAGACGTTTGTGCCAAACGCCTCTTTTAACTGAAGTCCCGTGCTAGATCTGAGGCCGAGTGTTGTAGCGTCCGGTGTCCCCAGCGGACCAGCTGGGCGGTCGCACGGAATCCAACGCGCTGAGGACAGCGCACACTACAGCAAGCCGGAAGCTATCGGGCTGGTGGGAATTGAACCCATGGCCTGTCGCCGCGGCGACCACTCTACCGTAACTTATCGAGCTCGTCTCTGCCCCGGCCAGTTTCATAGTATCGCTCGCGTTGCGTTGCTTCGGTACGAGTGGCAAAAGCTTCGCTCTGGATTAGAGCCCAAGGCACTCCATGTTTCGTTGCCTTCGACTCGCCACCGTTGTGGCGCCGAATGCGGTCTGCCAAATTCTCACAAGAGCCGACGTAGCGTCGTTCGGTTTTCTCGCTGCGTAACACATAACAATAAAACATCTTTCAATTTGCGGTGATGAACATCGGGCTGGTGGGATTTGAACCCACGGCCTCCTGGTCCCGAACCAGGCGCTCTACCAAGCTGAGCCACAGCCCGAAATGATCCGATGTACCCTGCGGACGCGAGTCCTACTTCGCGTATTTTGATCCAAATCGCAAGGACAGAGCTTTCTTGCTCGCCTTGCTTCACCAAATGACAGCAGTAAAATCCGCCGTGCTTTCGCAGCCAACGTCACAAGTGAGCAACTCATCTCATTTGAATCAGGTGCTGGAGCTGCTTCGAACGCTGATGGAATACCGCAGCGCTGAAGTGCGACAGCGATTGGAAAAAGTCGGGCGAGAAGCGTCGATGTTGCACATGGATGTTTTGCTCCTGATCTATCACTTCGCGCGCTTCGGCGCAGGTAATGTGCTCGAGATCGGCCCATATGTCGGCGGATCGACGATCGCCGCGGCGTTTGGTGCGCGTGAGTCTGGCGTGCAGAAGAAAATTATTACAATTGAAGCCGGAGGGAGCGTAAAACATTTTCGACTATCGAGCAGGAACATCATCAAGGATTTGAAAAAGAACCTAGCGCGGTTCGGCGTAGCGGAAGACGTTACCTTGATCAACGGGCGCTCCTCGGACGAGGCAATCATCTCGGAAGTCCGTCAGTGCTTGAGCGGCCCCGAGGTTGGCCTGTTTATTTTCGACGCGGACAATAACGTGCGTCGGGATTTGGATTGCTACGGTGACCTGCTCAACGATGGCTGCTGGGTCGTGATCGACGATTACTTTGGCCCAGCGAAAGCGGCGCCGCTTCGCGCGCAGATTGATGCACTTGTGAGTGAGGGCCGGCTCGTTCCATTTGGGTATTACGGATGGGGCACGTGGGTCGGCCAGTGGCAGCGGAGATGACGTCCGTTACCTCTTGGCGGCAAGTCCGCCTTAGCTGCGTGGCTCGAAATTACTTTGTGCTTTCCCGGACAAAAAGCGTTGACAACGAGCCGCTTCATTTGGAAAGTCAACACTCATTTTTACCATGCTCGCACCGCAACTTGTTCCATCCGCGCTTACAAGCAGCGTGTCGACTATCCTTCAATTCCCGACCGAGGCGGTCCGCCCCGTTCGTTCCTTGCGCCATATGACGACTCAACTTCTTCAGGAAGCAGCACAGGTGATCCCGAATCAGCAACTTCTGATTAATGTTGTCTCCAAGCGTGTGCGTCAGCTTGGCTTAGGACATCGGCCGTTGGTAGAGACGACACCGCGAATGTCGTTAACCGACATCGCGCTGAAGGAAATCATCGCCGGCAAACTGACTTACGAGTCGCTCGAAGGTTCCACCGACGGCGCGTAAGAGTTCCGGACACTGCTTTCGATTAGGTTCTGGCGTCCGCCGCGGCGGACGCCCTTCAATTTTGTTGGACGTCTCGATGCTCGTACACTGGATTTTCCGCTGAGGACAGTGGACGCTACAACGAACCGGAGACCGGTGGCGAGAATCCGGGATCGTTGGCAATATGGCAGCCGAATCGATTATTAACCGCAAAGCGCTGCGGGATTATCACATCGTTGACCGTTACGAAGCGGGCATCGAGTTGAAGGGCAGCGAGGTTAAATCGATCCGCGCGGGCAAGGCCAATATCAGTGACGCTTTCGCGCGAATCGAGAACAGCGAAGCGTTCCTTTACAATGCCGATATTCAGCCCTACGAGCGGGCCAGCCACGAAATTCCAACCGCAAAACGCATACGCAAATTATTGCTCCACCGTGAGGAGATCGACAGGCTCTACGGCGAAACGCAAGTGAAAGGCCGCGCGCTCGTGGTGCTAAAGTTGTATTGGAAAAACGGGAAGGTGAAAGCCGAAGTCGGCGTAGGCATCGGCAAGGTTGCGCGTGACAAGCGTGCCGATTTGAAGAAGCGCGCTGTTGATCGCGAGACGGCGCGTGAAGTCGCGCGCTTCAATCGCAAACACGCATAACTGCCCCAACAAATGACGCGCCGTCGCCTTGTCTTTCACGGCCATTGGCTCCAAACCTTTCGTATCTGATTATGGGGTCGTGCAAATGAATACTCGGGTTTGGCTCGGAGCAGGCGCTCTTTTACTCGGCGGTTGGATAACCGCTCGCGTCATTCGCACGGCGCAATACACGTTGCGCGATAAAGTTGCCCTGATCAGTGGCGGATCGCGTGGACTTGGGCTCGTGCTGGCGCGACACATTTGCGACCAAGGCGGAAACGTTGCTCTCCTCGCGCGTGATCCAGAAGAACTTGCGCGCGCACAAGCCGATCTCACTGCTCGCGGCGGAAAAATTCTCACGGTCGAATGCGATCTGCTCGATCGCGATCAGATTCAGGTCGCTGTCCGGAAAGTAATCGATCATTTCGACAGGATTGACATCCTGATCAACAACGCCGGCATCATCGAAGTCGGTCCGCTCGATCACATGAGCCGCGAAGATTACGAACGCGCGATGAGACTGCATTTTTGGGCGCCCTACGAGTTGGTTTCGCAGATCGTGCCAGAGATGCGTCTTTGGGGTGGGGGACGTATCGTGAACATTTCCTCCATAGGCGGCAAAGTTGCCCTGCCTCATTTCGCGCCGTACAGCGCCAGCAAGTTTGCGCTGACCGGTTTCTCCGATGCGATTCGGGCTGAGCTGGCGCGCGATAATATTCAGGTCACAACTGTGGCGCCGGGACTCATGCGCACCGGCTCACATGTGAATGCAAAGTTCAAAGGCAACCACGACGCTGAATTTGCCTGGTTCTCCGCCGGCGCGGGTGCACCACTGATCTCAATGGACGCCGATCGCGCAGCGCGGAAAATCGTCGCCGCATGCAGGCGTGGTCAGCCGTCGCTTACCCTCACGTTTGGTGCCCGCGGCGCGATCGCCGGGAACGCGCTGTTTCCAAATCTCACCGGCTACGCCATGAAAATTGTGAATCGGTTTCTCCCCGATGTAGCCGACGAAAGCGGCGCGCAGTCGCGGGCCGGTTCGGAGCTACCACGACTAACGCCGGAATGGATGACACGCCTGGCCGACCGCGCGACGAAGAAGAACAATGAATCCGTAAGTCGTTAAACCGTTAAATCGTTACATCGGAGTTGGATTTCGGCGATTTAACGTTCACGATTCAACGATTAACCTGGCGAAGCCATGAGCAAACGGCTGTTCGTCGCAATCGATCTGCCGGACTCAACGCGCCAATTGCTTGCAGATCTTGATCCGGAGATTCGTGGCGTGCGTTGGACGGAACGCGACCAGATGCACCTGACGCTCGGTTTTTTCGGGGACGTACCGGAAGATATTGAGCTCAAGCTTCGGGAAAAACTCAGCGCGATCGGGTTCGGCGCGTTTTTTCTACCTGTGAATGGCGTCGGTGTGTTCTCCTCAAAAGGCGCGCCGAAAATTATCTGGATCGGCGTCGGCAAAGCGCACCCGCATCTGTTCCAAATTCACAAGCGCGTGCAGGAAGCCGCGCTGGCCGTCGGCATCGAACCAGAGCTTCGCCCGTGGCATCCGCACGTCACGATCGCGCGTTGCCGCGATGTCTCCGCTCAAACGCTCCGGAAATTCTTACAATCGAATGCCGAGTTCGACGCTGGAATGATTCGCGTCGACGCGTTCCATCTTTATTCCAGCAACCTGACGCCTGCGGGGCCAATTCATACTCGCGAACTTACTGTTCACTGTAGCGGCGGTCTGTGACCGCGGAGCGCTACTGTAGCCGCTTCGCTGTGCGAAGCGCGACGCTGATGTATTTGCACCACGAATCCCCGCGCGTCTCACAGAGACGCGGCTAGAGATTACAGCCCTTTGCTCGACAACGGTGCGGCGATGTGCTCGAGCGAGCGTCGCTCGGCGGCCACGCCAATCCATGCTTCCGTCGCCGCCGCAAAAATCATCAACGCTGCGGCCACCAGATATCCTATGAATAATGCTGTGCTCGATCCCGTGCCGATGATCCAACCGAACAGCAGCGGCGCGCCGACGCCACCGACCAGGGTTCCGACTGCAAAGAAAATTGCAATCGCCATTCCGCGAATCTCCAAGGGAAAAATCTCACTCACGGTCAGGTAGGCGGAACTGGCCGCCGCCGAAGCGACGAAAAAGATGATTGTCCACGCGAGTGTTTGCGTTTGCGCGGTCAGCAATCCGGCGTGAAAAAGCCAGCCAGTCACCGCGAGCAATATTCCTGCGAGCGTATACGTTAGGGTAATCATTTGTTTGCGGCCGATCGTATCGAACAGGTGCCCAAGCAGCAGCGGCCCGAGCACATTTCCAAGCGCGAACGGCAGAAGATAACCGCCGACGTCTTTTCCCGGCACGCCGTAAAACCGCATCAGCACAAGTGCATACGTGAAAAAGATTGCGTTATAGAAAAATGCCTGTGTTGACATGAGCACGAAACCAAGAAATGAACGTCGCCGATGTTCGTGCACAATCGCGTTCCAGATCTCGCGCCAGGGCGTATGCGTTCGAGTGCGTATCCGAACTGGAGTGATGGAGTGATGGAGTGCTGGAATGATGTGCGGCGAAACAGATGCATTACTCCACCTCGCACCAATCTTTCGTTCCACGTCCGCAACGATCTCTTCCGCCTGGTGATTCCGCCCGTGAATCATCAACCAGCGCGGACTTTCCGGAATCCAGCGGCGAAAGAAAATCACGATTAATCCCAGCGACGCGCCAATTCCAAACGCGAAGCGCCATCCAAGCCAGATCGGAATGTAGCGCGGATCGAGCAGCACGAGCGTGGCAGCGGCCCCCATCGCAGCGCCGACCCAGTATGAGCCGTTGATGATCAAATCAACGCGGCCACGCACACGCGCTGGGATCAATTCGTCAATCGCCGAATTGATCGCCGCGTATTCGCCGCCAATTCCAGCTCCGGTGATTGCGCGAAACAGTGCGTAGCTCCAGAAATTCCAGGAGAAACCCGATAAGGCCGTTCCGACCAGATAAACCGCAACCGTGATGAAGAACAATTTCTTGCGGCCAAACCGATCGGTCCCGTAGCCGAAAAGCAGCGCACCGATCACCGCGCCGGCCAAATAGCACGTCGCGCTCGCACCGACTTGCGCGTCGCTCAAGCCGAGCGTCTCGTGACGTGTCAAAACTCCGCCTAACGCTCCGGCCAGTGTGACTTCCAAACCATCCAAGATCCACGTCGCGCCGAGTGAAACCACGATGAGCCAATGCCACGAGCTCCACGGCAAGGCATCTAATCGCGCCGGAACATAGGATTCAATGGTTTGACCGTTTCGCATTCCGCGAGTCTTTTCGCGCAAAGAGACGGGCGATGCAAAGCAGGCCGGGGGCGGCCTGGCTCCATTACGAATGTGGAGACGGCCTGCCCTCAGGCCGTTTTCGGATTTTAGAGAAGGCTTCTACTCCAGCAGTTCGACTGGATCGCCTTTGTGCAGCATGCCTTCGAGGATGACTGCACCGTACACTCCCGCCGTGCCCTCATGCGCTTGAGCTACTTTTTTCAGTACCGCTGGTGTTCTCTCGGACGTGTCTGGATCGAGCGTGATCATCGCGCAGCGCGGATCACGTTCCAAAACTCTGACAATCACTTTCGGCCCAATCTTTAACGACTGGCCGACAAGTTCGTTTTCGCCGAACCCGATATCAGAGGCTAAATCCACATACACGTTTGCCCTGAAGCGTCGCTTATCGATCGGAATTTCTGTTTCTTCAGACAATTGGCGCGCTGATTGCAAGCTAAAGATCGACACGGGACGGCAATCGGTAAGCGCTCGGTGCGATCGCATCAAATTGAGTTGATGCTTTTGGTCGACCTCGCTGCACAGCATTTCGATCAGAACCGGATCATCAATCGCGAGCGTTTTTCCCTCCGGCGTTTCAACGTCTATCATTAGCTCTGAAATGTCGGCGGAGAGAGGGCCCGCGCCCATCTTGTCCGCTTCGCTCAGATTTACGGGCCGCGCGGCTTTGTCGGGATGACGAAACCGGGGCCGATATTGCAGAAGTCTTCGCTGCTCGCGTGCCGTGAAATACGGAAACCCCGCCGGGCTCGCCGAACTTTTGAAGGCGAAGACGCGGTCGCCGTAAACCCCCGGGTAACCGGCAAACGCTTCCTCCAACTGCTCGCCTCGCATGCTCTTGACGGGATAGCGCCAGAGGCTGTCCACTTTTCCGACGACGCTCATAAGTTAAATTCCGTTTGTGAATCTGGTAGCAAAGCGCCGGTCAGAAGCGATGTCGGGAATTCCATGTTGCGATGTCATTCTGAGAGAAGCGAAGAATCTCTGATCATTTCTGTAAATGAACGGTCGGCGCGAATATCCAGAGATGTTTCGCTCCGCTCAACATGACAGAAAACACATAACTATCGAGTTGGTTCAACGCGTTTCATCAACTCGTTTGCGGGCAAACTTGGATCGCGAACTTTCTTTGCGCTTTCAATTCCCACTACGGGCAGTTTGTCGGAATCGAGCAATCCGATTTGAACCAGTACCGACGCCTGGTCCCAATAGATGTGCTCGTGAGCCAGCTTGCCGTCTCTGAATCGGCTGTCGGAGGAATTCCCGGCAACATCCAGTCCATCGGGATGGTGTGAGTGAACTTGAATACCATTTCGTCCACGATTTGATCATCACCGATTGTTCGTGAGACCGGCGTCATCTCGGTGTCGGGCGGCATCTGCGGAATGAAACGTTTTGAGTAAAACTCTCGCAACTCATCCCGACCCGAACCGCCGGTCAATACAGGTACGTGATTGACGTAAGCGTCTTCCACCATGGTGGCGAGTGTTTTTTCAGTGTGACGCGTCGAGAACTCGTGCTGCACATGTTCTTCCCACAAATCACTCAGACGTTGTTGCGCAGTGGTCGGACTCTTGTTTACGCCCGTCTGCTTAGGTTTGGCCACGGTCTCCCTCCTCCTTTTGGTTTTAATTCAACGTGGCAACAAGACTTCAAGCGTGCAACACGAAGGTGCGAAGCGGCCTAAGCCAAGGCAGACAGACTGCCCTTAGTCGGGCAGGAACGTCACCTTACCGGTGGAGACATCATACATCGCTCCGACCAAGCCGACCGTACCGGCGTCGAGCTGCTCCTTTATCGTCGGGCTCTTCTCGCGAATCTCCTTCATCGCCTGAGACACGTTGGCTTGCGCGACTTTCGTGACGTACGCGTCGTCTTTCGAGCTTCCAGGGCCGGATGCCGATACCGCGGGCCGGATCTTCGCAAGAAGCCCGGTGAGATTGCCCAGCTTCGCATCGTCGATGGCGCCTTTCACAGCGCCGCATGATGTATGCCCGAGGACAACGATGAGCTTCACTCCGACGACCTTCGTTGCGTATTCCATGCTGCCGAGTTCGTCGTCGTTAACGATGTTGCCCGCGATGCGGATCCCGAAGACGTCGCCGATTCCTTGATCGAAGATGATCTCGATCGGATTGCGAGAATCCATGCACGCGAGGATCGCCGCAAACGGATGCTGACCGCTCGCAGTCGCGGGTACCTTGGCCATCCAGTCGCGAGTCCGCATGTTCTTCTCGACGAAGCGAGTGTTGCCCTTCTTTAACTTCTCCAATGCCGAGGTTGGCGTCAGCGCGGCCTGCGATTCCGCAGTCTGAACAGCCGGGGCCTTCTTACCAGTCGTGGCGGTGGGAGTTTGCGCGAGAGCCGATGCCGAGACGGCAAGAGCAAGCGCTACGAGTTCCATCGCGAATGTCGTTCGTCGCATAAATCCTTCTTTAATATTCGAATATATCACAACACGCGTCATACACTCGCGGCGGGCGAGCCTGTTGTCGTCCCGCCCTGTCTCACACGTCGTAATACATCGCGAACTCGTACGGATGAGGGCGAAGACGCAGCACGTCGTATTCTTTTTGCTTCATGTCGATCCAGTTGGCGATGAAATCTTCGTTGAAGACGTCGCCGCGCAGCAGGAAGGAATGATCGGCTTGGAGTGCTTCGATTGCACCGCGCAGCGAATCCGGCACGCTCGCCACCTGCGCGAGTTCTTCGGGCGGGAGCTCGTAAAGGTTTTTGTCGAGCGGATCGCCGGGATCCATGCGGTTTTGGATTCCATCGAGGCCTGCAAGAAGCATCGCCGAGAAAGCGAGATAGGGATTTGCAGCGGCATCGGGCGTGCGGAACTCGACGCGCTTCGCTTTCGGGCTGGGGGAGTAGGTTGGAATTCTAATCGCGGCGGAGCGATTGCGGGCGGAGTAGGCGAGATTGACCGGTGCTTCGAATCCCGGGACGAGTCGTTTGTAGCTGTTGGTGGTTGGATTGGTCAGGCAGGTCAGCGCCGGCGCGTGCTTCAAGATTCCGCCAATAAAAAACAGCGCGGTGTCGCTGAGCCCGGCGTAGCCGTTCCCGGCGAAGAGCGGTTTGTCGTCTTTCCAAAGCGACATGTGGGTATGCATGCCGCTCCCGTTATCAGCAAAGATTGGTTTGGGCATGAACGTCACCGTCCGGTTGTGCCGTTTGGCGACGTTTCGCAGGATATATTTGTAGTACTGCATGTTGTCACCCATGCGTTTGAGCGGTGCGTAACGAATATCAATCTCTGCCTGGCCGGCAGTTGCGACTTCGTGGTGTTGGCGCTCAATCGGTACGCCTGCTTTTTCGAGCTCCAAACACATTTCGTTGCGAATGTCCTGCAACGTGTCCATCGGCGACACCGGAAAGTACCCTTCTTTTGGTCGAATCTTGTAACCGAGGTTTGGAAATTCTTCGCGTGCGCTGTTCCAATGTCCTTCGGCGCTATCGACGAGGTATGACGCTGCGTTGCCGCTATTGGCAAATCGCACGTCGTCGAAGATGAAAAATTCCGCTTCCGGCCCGAAGAAGGCGGTATCCGCGATTCCGGTTGATTCGAGGTAAGCCTCTGCCTTTTCGGCAACACCGCGCGGATCTCGATCGTACGGCTCGCGAGTGATCGGATCGACGATGGTGCAAATGAGGCTGACGGTCGGTTCGGCGTTGAAGATATCGATCCACGCGGTGGTCGGATCTGGAATGACGAGCATGTCAGAGGCGTTGATCACTTTCCAGCCGCGAATGCTCGAGCCGTCGAACCCGAGTCCGTCCGCAAAAATGTCCTCGTTGTACTCGGTGAGCGTAGTGGTGAAATGCTGCCAAGTTCCTGGCAGATCGGTGAATTTGAAGTCCACAAGCTTTACGCCGTGGTCCTTGATCATTTTGCTGACGTCGGATGGAGTTTTGTCTTTGGCCATGTTGCGGAGTTTTTGGTTGATAGTTGAGAGTTGATGGAAAGCAAAATGACGAAATCCGAATGACGAGTGCCGAAAGAATGACTGAATGAGGAACCCGGCCGCGGCCTGGATTTCGTCATCCCACTTTTGTCATTGTTTCGTCATTCGCCATTCGAGCTTCGCCATTAAATTTAAACCGCTTTTTCGCCGATCTCTTCTGTGCGGATGCGCACCGCGTGTTCAACCGGAAGCACGAACACCTTGCCGTCCCCGATCTTGCCGGTCTTCGCTGCGGTCACCACGACATTGACCGCCTTTTCAATCAAGTCGTCCGCCATTACGACTTCCACTTACACCTTCGGCAGAAAATCCACCGTGTATTCGCTTCCCCGGTAGATCTCAGTATGTCCTTTTTGCCGCCCAAACCCTTTGACCTCCGTGACGGTCATCCCTTCGATGCCGAGCTCCGCGAGCGCTTCTTTGACCTCTTCGAGCTTGAACGGTTTGATGATGGCTTCCAGTTTTTTCATGTCGCAGTAACCTTGGGCATCGGGCGGCGCTTCGCAATCGAAAGCCAACCGCAGCACGCGCTCTCATAGCAACGCCGCGGTGTGTATGTCAAGTAGTGTTTCATTATTCGCGAAAAGCTGAAACGGTGAGGGGGTGAAGCGCAACCTCCAGAAGGTGCTCTTGTCGATGTGACACGAGCGTTCACATGATGAGGAATTTTGCCTATTGATGGATTTTGCGGCCCGTGATCGCCGTTGCACATCTTGACAATCTAGACAAAGGCATCACGATGTCTTGCATGAGGACAACCTTGACTCTCGATCCGGACGTTGCAGCCAAGGCAAAGAAGAGTGCTGCGAAACTTCACAAGCCGTTCAAGCAAATCATCAACACCGCTTTGCGCATCGGGCTCGACGAAGTGCTGAGGCCGCCTCGGGCCAAGCCGTATCGCACTAAAGGGCGTCCGCTGGGATTACGCGCGGGTCTGAGCTACGACAACATTTCGGAGCTTTTGGCGCACGCTGAGGGAGAAGAGCACCGATGATCCTGGTTGACGCTAATCTGCTGCTCTACGCCGAAGACACTCTTTCGGAACATCATCAAGCGGCGCGAATTTGGTGGGACACACAGCTCAGTGGTGCTGAGCCCGTTTGCTTATGCTGGCCGGTGCTGACAGCGTTCATTCGCGTTGGGACAAATCTCCGCTTACATCGCCGCCCGCTCAGTCTCAAGGAAGCCGTCGAGCGTGTCCAAAGCTGGCTTGATCAGCCATGCGTGCGAATGATCCATCAAGGCGAGCAGCACTGGGCGATTTTTCAAACAATGCTTCGAGACGGGAAAGCTATCGGCAGTCTTGTATCGGACGCGCACCTCGCTGCTCTGGCGCTTGAGCACAATTGTGTTTTACAGAGCACGGACGCGGATTTTGCACGGTTCAAAGGCCTGAAGTGGAACAATCCGATCGCTTGAGCCTGCCAAAACGCGATCAGGTGAAGCATGAATTGCTCGGCTGCCAGGCTCGCAGTTCTTGCCTCGGCGCTTCAACGAAGGCAGTTACGTAGGTAAATTTGCCAAAACTGTTTGACGTTTTAATACTCAAACCTGATGTTTCGCGACTCTTTCGTTCACCTTCATCTGCACACCGAATACTCGCTGCTGGATGGAAGTATCCGAATGAAGGAGCTGATGAAAAAAGCCGCGGAATTTGGGATGCCCGCCGTGGCGATCACCGACCACGGCAATTTATTTGGCGCGATTGAATTCTACCAGGAAGCGCAGCGCGCCGGGGTGAAACCGATCATCGGCTGTGAGGTTTACGTCGCTCCGGGATCGCACAAGGACCGGCCGCCATCGCGGCGGGAATCGGCGTACCACTTTACATTGTTGGCCGAAAACGAAATTGGCTATCGCAATCTTGTGAAGCTCGTTACGGCCGCGCATCTGGATGGATTTCATTACGCGCCTCGGATTGACAAGCAAATGCTGGCGGCGCGCTCGGCTGGTTTAATTGGATTGAGCGGTTGTCTTGCGGGCGAAATCAACAGCGCGATTCAGGCAAACAACATCGAGAAAGCAAAACAGAGTGCCGCCGAATATCGGGATATCCTCGGCCCGGAAAATTTCTTCCTTGAATTGCACGATCACGGAATGGAAGAGCAAAAAATGTGCAACGTCGCGCTGGTGCAGATTTCCAGAGATCTGGGCGTTGGCTTGGTCGCGGCGAACGATGTGCATTTTCTCCGCCGGAGCGATCACGAAGCGCACGACGTGATGCTTTGCATCGGCACCGGCAAGATGGTGCAGGACGAAAGCCGGATGCGTTATCTGCCGGAATTGTATTTCAAATCGCCGGCCGAGATGCGGGAGATATTCCGTGATTCTCCCGAGGCGATCACGAACACACTGGAGGTTGGCGAACGTTGCCATCTCGATCTTGAGTTTGGGTCTTCGAAATATCCGGAATATCCAGTGCCGGCCGGAAAAACGCGTGAAGGATATTTGCGCGAGCTTTGTTATGACGGCTTGCACGCGCGCTACGGCGAGCGGGCTGCGGGGGATTCGGAACTGAACCGGCGCCTTGAGTATGAGCTCGGCGTTTTGGAGAAAACGGGGTTTGTGAGTTATCTCCTTATCGTTTGGGATTTCATTCATTTCGCGAAGGAAAAAGGGATCCCGGTTGGTCCCGGACGCGGCTCTGCGGCAGGCTCAATCGTTGCGTTTGTTCTTGGCATCACGGACATCGACCCGCTTCAGTTCGGCCTGATTTTCGAGCGGTTTTTGAATCCTGATCGCGTTTCGCCTCCGGATATCGACGTGGATTTTTGCGAAGCGCGCCGAGGCGAGGTCCTCGAATACGTTCGGCAAAAATACGGCGAACGCCGCGTCGCGCAGATTATTACATTCGGCAAGCTCAAGGCAAAAAGCGTGGTGCGCGACGTGGGTCGAGTGCTGGGCTGGAGTTATCGGGATGCTGATCGCATCGCAAAGATGATTCCCAACGAGCTGAACATCACGCTGGATGGAGCAGTGGAAAAAAACGCGGAATTAAAACGCGCGATCGCTACAGAGCCGGCCACACGGCAGCTCTTTGACCACGCAAAAGTTCTTGAAGGCTTGTCGCGCAACGCTGGCGTTCATGCAGCCGGCGTGGTCATCGCAGATCGAGATTTGTCCGATTACATCCCGCTTTGCCACGACGTAAAAGGCAATGACGTGATCAGCCAGTACGCCATGGGACCGCTCAACGATCTGGGACTCCTGAAGATGGATTTCCTCGGTTTAAAAACACTAACCGTTATCGAGGATACGCTGACGCTGATTCGCGAACGCGACCAAAACTTTTCGCTAAAAGATATTCCGCTGAATGACGCCGCTGCCTTCGCGCTTTACAACCGCGGCGAAACCATCGGCCTGTTCCAGATGGAATCCGGCGGCATGACCAGTCTCTCGAAGCAGTTCGATGTCAAAAAGCTCGACGATATCATCGCATTGATCGCGCTGTACCGGCCCGGCCCGATGGAGCTGATCCCGGAATACGTGAAAGCGAAAAAGGGCCTCACGCCGATAAAATATTTGCATCCGCTGCTCGAGGACATCTGCGCCGACACCTACGGGGTGATGATTTACCAGGAACAAGTGATGGCTGCTGCGAGCAAACTTGCCGGCTACTCGCTTGCGCAAGCCGATCTTCTCCGGCGCGCCATGGGCAAGAAGGACAAGGAGAAGATGGCCAAGGAACGCAGGAATTTTATCGAGGGCTGCGCGCGCACGAACAAAATTCCCGAGAAAAAGGCGAATGCCATTTTCGATTTGCTGGAAAAATTTGCCGGTTACGGATTCAACAAAAGTCACAGCGCGGCGTATGGCGTGATCAGTTACCAGACGGCGTACCTCAAGGCGCATTACCCGGTGGAATTCATGGCCGGTTTGCTGAGTAACGAAATCAATAACACGGAAAAAATTTCGGTTTTCGTCGGCGAATGCAAACGCATGGGCATTTCCATTCTGCCGCCGGACATCAACAAGAGCGGGTTGAAATTTACACCGGAAACTGTAGCAGCGGCGCCCTCGCCGCCCTCTGCGTTCCAAAGCGCGACGGGGGCGTCGCGTCCACAAAGCGCCGCTATTCGTTACGGCCTCGCAGCGATAAAAAACGTCGGCGAAGCAGCGATGGCGATGGCGGTCCGCGAGCGCGACGAACGCGGCGAGTTTGCTTCGCTGGAGGATTTCTGCAGTCGGCTCGATTCGCGCGTGGCTAATCGCAAGATGTTGGAAAGCCTTGTCAAGGCGGGCGCGTTTGATTTCACAGGACATGATCGTGCGGAACTCTTCACCTGTATCGAGCATTCGCTTGCATCCTCGGCGGCTCTCCAGCGCGATCGGGCAGCCGGACAGGTTTCGCTTTTCGACGAGCAAACACACGCTGCCACCGCGGCGAGGCGACAATCGAGCAGGCCGTGGAGCGAACACGAGAAACTTTCGTACGAGAGAGAGCTTCTCGGATTTTATGTCAGCGGCCATCCGCTGGATGCGTATGCGGATGTTTTTGCGGCGAAAAGTTATCGATCGATTGCCTCGTTAGGCGACCTTGACGATCGCGCGCAGTTTAAGATCGCTGGAGCGATCGTAGAGGTCGAAAAAAAATTCACGAAGAAGGACGGCAAGCCGTTCGCCATTGTATGGCTTGAGGACCTCGTGGACATGCTCGAGGTGGTTGTGTGGAACGAGGTTTATCTGAAGGTCTCGGATATTCTCGTGCCTGGACACGTTGTTGAATTGAAAGCAACATTGGACAGACGCGACGAAATACTCCGAGCCACGGCTGTGGAAATTAAGCCACTGGCAGCGGTAAGACCCAATGGCGCAACCGAAAGATCGCAAGATGCATCACAGGTGTCGGCGATTCTTCTGCGATTTTCGTCCGCGACGACGGGCGAAGAGTTGCGTCAGGTCCGCAACATTCTTGTCAGCTCACCTGGACGTCGCCCGGTCCAACTACTGTTTGATCGCGACAACGGCAGTTGGTTGCAGTTGGATACAGGCAGTGAGTTTAGAGTGAATCTTACCCCCGATTTGGCGGAAAAGCTTTGCCGCTGGCTTGTGACCGAGCAACACCAGTAGTTGAGCTATCGCCGCTTCGCCCGTTTTTTTTGACTTGTGTGGGGAACAACTTCAGCACGCGGGACGGCGCCAAGTAACAATGTTTTTTCCTCCGGGCCGGTTCCAAAGCAAAGAGGAAAAAGGCGCTCGGCACCGACAGGCATCGAAACAATGGAAAACTGACTGCCGATATCTTCTTTCAAACTGACGCTCCAGCCGGATTCCAGAAGAGGGCCGCGAAACTCCAGCTCATGCGCGGCGGGAGCAAGTGGCAGCGCTGCAGGCGCGATTTCAATTTTGTTCACGCAGTCAACAGGACGCGACATTAGATCAAAGATGGGCGTCGTTCCCGCGATTCTAACCACGACGTTTTTCGTATTTTCGAAATCAACTTCTCCGCGAAGTGCCAGGTCTACATCTTTGGTTGCGAGATTCAGAAACTCCAGCGAAGCGTGATTGCCATCAAAAATGGCTAGGGTGCTGGCTCCGATGAGGTTAAACAAAGAGTTGGTGCCGGCCAGCTTTCCGCTTACGAGCTGCACTTCACCAACTATGCGCGGATGCTCCAACGTGTCGGAGAGAGAGAGTTTTCCGCTCAGAATGCCATCTTCCAGAATGTCCGAATGGAAAAACCGCGGTGCGGCCGCCAGAAATAGTGTTGGGAAATCCACCGAAACGTTGAGAGGAGACAGTTGAAACGCAATCCAGGTGGTCCCGATGGGTAGCGGAAAATTCGCGGTGAACGTGATCGGACTCGATCTTGGGAAGTGGATCACACCGCGCGTATCCCACTGGCTCGAATCGATCGTTGCTTGAAGTTCTACCGGAATCGGGCCTGCGTTTTGTCCTGGTGACTGGCGAACGGTCGGAAGGTAATCGCGCAGATCGTCGGTCCGGGCGTCAAGTTTCCCTGAGTAGGTGTGCTCTGGCGAGAGATCGATCTTGCCATCACCCGAAAGAGAATCGCTCTTCCGCGCCAAATCGAACCGTTCGATCTCCAGGTCGCTCGGTTTCAAAGTCACTTTTGCACTGAAGCTGTCGATGTCGTGTTTGAAAAACGTCAGCGAAGCGCCCTCGATCGCGAGGCTGCCGCCGAAGTTGCGGCCGTGGGTGTCCATCGACCCCTGGATGCTGATTTTCCCTGCGAAATCGGCTGGGTTTTCGCCGACAAGAGCAAGAAATTCCCCGAGCTGATTAATCGATGCCGAAATATTTCCGCGAAAATCTGGCCTGAGCCACTCGGACGAAGTCGCAGGTAATGCAGCTTCGCCGCTCAAGGTGAACTGGTTGCTTTGTTGCCTGATATAAAGTTGCTGGAGCTCAATCTTCCGGTTGTACAGAGCGGCTCCGAGCATGAGCGCTTCCGCTGTGCGATCGCGCCAGGTAAGCCCGGTTAATTCACACCACAGCGATGCGGTTGCGCGGTCCGGCTCGGCCAGGTTGCCGCGAAACGTGAAGTTACTGGCATGGAGCAACCCGTTGACGCGATCGGCGAAACCAAGCGCATCTGAAATTTGCGCCAGCGAAAGATCGGCGGCGCCACCTGCAATCTTCCAATTAGAATGTCGTGAATGCCATTCATGCGAAATATTCGCGCGGAGTTTGCCGCCGAAAGCATCGACGTCGAACTGCAATCCCATCCGCTGGTTCCCCAGACGCGCAAGGTCCACCGTGGCCGCTTGCAGGTCGAGGCCGTGTGTCAAAGTCAGTCCAGCGAGCGTCAAGCGATTGCCTTCCCAGTGAGTTGCGCCCCGCAACTGCGAAAAAGTTTGGCGCACCCATGGTGAAGTGATCATGAGCTCGGCAGCGGTGAACCGGCCGGGTTCCGTCTCGCTCGCAGATAGCGAAGCGTTTCGCAGCAAAATCAAACTCGGTCCGTTCTCGACCCGGGTCTCTAGCTTGGCGATACTTAAGATTTCTGGGAGCAATCGATGCAGCGTTGCCCAGCCACGTTCGCTTAGTGCTCGCACATTTGGATTCGTCCGGTGCAGCTCGGCGTGGAATTCTCGAACGGAAACACTTCGGATGTCGCGGCCACTCAGGTGCAGAAGGATGTGCTTTAGATTTAAAACAACTCGCGCGTCAATCAGAGTGACATCGACGCGAACTGCGTCGTCACGCAGACTTT
>QHOX01000080.1 GCA_003219465.1 Verrucomicrobiota bacterium | reverse complement strand
AACGTGATCGGCGAAACGCGCTTTGCCGCTGGGTCGCAACACAGTAACGGCTGTGCCTTGCATTCCGGGCGCGAGCGCCAGTGCGGTTGCGAAGTGTCGCGGCGCGCCGGCCAGAGATGGTCCGGGAGGATTTGAATCGATCAACGCAAAGCGCCGGTACAAACTGGTACGCGGAAGATAACGCGCGAGGAGCGCAATCACGATCAACGCTCCCACGAGCGCGATGAACATGTTGAGCAATGGGATGGCAAGCATTTTGCCGGTCGGTAGAAAGGGTTGCTGCGGGTAACGGTCTATCATTGTCCACAACAGCGATGCGATAATCAGAAACACGCCGAGAACTCCGAAAACGATTGTGCTGTGCGCGAAGAAAAGTATTTCGATCAATACCAGAACCATTCCCAGAACGAAGAGCGCGACGACCTCCCAGCCGGCGAGGCCGGCGAGATAATGGCCCAGGAAAAAGAGTGCGAAACAAATCGCAGAGATAATGCCGGGCCACGTCACGCCGGGAATCTTAAATTCCAAATACGCTCCGAGAATTCCGCCAAGCAGCAGTAACGGCGCAAGCGCAGTGATCCAAAATGCGAGTTGCTCGAAGCCAGTTGGCTCGATCTTGACGATGTTGCCCTTGAGTCCGGCTTTCTTGGTCAGATCGGCAATCGAATCGACAATGCCTTCCGAGAGCAACGGTTTGCCGTTGATCTTTTCGGTGGCTTCCTGGGCATTGAGGGTAAGGACTGCGCCTTTTGGATGGACGACGCGGTCGCCGATTTTTACTTCCTTCTCTTTGTTCATGAATGCCTCGGCGAGGTCGGGATTATGCCCGTTCTTGATGGCCGAGCCTCGGACGAGCGCAGACCAATACGAAATCGTTTTTTCCTTTGCGGTAGCGGGCAGATCTTCGCCCGTGGAAAGGATCGGTGCAGCCGCGCCAATTGCGCTCACCGGCGCCATGTAAACGTGTTGCGTGGCGACGACAATGAGCGCGCCTGCCGATCCTGCGTTCGTGTTAATGAACGTGTACTTGGGGATTTTGATTTGATTGAGAGCGTTGACGATTTCGGTCGCTGTGTCGAGGCGGCCGCCGTACGTGTTCATGTCGAAAACGATGGCGGAAGCGTCGTTGCTCTCGGCTGTTTTGACCGCTCGCCGCAAAAACGCCAGCAGCGACGGCGTGACTTCTCCGTGCACAGGCACAACAACGACGTCGCCTTTGTGAATCGTTTCGCGCGCAGGAGCCGCCGCAGCAACGCCGAGGCCACAAGCGACGCAAATGCTGATCGCGAACATCTTCATCTTTTCAGTTGATCAGACGTGGATAAGCTTGCCAGTTTCCCTGTGGCAATTCCATCAGAAACAATCGAACAAATCGCCGCCGGGAACGATATCGTCGAAGTCATCGGTTCCTATTTCCCGCTGAAACGCGCGGGAGCGAATTTCAAGGCGCTCTGTCCATTTCATCAGGAGAAAACACCGTCGTTCATGGTGAGCCCGAGCCGGCAGACATTTCATTGTTTTGGCTGCGGCGCTGGCGGCAGCGTATTCCGGTTCGTAATGGAATACGAGCACGTCGATTTTCCAGCAGCCGTGCGCAAGCTCGCGGCACGTGCCGGGATCAGCATTGTCGAACAACGCGGCGCGGCAGACGAAGATCGACAATACGAGACACGCCGCAAATTACTAAAGTTACATGCCGAAGCGGCGGAATGGTTCCACGAAAATCTCACCAAGAGGGAAATCGGGGAACCCGCGCGGAAATATTTAAAGCGACGCGGAATCACGGGCGAAATCGCGAAGCGCTGGCAGCTTGGCTACGCGCCGGATGAATGGGACGCGTTCGGTAGTTGGGCACGCGGCCAAGGCTATGACGCGCGCGAACTCGTTGCGAGTGGCCTCATCAAAACGAAGGACGACGATCAAACATCAAACCTCAATCCTCGAACTTCGTATGATCGTTTTCGCGGCCGGATCATGTTTCCCATCTGCAACGACGTTGGCGAAGTGATCGCGTTCAGCGGTCGGTTGCTGAAAGAAGAGGAAGGGGCGGCGAAATACCTGAACTCACCTGAGACGCCGCTTTTTCGAAAAGGCAACGTCCTTTTTGGGTTGCACAAATCCAAGCGGGCCGTGATCGAAGCAAACTGTGCGATTGTTTGCGAAGGCCAGCTCGATTTGATTAGCTTGTTCGAGGCAGGGATCATGAATGTCGTCGCGCCACAGGGGACGGCGTTCACAGAAACTCAGGCGCGCATCCTGAAGCGTTTTGCTGACGAAGTGGTTCTTTGCTTCGATTCGGACGCTGCCGGCGCCAAGGCGGCCGAGCGCTCGCTCGATGCACTGCTGGAAAACGATTTTATCGTGCGAGTCGTGGAGTTGCCGCCGGGCGAAGACCCGGATTCGCTTGTTCGCCGCGACGGAAAGGAGCAATTCGAAAAACGCGTGGCCAACGCGCGAGATTTTTTTGATTACTGGATCGAGCGAGAGATCGCGAGCATCGACTTGACTTCCATGGGCGCAAAGATTCAAGCAGCCCGCAATTTGGCAGCGACGGTGTCGCGACTGCGCGATCCTGTCCTGCGGGGAGAAGTGATCAACAAAGCATCGGCGCGCCTCGGTGTTGCGCCGGCGGATTTCGAATCGCTTCTGGCAAAACACGCTCGCGCAGCAGGTGGTTCCTTGGACTCGATCACAACTGAAATTCGTGGTGCGGCGAGTCCGCCGCATGATATTGCGATGCTTTGCCTGCTGGCGCTGCGCGATGTAGACGCCCGCAATTTCCTTCACGCGCAAAGGTGGCGCGAGATTCTCGAGCAAGTACCGGACACGGACATTCTGATCCGGATTCTCGAAAGCGAACTCAAACCGGATGACACCGCGTCGCTCAACGCATTCATGGCTACGCTTTCGCCAGAGGAGGAACGGCTCATTTCCTCATGGCTGATGCAAAAGATGCCCGCCGCCACAGAAACAGTGGTCGAAAGATGGTGGCAGGGAACCTGCCAGAGTGTTGTGCGTCGTCGTTTGGATACGGCAAAAAACCAGATCAAAGTTTCCGGGTTGAGCCCTGGTGAGGTCCTAAATTTGCAAAAACAAATTCTTGACCTGCAGGAACAGCTCCACGAATTTTCCCGGCCCGTCGGCGGAGGGGATGCATAGGTGTGTTCAACCGCCGCGTGGCAGGCCGAAAGTCTTAGACCAAATCCTTAACCGAACAAACTTGGCCAGGCATTCGAAACGAAGGGGGGGCAGCCGACAGTCGTCGGCGCGGCGGCTTAGAAGCAGCCGGCGCCGCAGCGCACCGAAAAGGCGTTTGAATGCGCAGGGGAATCACAGCAAACCGCCGCGACTCAATGCGCTTAAGGCCAAGCGTGTCAGGTCTTCATCACTGCGGCCTAACAACAACGGATCGCTATCTGTGCCGGTGCTCGGAGTAACGGGTCTGTATTCGTCAGTTGAAGTTCAAGCGCGCATTCGGGATCTGATCAAACTGGCAAAAGAACAAGGTTATCTCACGTTCGAAGATCTGAACGAGGCATTGCCGGAAGGAATCACGGACGCCGATGAACTCGATCTGATTCTCACACGTCTGCGCCGCTTGGAGATCGACATCATTGAGGCCTCCGAGGTTGACCGTTACAGGGACGGCAAAAAAGACATCGACGAGGAGGAAGAGGAAGAAGACGGCAGAGCGGCAACCAAGGTTGATATTCTGGACGACCCGGTGCGCATGTATCTGAAGCAGATGGGGCAGGTTCCGTTGCTGACCCGAGACCAGGAAGTCCAGATCTCGAAGCGAATTGAGGAGGCTGAAGCGATGGTGCAAAAACATCTCAGTCGCTTCGGCTTTGTTGCCCGCGGCCATCTGGATCTCGCGCGGAAGCTGATCGAGGGCCGGGAACGGTTCGATCGCGTGATCCTCGATAAAAAAATCGAGAGCCGCGAGAGATACATGAAGAACCTGCCACGCTTGTGTAGGCAGGTGGAGCAATTGAGCGCATCCATCAGCCGGCACTTTTCCGAACTCGCGCGCGACCTTTCAAAGAGAGCGTCGCAAAAGCGCCGGGCACTGCAAAGAACGATGGCGACCCTGCAAAGGATTTACCCTCGTTTTTACCTGAAGCAGCGGGTCACCGAAGAATTCGTGCATCTCGCCGACGAGGCGCACCACACGTCGCTGTATCTCCACACCGAACTCGCCAAAAATCCTCGCGGCAAAAAACGGCGGTTACAGCTTCAGAACAAGGTCCGCGATTTGGAAATAAGCCTGTGGTTTTCGCTCTCCGATTATTCCGACGAATATCGGACGCTGAAAACCTGGTTGCGTCAGGCATTCAAGGCCAAAACCGAAATGGTCGAGGCCAATCTTCGTCTCGTTATTTCCATCGCGAAGAAGTACACCAATCGCGGTTTGTCGTTTCTAGACCTCATCCAGGAAGGAAACATGGGACTGATGAAGGCGGTCGAGAAATTCGAGTATCGGCGCGGATACAAGTTTTCGACGTATGCGACGTGGTGGATTCGCCAGGCGATTACCCGCTCCATTGCCGACCAGGCGCGCACGATCCGGATTCCCGTGCATATGATCGAGACGATCAACAAGCTCTTGCGAGTGCAGAAACAATTAGTGCAGGAATATGGACGGGAGCCCACGCCTGAGGAAGTAGCAGAAGAAGTCCTCCTGCCAGTGGACCGTGTTCGGGCAGTCTTAAAAATGGCGCAGCAGCCAATCTCGCTTCAGTCGCCCGTGGGCGAGAGCGAAGAGACCAACTTCGGCGATTTCATCGAGGACAGGGGCGCCGAAAACCCCAGCGATATGACTGCCATCGTTTTGTTGAAGGAAAAGATCAAGGATGTGCTGGAAACGCTCACCGACCGAGAACGGCAAGTCCTCGAGCAACGATTCGGCCTCGTCGACGGCTACAGCCGAACTTTGGAAGAAGTAGGTCGGCAGTTCCAGGTTACTCGCGAGCGCATCCGTCAGATCGAAGCAAAAGCCTTGCGCAAAATGCGGCATCCAACCCGGATTCGGCAGCTGGAAGGTTTTCTTGAGGCGCCGGGAATTTGAAGGTAATTTTCAACTGCGTTCTAGCGCAACTTCGAGATATGCAAAGTGTTGAATCGGATGGACAACATGGAACCTCAAGATGACAAAGAGCTATGGGACGTTCTCGGCCGGCTTCCTGAGCCCACCCTTTCGCCATTTTTTGCTCGGAATGTCCTAAGAAAAATTCGGCAGGAACCGACGCATTTCGAGCGGGTCTGGAACTGGTTCAGCGTGCGAAAGGTTGTTGGAGCGTCGGCCGTGGCAGCGGTCGTTGTCGCCGTTGCTCTTGTCACGCATTATCCGGGTCCGCGGACAACTTCTTCGAGCGACTCAGATGTAGTGGCTAAAATCGATCCACAGGATTATGACGTCGTGGCTGATCTGGATGAATTGATCGCCTGGGATGAAAATAACGTGTGGGAAGATAGGCCAAGCTTGTAAATTATTCGTCGGCTTGGCGGCTTTCACTCTGTATTGCGCTGCCGCGCAAGCACAGCCACAACAACATCGCGGCTCGGTTGGCCGGCCGCCGCCAATGGCGGCGCCTCACGGGCCACCGCCGAGCCAACCTCATGGGCCGCCATCAGGTCAGCCTCACGGACCACCTTCACGACAGAGCGTAAGGGAACGCTGGCTGGCCATGCCGCCAGATGCCCGGCAAAATTTCCAGCGCAACGCTGAGCTTTGGATGCGGATGACCCCGGAGCAGCGCAATCTCATGCGTCAGCGGGAAAATGTGCGCCGGCAGATGATCACGCGCGAAGCCGACGCGGCAGTTCGCGACTCGGGTCTTCAGCTCAATCCGCAGGATCGCGCCCGGTTTGAATCTCGGTACATTCAGGAACGCCGAAAAGTCGAACAATCCCTCCGGCAGCATATCGAAACCGAGAGGCAAAAGGAACTACCGGCACTCATTCAGCAGTTGAAAAAAGAGTTCCAAATCGATCAGCCGGGCAAAAGTCCTGTCACGAAACCGGCGGCTTCGCCAAAGTCAGGAAAATAGATCGCAGTCTCGCTATCCCTGCGTTCTTGCGACGAGTTCCGTGGTCAAGCTGGCTCGACATAGATGTCAAGCCAGCTCAACGGATTTCCTAGATACCTACGCGAATTGGTTACCGACGATGAACGTGGTGAACACGGTGAACACGGGAATGTCGCGTGACGAAAACGCGATGCCCGTTGTGCCAGAAAAATGACGGCCCCGCGTAGAAGGACGGTCCATAGAATCCGTAAGGATAAGGATATGCGTATGGATATGGATATGCCACAGGGAACCCGAATCCAATTCCGACCGATACGCCAGCATCAGAACGCGGCGTTCCCACGAGCATCAAACCCCCCGCCACGAGTGCAATTAACAGAAGCTTGTTCATTATCTCACCTCCCAGTCATTAAACAGGCAAAATGGGCAAAGGTTTCCTCCGTTATTCGTGCGGCTGCACCTCTGGGTATGCCGTAATACGAATGCTTTCGCCGATTCGTCGATAACGAACGTCGCGTAGCCGCAGTGCTTCCGCAGTTTTTCCCGCTCCTGCTCCCGGGAATGCGACCATTGGTCCTCCAGTTAAAATTGGCCCGAAATAAATCTGCACTTTATCGATTAGCCGCTTGGCGAGCGCCTCACCAAGAACTTCGCCGCCACCCTCGATCAATACGCCGGTGATGCCGCGTTTCCCGAGATCCCTAAGCACCGAACTGAGGCGTCTTCGTCTATAAACCAATGTGCGCGCCGCAAATTTGTCGGAGAACAGATGAGCCCGCCGCGGCAAACGGCATGAGCGGGTCAGCACGACGCGCCATGGTTGTCGCGCTGCGCGGACGCCTCTTACAGTCAAGCGCGGATTGTCGGCTCGCACCGTTTCAGCCCCAACGAGCACAGCGTCCACGCGTGCGCGCAGCCGATGTGCGTCGCGCCGAGCATCCCGCCCGGTGATCCATCGAGGCTCGCCGGTGGGACGCGTCAATCGACCGTCGAGAGACATGCCGCATTTTGCGATCACGAAAGGGCGCCCGGTCACAATCCATTTGTTGAATGCCTCGTTGAGCCGGTTGCACTCGTCCGCAAGGATCCCTGCGCGCACTACAACGCCTGCGTTTCGCAAGTGGCCAATGCCTTTGCCCGAATGCCGCGGATTCAGATCTGTCGCGCCTATGACCACGTTTTTAAGTCCAGCCCTGATTATCGCCTCTGTGCATGGCGCAGTTCGCCCGGCTGTCGAACACGGCTCCAGAGTCACGTAAAGCGTAGCATCCGCAGGAATTGGCGCGCCGAAATCGCGCAAACAGTCAATCTCAGCATGAGCGCCGCCTGCTTCCCGATGATGTCCTTTTGCCACTATGCAATTATCAATTACCAGGACCGCTCCCACAGCGGGATTAGGGCTTGTTCGGCCGAGCGCCTTTTTTGCTTCGACCAAGGCAGCGCGCATGAACTCTTCGTCTCGGTCCGTCATCATTGGTTTAGGCGAATCAAACAACACGTGCCTGGAGGGATTCGAACCCCCAACCTTCTGATCCGAAGTCAGAAGCTCTATCCGGTTGAGCTACAGGCACTGTTAAATTTGCGATTTTCAATTTCAGATTTCCGATTTGCAGAATGGAATCGGCAATCGGCAATCGCAAATCTTAAATCAATTTGGGGTGGCCGACGGGACTCGAACCCGCAACAACCAGAACCACAATCTGGGGCTCTACCATTGAGCTACGACCACCACAACTTAAGCGAAACTGAGTCTAAGATTCCCATCCTTCTTTGCAAACAAAGGGCTCGACTTTTCCCGTCCGCTCCACTAATTGTCAGCGGCGGTGGACCGGAAACCTCTCCCCAACCGGTTTGGGACGGCGCTGCAGCGTCGCATTGTGCGACGCGTGGCGGCTTGGCTCGCCGTCTCTTTCTTCGCCGCCACCACGCTCGCCCTGGCGCAACAGGATGATCCAAGCGAAATTTTTCTTAAGGCGTATCTCTCCGCGCAACAGGGCGAAAAACTCGAGCGCCAAGACCAATTCAAGACCGCTTTGGCCAAGTATCGCTTCGCCGGCAGCCTGATCGAGGAGCTGCGCAAGTCGCACGCTGACTGGCAGCCGGCGGTTGTGGAATATCGCGGGCGCAAAATCAGCGAAGCCATCCTGCGACTTCAGGAGCGAATCACTAGGCAAACCCAACTTAACGCTAGCGCCAGTCCGTTGCCCGAAATTGCGCCCGCTGCGCCTGAGAGTGACGCGTGGTCCGAGCCGGGTCCCGAAGTCGTGGTGCCCCAACCTAACGAGACCGTCAAAGACACGTCGCGCAACATCGCGAACAAAGACGCGATAAAAAAATTGCGCGACAAAATTAATCAACTCCAAGCGGCACTGGACAAGGGGCGCGGTGATCTGGAGACCGCACGAAAAGAAAAGGATCTGGTCGACAGCCGTCTGAAGGAGACCAATTCAAAGCTGGAGCGAGCCCAGAACGATCTCGATGACGCAAAGAAATCAGAACGTCAGACGCGTGACCAGCTGACGGAGATGCAGGAATCAGTGAAGGCGTTCAAGGCCTCTGAGGCTAATCGTGACAAGGAACAGCAGCAGTTGCGTGCCGAGGTTGCACAATTAAAAGGAGCCGTCACCGCAGCCGATCAAGCGCGCATAACTGCGGAAAAGCAAAGGGACGATACTCAGGCAAAATTTGCTGAGGAAAGTAGTCACATCGTTGCGCTTGAGCGTGAACGTGATGACGCGCTCTCTCAATTGAAATCTCCGAACGAATCAGAACCGCGTTTTCAGGCGCTCCTCGCCGAGAAAAATGATCTGCAACAGAAACTCGCGGCTGCGGAGGACAAGGTTAAGAAACTGAGCGCGGGCGATCCGAAAACCAGCGAAAACCTGGCTGAGATGGAGCGCCAAATGGCCCAGCTTCAACAACAGCTGACCGAGACGCAGAACAGAAATTATTATCTGGCGGCGCGAGCCGCCGAGCTGGATGTTGAGCTGGAACACGCAGGCACGGAACTTCAAGCCGCAAAGCTGGCCGGGGCGAACAACGAGGAGTTATCTCAGCTCGCGCGAGAAAACGAACTGCTGCGCAACATCGTTGTTCGTGAACGCCAGGAAGAAGCGCGGCGCGATGAGGCGAGAAAACTGGTGGTGGCTGAGCTGGAGAGACTGAAAGTGCGATCGGATCTGTTGAACAAACAGATCGAATTTCTCGCGCAGCCTGTAACGAAGTTAACCACCGAAGAGCTCGCTCTGTTCCGGCAACCCGTGGTCTCAATTTCGAACGAGAAGCCCGGTGTGTTCAAAGCGAGTTTTGTTTTTGAAAAGAAATCGACGGCAGCCCCGGGCAAATCGAATGCGACGGCGACAGCTGCCCCCAAGGCTTTGCCTAACGAACTTCAGGATGTTGCGCGCGCGGCCCGGAAGAACATTGAGCAGGGCAAATATCGAACAGCGGAAAAGCAGTATCAGACAGTCCTGGCGAAAGATCCGAAGAACCTCGACGCGTTATCCAATCTTGGCGTGGTTTACTTTCGCACCGGCAAGATCCGATCTGCGGAATCAACGCTGAAAAAAGCCCTGGCCATTGCGCCGAATGACGATTTTGTGCTCACCACGCTCGGCATCGTTCATTATCGCCAGTCGAGGTTCGACGATGCGCTGAAGGAATTAAGAAAAGCAATCGAGATTAATCCAAACAGTGCCACCGCGCACAATTACCTTGGTATTACGGCCAGCCAAAAAGGCCGACAGCAGGAGGCAGAAAAGGAAATGCTTCAAGCCATAGCGAAAGATCCCAACTACGCCGACGCGCATTTTAATCTCGCAGTCATTCTCATCACAACGCAACCTTCATCGAGGGAACTTGCCAGAGAACATTACGCGCGCGCGACAACCCTCGGCACGCAACCAAGTCCGTCGCTCGAAAGACTGTTGCAGTGACCGCGAACTCATCTCGCGGCAGTGTCATGTTGAGCGAAGTGAAACATCTCTGACTAATTGCTGCGGACGTAGGCGGATGAATGGCCAGAGATTCTTCGCTTCGCTCAGAATGACAATTGCGCGACGGCTTGTGTTAGATTGAAAACCCCAGCTTCTGAAAAGCTTGCGACGGAGTAGTCTCAGATTATGCGCATTCTTCGTGGTTTGCTTATAGCGCTTCTCACAGCTTTCGCCGGATGCATTCTGGCGTTTTTTGTCGGCGACTATTTAACGAGGCTGGCGCATGTGCCGGAAATGGAGGGCCAGCGCGGAATGACCGTCTTTTTTCTGTGCGTACCTCTCGGGATTATCGCGGGGCTAGTCGTCGGAATTATTTCGGCGGTCGTCGTTCAGCGGCGCGGACCTGTCGGATTCCTGGTTGCGCAAGGTTGGGCGCTCCTGGTCCTTTGTGGCATTGCGGGCTTGTTAGGCGGCGTGCCGTATCTGCTGTCGGATAAACCTCCAAAACTCGATGGCAAACGCCTCGAATTGCAATTCGAGCTTCGCGCCCCAGCCGCATTTAAAATTCCGGAGCAGCCTGATGGCTACAGCATCCGCGTCAGCCTTTACACGGACAATCGGCAAAGCCGTTTTGCATTCATCGATTGGAACGCAATCACGAAGGACGCCGAGCATGTCACGATTCCCGGTAAAGTCCATCTCCTCACGCACAGCAAGAGTCGGTCGCTGCTCGCCTCGATCGGCAACGAGCCGATCGCGTCGCAATTTCTTGAGTTGAAAAATCTGCCGCCTGCGCCTCGCAAAGAGGATGAGGCGTGGTCCGACTGGATCTTTGCCACCGAACGTGCCGACCTGACAGCGATTCCCGATTCGGAACGCTTCGCGATGCGCTATCGCGTGCACCCGATTGAGCGTTAACGTTCGTCGCGTGCAACCATTCCTCACGGCTAACTGGCGTTATCTCGCGATGGTGAATTATGTCGTCGATCCTCGCCTGATCGCGCCTTTGGTTCCGGCCGAAACCCAAATCGATTTCGAAAACGGTGAGACTTTCCTCAGTGTCGTTGGGTTTCTATTTCTCGACACGCGGCTCCTGGGTCTCCCAATTCCGCTTCACCGCGATTTCGAAGAAGTGAATTTGCGTTTCTACGTCCGGAGAAAATCGGCGGACACATGGCGACGTGGCGTGGTTTTTATCCGGGAACTTGTGCCGCGTCGCGCAATCGCTCTCTTGGCGCGCGCATTTTACGGAGAAAATTATGTCGCCGTGCCGATGAAGCACGACATCGAACATGTGGACTCGAATTTGAAAGTGGAATACTCATGGCGACGCGGCAGCAAATGGGAATCACTCAAAATGACGGCGACTGGCGAGGCCCAACCTATTCCAGCAGGATCGCACGCCGAATTTATCACCGAACATTACTGGGGTTATACTTCTCTTCGCAGCGGCTGCAGTGAATACCGCGTGGAACATCCGCGCTGGAAGATTTGGAACGCGAAGAGCTTCGAATTCAACGCGGACACAGCAGCGCTTGACGGCAAACAGTTCGCCGAAGCGTTAAATCAGCGACCGCGCTCTGCGTTCATTGCCGACGGCTCACCGATTACCGTTCAAAAGCGCGAAATGTTGTAGGGCGAACCTCCATTGGGTGGTGTGAACGTGTCCAAATTCTATTCTTCCCTCCGTGGGTAATCGGTTTCCTGGCGGCGACGTCCGCCTTCGCCAAGGCATCCCACGCGAGCCGCAGCGCGGTACTACGCGATGAGATTTAACGTCGATGCGGAGCCGCCCACATGCGGCCCCGCATCGCTCACAATCAGTGGACCGGCTGGAAATAATGCTTCTTGAGGTACTGGGCGACCTTCTTACCGAGCACCGATCCTTGAACGTCGGCGGTGCGGAAGTGGATGCCGGCCCACACTCGGGCGTCGATAACTTCGCTGAGCATATCCGAGAACCGCTCGAAGCTCCGCGTCGTACAGGATTTGCCGCTGAAGACGCTGACGGCGATCTTGTCGGTGCCGAAGAAGTTCTGGAGCGTATGCACAAACGCACCCGTTGCGCACGCGTGGCCCGAGGGGTGGTCAGGGAAAGGCGGCGTGACGAGCGACGGCAGGGCGCATACTGGTGTGGATGGGTCGAACAGCGGCAGCCACGTCGGATCAGGCTCGGTCGCGGGATTGCCGTCGGTGTCGGCCTCGCGGATCGCAGTAATCGGACGCCAGAACTGCCAGTAGTACTTGTCATTCCAGCAGCCGATCGCGGCATCAGCCGCGGCTAGGTTCTCCATCGCGAACAAGCGAGCGCTGTCAACGATGTCGAGTCCCTGGCTGGCTGCGAGCGTGCGAAAGATCCCGTTAAAAAGCGCGTGGGCATGGCCCTGCCAAAAGATCGCGGCATCGGTTTGGTCCGCCGTTCGGGTCGTACTGTAGAGCGAGCCGAGCTCCTTGACCTCGTTGAAGTCCTCCGCATAAGCGGCGCTGGTGAGTGCGTTGGGCCCGTCCGTGCGGAGCATCTCTGCACTCGGGACGAGGAATGGCCGCACGTTCCCGACCCACGGCGCGGGGTCGCTCGCGTAATTCGGCGGCGTCGGTCGCCAGATGCCCGGCGCTACTGGGTACGGCGTCGGCGACGGGCCGAAGCGCCCGTCGTTTTGCCGATTGGTGAGCATTGCCCTGGCTGTCGCTTCGCCGATAGCGACTCCCGCATTCCTCGATCCCGGAGGATTGTCGGGCAGGCCCGCTATGTAGGCATCGTATTGCGGCTGCAGCGTCGGTTGCTGGGAAGGAAAAAGACCAAGGAGATCATCAAAGCCCACGAGCACTCGGTAAGCCGCAGCCGCTGTGGCGGCCTCCTTTGAGTCCGTCGGATTTGAAGGAGGCTGGGCGAGGTACGGCTGGTGGCCACGGTCGATCGCGTTGACTGCGTCATAGACCGCGCCTTGCACCATCGCGAAGCTTAGCGCCGACACTGGCGGCGGCTGCAACGCGGTCACGACGATCGCGTTTGACGCGATCAGGTTCCAGTCAGTGACGGCGTCCGCGCGCGAGACCGTAGGCAACACGATCGCAACAAGCGCCGGTGCGATGAGAAGTGTTAATATTTTTTTGAATTGAGTTAGTGGATTCATTGTTGTTCCTTTCTTTTTTTGGGTTTCGTAGTTGGCTTTCATTGGGATAAGGCGCGAAACAGCGAGCAAAGTGATCAGGTGAATTGAGATTTTTTTCGGAGACGCTTGCGCGTGCAGAACCCCCAAAAAATTTTGCGCCGCGTTGCAAAAAAGATTGCAGCGCGGCGCAATTAGGTGAGTTATCGCGGGGGCCCGAAGGTGAGAAATTCTGGGCGGAAGGAGCCGGAGGCAAAAACGGTCGGCGAGCCTCCGCCAGGAGGGAACGTCAAGATATCGCCGCCCGGAATTTCGGGTACACCGGCCTCGGCTACAAAGAGATTGCCCGAACTGTCAAAGGCTAGACCCCGAGGTGTAGTTAGGCCGGTAGCGAACGGGCTCTTTACGCCGGTTGGGCTGAAATAGACAATCGAGTCGGCTCCCGGATCGGTAAATGTTTCGATGGAAATGAACAGATTGCCGCTGCTGTCAAAAGCAAGCCCAGCGGGATACTCGCCGGTCGCGAACGCGTCTGGCCCCACGAAAACGGTGGGTGTCCCGTCCGGAGCGAATTTATAGATCGT
>QHOX01000260.1 GCA_003219465.1 Verrucomicrobiota bacterium | reverse complement strand
ACTCAACTGGGGATGGATTGCCGGTATTGTCACAGCTTCGTGGAAGTGGCGGCGCAATCGAACGTGCCCAACACTGCGACATGCATGAACTGCCATACGCAAGTGGCGAAAGATAATCCCAAGCTACAACCCGTGCAGGAGAGCTGGAAAAGCGGTCAACCCGTCGAGTGGGTATGGCTCTATCGCACGGTCGATTACGTTTATTACAACCACTCGGCGCACGTGAACCGGGGCATCAGTTGTTTCAGTTGTCACGGCCCCGTCAATCACATGTCGGTGGTGCACATCGCCCAACCCCACAGCATGGCGTGGTGTCTGGATTGCCATCGGCACCCTGAGAATTATCTACGGCCCGATGATCAGGTTTTTAATCTCGATTGGAAACCTGAGGACGTTAAGCCGGCGGAGTTTATCGCGAAGTACGGTCAGCCTAGCGACGCGCGCGAAGATTTTTCGAAGAAGAAGCAGCTCACCCAAGCCGAGATAGGCCAGACGTTGAAGGAGCGCTGGAAGATTACTCCGCCAACAAATTGCCAGGGGTGCCACCGATGACCACCAGGCGAAGCCCATGAAACGCGTTTTCCATCATCCGCCCGAGCCATCCAACGGCACAAAATATTGGCGCAGCATCGGCGAGCTGAGCAATACGCCCGAATTTCGTCAATGGTTGGAACACGAATTTCCCGCAGGTGCGGCGGAACTGAACGGTGACGAATGGTCGCGGCGCGATTTTGTGAAATTGATGGGCGCATCAATGGCGCTCGCAGGAGTTGGCCTAACGAGTTGTCGTCGCCCCGAATTGCATCTCGTCCCCTTCACAAAAAATGTTGAGTGGACGATCCCCGGAAAATTCCTCTACTACGCGACCGCGATGCCGCGACGGACTGGCGGCATTCCGCTGATCGCGACGACTGTTGACGGCCGACCGATCAAGCTCGAGGGCAATCCGCTGCACCCCGCAAGCGGTGGCACCACGGACACATTTGTCCAGGCGTCAATTCTCGATCTTTACGATCCGACCCGCTCGAAACGTTTTGTCCAGAAAGGCAAGGCGAGCACGCGGGAAGAATTTGAGAAGTTCCTGGGAGAATTTGGCAAAACTATCTCGAATGACCAGGGCGAGGGCCTTGCGTTTCTGGTGGAGGCGACGAATTCGCCGACGCGAGAGCGCCTTCGCACAGAATTGGAGAAGAAATTCCAGGGAATGCGGTGGTGCGTTTACGAACCGCGCCTTGGTCAGGACGCAAACGTCGCGATGCAAACAGCTTTCGGCCCCAACGCACGGATATTGCCGAAATTAGATCGCGCCGACGTGATTCTTGCGCTCGATAGCGATTTTCTCGATTGCGGTCAGGGCGATCTCGAAATTGTGCGCGGTTTCACTTCACGTCGCCGCGTGAGCGCCCCGAAGGACAGCATGAACCGGCTGTATGTGGTCGAACATCGCTTCACTCTGACAGGCGCGATGGCAGATCATCGGCTGCGTTGTCCAGCCAGCCAGATTCCCGCGTTCGCGCATGCGCTCGCGACGAAAATTCTCGCGGGAACAAATGATTCCGGTCTGGGTTCTTTGCTTGGAAATTTCCAAGGCGAGTCAAACACGTTCGACCAGCAATGGATTGATGGCGTTGCCGCTGATTTGATAGCAAAACCGGGAGCAAGCCTGGTGCTCGCCGGCCCGACACAGCCGGTTGCAGTGCAGATGCTGGTTTATGCAATCAATGCTGCGCTGAAAAATGTCGGCCAAACGCTCATCGTGCGTCAGCTTCCGCGCAATCCGAAGACAATCGACATCGCGCAGCTCGCGACAGACATAAACGAAGGCCGCGTCAAACAGTTGTTCATTTTCGGCGGCGATCCCGTGTACAACGCGCCGCGCGGGTTAGTAGAAGATCCGCAAACAAAAGTGCCGCTCGATTGGGTAGAGTTGCAAAAGAAGGTCCCGAACATTCTGAGGCTTGGTTATCACGAGGACGCGACATCCGCGCTGAGCCAGTGGCACATTCCGCTTGCCCATTATCTCGAATCGTGGGGCGACGCGCTCACAGCCGGTGGGGATTATTTGTCGATTCAACCGATGATCCTGCCGCTTTTCGGCGGCCTGAGTGAGATTGAGCTGATGAACATGCTGCTTGGCGGCGCGAAACTGGAAGGGCCCGAGCTGGTACAGGAAACTTTTCGCCTAACGAATCCACCTGGCGATTTTCAAACAGTGTGGTCGCGCTTTCTGCACGACGGTTTTGCTGCGCACGTTCAAAGTGCTGATCAACCTGCAGCATTCAACGTCGGCGCAGCCGCAGGTCTGCCGCGCGATTCGTCGTCGGTTCCCGCGCCTCCCACACCGGAATCGCCGGAGATTGTGTTAACCGGCAGCTATGGAATGGATGACGGCCGCTATGCAAATAACGGCTGGCTACAGGAGCTACCTGACCCGGTCACGAAGCTGAGTTGGGATAATGCGGCCTTGATCAGTCCTGAATACGCAAACAAGCTCGGCGTCGAAACGGGCGATTTGTTGCAGATCGCGATCAATGAAAAGAGCGCCGGCGGGACCATGATGAAACGCGAGCTCGTCATTGCAGCGCTCGTATCTCCCGGGCATGCCGACAACTCCGTTACCGTTACGCTTGGTTGGGGCCGCAAGATGCCGCAGTTCGTCGAGCTTCCGTATGCAGGCGGCAATTTGAAGGAAAAACCGGGTCTTACAGAGCAGGCTGGGTTTAATGGCTATTTCTTGCGAACAGCAGCGAATCCGCATGTTGCTGTCGCTGGTGCGAAGGGCATTGAGACCGTGCAAGTGACGAAGGTTGGCCGCCGTTATCCGTTCTCAATTACACAGGAACATTTCAGCATCGAAGGCCGCGGTCTTATTCGTGAGGGAACGCTGGAGCGTTATCGCAAGAACAATGATTTTGCGAAAGAGGTTCCGGGCGCGGAAGAATTGCCGCACCCGCCGCCGAGTCTCTACACCCATCCGCCATTGGACGCGCCGCAGCAGTGGGGCATGAGCATCGACTTGAACGTGTGCACCGGCTGCAACGCCTGCGTGATTGCCTGCCAGGCGGAAAACAACATTCCGGTCGTCGGGAAGCTACAAGTCTCGCATGGCCGCATCATGCACTGGCTCCGCATTGATCGTTACTACGCCAGTCGCGAGCCGTTCAACCAGGACCGCCGCCACTGGCCGGAGCATCCCGAGATGGTGTTCCAGCCGATGCCCTGCCAGCATTGCGAGAACGCGCCATGTGAAACGGTTTGCCCGGTCAACGCGACAGTTCACAGCGAGGACGGGCTCAACGTGATGGCTTACAACCGCTGCATCGGCACGCGATTTTGCTCGAACAACTGCCCCTACAAAGTGCGGCGCTTTAATTATTTCGATTACAACCAGCGACCAGTCGGCAAGAGGAAGGTCGTCGGCGCATTGAACATCTTTGAAGAATACTTTGCGCCGCTTACCACCAAGGGCGCGCCCGACACGATGAAGATGCAGAAGAATCCTAACGTCACTGTGCGCATGCGCGGCGTCATGGAGAAATGCACCTACTGCGTGCAACGCATCGAAGAAGCAAAGATCGCCGCGCTCGCGCGCGCAGGCGCTTCGCCGAACACGCGCATCTCGCGCGATTCGTTTACCACCGCCTGCGCGCAAGCCTGTCCTACGGAGGCCATTGTTTTCGGCGATATCAAGGACCAGGAGAGCCGCGTCTCGAAGATGAAACAACAGGACCGCAATTACCGGATCCTCGACTATTTGAACGTTATTCCGCGAACGAGTTATCTCGCGCGCCTTCGCAATCCAAACCCGAAAATGCCTGACGCGAAAGATGTCGGGATCGCAAGCCTGGCCGAGACATTACCGGAGTAAACGCGATTTAATATGGACGGAGCACCAGCAGCGGCACCAGAAGTCGAGGAGGCAGAGCGGCGAATTGCGCATGTTCCGCTGGTCCTGAACCGGCGCAATTTCAACTGGCTGACACAGCGCATTTCTGAAGTAGTGGAACAACCCGCGCCGCGCTGGTGGTGGGTGATTTTCGCTATCACTGCAAGCGCCGCGACGTTTGGACTTTTTTGCATTGGCTATCAGATTTCCACCGGCGTCGGCACATGGGGAAATCAGATCCCGGTCGGCTGGGCCTGGGACATCACCAACTTCGTTTTCTGGATCGGTATCGGACACGCCGGCACACTGATCTCAGCGATCT
>QHOX01000259.1 GCA_003219465.1 Verrucomicrobiota bacterium | reverse complement strand
ACATTTGAGACAAATCGTGGAAAGATCGCGATCTATTTTTGGATTCAGAAGGCGAGGTGGTCGCGGCTCGGTATTTAGCAGCAGGCGGATGGTTTCGTAGGTGGTGCCTCCGGCAAAAGGTGGCTGGCCTGTTAGCAATTGGTAAAGTACTGCGCCAAGTCCATAGATATCTGTAACGCTGCCGATCGCCGCGTTGTTTCCCACTGCTTGTTCTGGCGCCATGTAACTTGGCGTGCCCAAAACTTCCAGCGTGTGAGTCACGCTGCTTTCGGATTCCACTAACCGGGCAAGACCAAAATCTGTCAGGTGCGGTTCGCCTTTCGCATCGAGCAGGATGTTTCCCGGCTTGATATCACGATGCAGAATTCCATGTTCATGCGCGTAATGAACGGTGCGTGCCACGTTCGCGATCAATTCCGCCGCGCGCCGAATCGGCATCGGCTCGCGCCTGGCCACTTCGTCGAGTTGGCCACCTTCGACGAATTTCATGCTGAAGTAACACGAGCCATCGCGCTCACCGACCTCATGGATCGGAACGATGCCGGGATGCTCCAAGTGAGCTGCCGCTTCGGCTTCGAGACGGAAACGTTTCAGGTGCGCTTTGCTGGCCCACTGGCCGAGGCTAATGACTTTTAAGGCGACGGTGCGATTCAGACTTTTCTGCCGCGCTCGAAATACCACTCCTTGACCGCCGCGTCCGACCTCCTCCAGCAATTCGTAGTCACCTAGTTCTCCAAGCATCTCAGCGGCGTAGGTCGCTTTTTTGTTTGATGCTGGCATGACATCATTGCGTTCTGTGGCCGGCATCGGTGATGCCGGCTGGCCGGGGTCGACGACCCCGGCTACAGGAGCCTCGGAAAAAATTCCAATCGCGGCTTCCAACACGCAACCGGTGCAAAGTCCTTCCGGCGCATTGGAAAAAATTTTAGCGCCACACTTTCGACAAATTCTGATTACCCTGATCATAGCTGGAGAGTCGCTCCCAGACTCTCCCTGTTGTACTTCGTAAAATTCTTTCACGCGTTACGCTCGGATTACCGCGATAAGATGGCGTAATTCATCCTCAATGTCCCCGGGCGTTGCCACCGTGTGAGCAATTTCCTCGCGCAGTAGCGATTGATAGCGTTGCCGAAATCGGTAAAACGCCTGTCGAAGCGCGTTTTCAGTCATCCCCAGTTGTGTTGCGATCTCAGCTTGTGACGGCGCTCCCGGTTCGTCCGGCAGCAATTGCTTCAACGAATCAAACAAGGCAGCGTTGCCGGCTGCCCGATATTCATCCTTTAATCGGCTGAGCACGCGTTCCAGCACCGTCGAGGCCCACCGGCGTTCATAAATCATTTCGGCCGTCAGTGGATCCGCGGGTTCAATCTCGATCCGTTCGTCATCGCGCAGTTCTTCCAACGGGATAAGCCGCTGACCTTTCCCCCGCTTGATTGCCATCGCGCGACGCTGCTCATCGACGACGAAATATTTCAATGCCCCAAGCAAATAAGAACGAAGCCGTCCTTTTTCCTTGCGGACCGCATCGAGACTTCTGCGGTCCAACAGCTGCGCAAAAAACCCCTGGGTAATGTCCTCTGCTTCGGCTGGCGGAAAGCCTTGTCGCCGCAGAAACGCGAAAATGGGCCGCCAGTAAATGCGGCAAAGCTTTTCGAGCGCTTCGTGTGCCGCAGGCGAATCACCTTGCGCCTCCAGCACCACGCTCCAGTGCGTGGTGGTAAACGCAACCGGCCCGTTTTGCGCGTTCGAATCAAGTCCAGTCAGGGAAGCCACCCGATCATCAGCAGGCACGCTGGCATCCAAGTAAAAAGTCGTGCCGAGATCAAGCCTGTATTGTCTCAGTTAACGCCTGCATTTCACTACGCACACGAACGCTTCGCGGCATGCTGCCTCCGAAATCGAAAGACAAGCGAGGAAATTATCGCGTCGCCAAACGCCGCGGCTGCGTGTTAGGAAGTGCAGAAATGAAAAACCTACTCCTTGCGATGGGATCGCTTGTCGTTGGAACCCACATTGTTCTCGCTAATGGAGGCGCATGGCAGACCGGAGTGCCGGGAACTGGCAGCGCAAGCGCCACGAACAAAAACCAGAAAACCGACGTCACGATAGAGAACGAAGCGTTGAAAATCGATCTGCATCCGGAATACGCAGACGTGGAAGTGCGCTATCGCATGCACAACACTGGACCGAAGGTGCAACAGGATTTCTTCTTTCCGGTCGAGCGTTGGGCAGATATTGACCCGATCAGCGGCAAGACGATGGATACGGACACAAAGAGTGCCGACATTGGCCAGTACAAAATCGGCGTTGACGGAAAAGAATTGAAATCGACCAATGTGGCCGGACCTAAAGAAAAAAGAAGCGAAACGAAAGAAGAAACTAGCGAAGCGAAACAAGAAAGCAGCGAAGCGGAAGAAGAAGGCGGCGAAACTACTTCGGGGCAGTTCTGGAATGAAAATGTTTCCACGATCAAGTCATGGAAGAAATCGGTCATTCCTTTCGACCGAAACCAAACACGCGAAGTGACGATTCGTTACCGCGCGAAGTACGCCGAAAACGACGAAGGGGTCTCGGACGATTCACACATCAGTGACGCGACCTTCGCATACTCGCTCTCGCCGGCAGCAACCTGGAAAGGGCCTATTGGCAAAGGGAAAATCGAGATCAACATCCTGCACCCCGAGCCCGAAGATGTCTCCATTGAAAAACCAAAGGAGCGCCTCCAAAAAATCAACGACTCGCATTACGAATGGAAGTTTGAAAACCTGAAACCATCGCTGGCGGATGATATCCGAATTATCGCGCATTCAAAATACGACGAGTATCCGACCGGATATGGCGAAGAAGACCTTAGCCGCGCATCGTATGTTCTCAGGGACCATCAATACTTTCTCGACCACACCGATTACGATGCCACGGCAAGCTCAACGCTGGCTCCACAAGGGAAGCGCAACTACGATGTCGTCAACATCAAGGCCGATCCGCACCGCGATCTGCAAATTCCCTGGGCCGAGGGAGTGGAGGGCGATGGCATCGGCGAGAGCATAACGCTTAACGTGAAGCGTCCGCTTCCGCTCTACGGCATTCTGATTCAGCCTGGATATTACGACTACGATAACAGCAAAGATCCGTGGCTGAAAAACAATCGCGTTGCGGCGCTCGAAATCACGCTCAATGACGAACACACATTTACGGAGAACATTCCCGATGAGCTCTTCGAAAAGCCGTACCTGATTCGCGTAGGCGATTACACGAAGCCGGTCAACAAAATCAAACTGGTGATCAAGGGTGTGCATCGCGGCACGCAATTTCGCGACACCTGCATCTCGCTCATTAAGTTGCGAGCGCCGCTTTCCAAAAAACCGGAAGTTCACGGAGCGCGATGACAGCGCGAGCACTCGTGCTGTGCACGGCGGCGCTGTTGGTTGCCGCCACTCCCCTAACCGCGGGAGCGAGTATTTTGCCCATTTACATCGAGGACAATCACGCCGGCACGTTTTACTGGCTGGCCCGACATGTCGACCTCGACCAGCCCTGCACTCTGGTCCATTTCGATGCGCATAGCGACGCATCGGGCATTTTCGATTCAGATAAAATTCGCAACGCGCTTCGAAACGTCACGTCCGAGCAGGCTCGCCAAACGCTGCTCGATCGCTGGCGCAGCAAAGGCACTGTTCAATGCTTCAACTGGATCGAGCCGCTCATGCCGGCGCCGATCGCGAAAGTCATTTGGGTGCCGGCCGAGAGACTTTCGCCAGAGGAAATTCGCAAGCGCACTCAAGAAGCAACAGCGTTGCTCGACGGACATCTGGAAGCGGCGCCGCGCAAATCGGGATCATTCCTTGGATCATATGCGGTTATGGATTTGGAAAATCTCGAGAAGCATATTGATCCAAGCCAGCCGCTGATCGTCACAATCGATCTCGATTACTTTGCTGGCCTGCCAGCCGCACAACAGGAAAAAGCGTTCGCA
>QHOX01000258.1 GCA_003219465.1 Verrucomicrobiota bacterium | reverse complement strand
TAACTCGCGCACGTCTTCATCGCTGGTCTGCGAAAAATCTTCGTAATACTGGCCGACGGCCTGAAAGAATGGGGGCGTGCTCAGGCAGATTGTCTCATCGGCTTCTTGTTCGATCTCACGGCAAGTGTCTGGCGGACCGACTGGCACCGCTACGACAATTTTTGCGGCGCCGCGCTGTCGCAGCGCTTTAACGGCGGCGCGCATGGTTGCTCCAGTGGCCAATCCGTCATCCACGAGAATGACAACTCGGTCGCGCAGCTCGGGCGAGGGACGTCCTTCGCGATAGATTTGTTCGCGTCGTTCAAGTTCCGTTGTTTCCCTGGCAGTTACAGCTTCAATCGCCTCCTCTGCATATGGTATTGCGCGCATAACCTCTTCATTCAAGACGCGCACACCGCCAGAGGCGATGGCACCGGCAGCCAGTTCTTCAAAACCAGGAACACCGAGCTTGCGCACGATAAAAACATCGAGCGGAGCACGCAGCCGTTTTGCAACTTCGTACGCAACAGGCACGCCGCCACGAGGCAATCCTAGCACGATCACATCCTCGCGGCCTACATATTTCCCGAGCTCTTCCGCGAGCTGCCGGCCGGCTTCTGTTCGATTTGGAAAAGCTCGTTCCATGCGGCTGATCGCGCCGCTTTTAAGCTGTCGAAGCCAGCGCGGGAAATAACGACTGCATGTCGCGGGAAAAACTATGCATCACTTTTTCAAGTTCGCCATTACCCATGTGCCGGCGACGACTCCAAGCACGTTTTGAAATCCTTTCTCTTAGGATTTCGCTTCTCCGCGCCGCGTTGCGCGTTTTCAAATACACGCGCCATTTTAGCAGACCGATTCAAAGCTGACGACGTCGATCTTACCTCTTCTTTAGCGGCGGTCTGCGACCGCCGACATTCTCCGCTTAGACCTTGTTGGTAATTAGTTCACTCAGCGGCCTCAGGTCGCTGATCGGCTGCGTTGATTCGATATAATTGCGAAAACCAACCACAAACATCGCCCGCCGAAGCGTCCACCATGTCTTTACGCCGGGCCGATGAAAGTAGACCCGAATGTGAAGATCCCAAGCTTCCCATTGCTCGGGATCAAGCGTCCCTTGGCGCTGCTGAAACCATGCGTTCTCGAAAAGTTTGAAGGTGGTGAAGAGCACGGCTACAGCCCGGAGGCGATCCTCTTCAGTGGCACCATGCCAGTCTTCGGTAGCCGAGACAAAGGCGCGTGTCAGCTCCGGGTCATACCCTTGTGGACCGATCAGATTGATCAGCGACTGGGTAAGTGAATCAACCACCACCGAGCGCTGGGAGCGCGTATTTTGCCGAATCTGCGCGGCCAAGTAAAACAGCGATAGGATTACGCCTATTGCAGCGATCAATTGCGCGAGGGCATTAATCGCTTCCAAGTGCACGATGACGCTTTATCAGACCACCCCACCTTTGACGAGGCCCAAAAGCGGCGAAAGGGTGGGATTTGAACCCCGATGAGTTCCTGCACGCTCGATTTATAGCTGAGCGTTTGCTAGATTCCGCCAGCGGGATTCCGGTTAGGCCAGGGTGGTGGTGAGGGGAGCTCGTAGCGTTTCGTTTTTAATTCTTCCTGAATTTCCTGCAGCGCTCGATCGAGTTGCTGATCTTCGCCTTTGAATTCTTTCCCCGGATCGTTATCGACGACTATATCTGGTTCGACTCCGCGGCCTTCGATGATCCATTGTTTGCCATCTTTCGAGTAGGGCGCGAACTCCGGCTTAAAGAATTGGCCGCCATCCACCAGCGGCAGCGACTCGCGGATGCCAATGACGCCACCCCACGTGCGTTTGCCTATGAGTTTGCCGAGGCCGAGCGCTTTAAAGCGATACGGAAAAATGTCGCCATCGGATGCGGAGAACTCGTTGATCAAGGTCACCATCGGGCCGACGAACGTTTGCGGCGGGTCCGTTTGCGGCATGCCGTTGCGAGCGATTCCGACCATCACCAGCGCACGCCGCAATCGTTCGATCACCAGCGGCGAGACAAAGCCGCCACCGTTGCCGCGAACATCCACAATGAGCGCGTGCTTCTGAATTTGCGGAAAGTAAAGCTTCGTGAACTCGCTCAAACCGGGTTGGCCCATGTCGGGAATGTGCAGGTAGCCGATTTCGCCTCCCGTTTTTTTGGTGACGTAATCGATGTTCTTTTGAACCCAATCGAGATAGTAGAGCGGCCCTTCGTTGTCAGTGGGCACAACCGTTACGTCGCGCGCGCCGGCATCGGTTGGTTTGGAATTCACGCGCAGAATCACTTGTTTGCCGGCGGTGCCGATGAGCGCGTCGTAAAGATTCGGCAAACTCAAGACCGGAGTGTTGTTGATCGCGAGAATGTAATCGCCCGGTTTCACGTTTACGCCGATATCCGTCAGCGGCGAGCGCGTCTGTTTGTTCCAATTTTCGCCGGGCAGGATGCGCTCGATGCGATACGCACGCGTGGCTGGATCGCGCGAAAATTCGGCGCCGAGCAGGCCGAGCTTGATGCGCGGCGCGTCCGGGCGTTCGCCGCCGCCGACGTAAGCGTGGCCGTTATTCAATTCGCTGATGAGCTCGCTCAACAAATAAGTGAGATCGTTGCGATGATTCACGAACGGCAGCAGCGCGGCGTATTTGTCGCGCATGGCTTTCCAATCGACGCCGTTCATTGTAGGCGAGAAAAAGAAGTCGCGCATTTGGCGCCAGCATTCGAAGTAGATTTGGCGCCACTCGGCACGTCGATCCAACTGCAGGTCGAGGCCTTCGATCTTGTGCTCGTGGTCTTTGGTTTCGAGCTTGTCTTTCGGCACGTCGATGATGGCGTAGTCTTTTTTTATCTTCACCAGCATCTTTTTGCCATCGAAAGTGATCTGATAATTGTTGGCGTCGCCGAGCACGTTTTCCTTGCGGTCATCGACGTTGTAAACGCACAGGTGCGATTTTTTATCTTTCTCGCCGAATAGTCCCTCGTCCTCTTCGCCCACTTCATCAGCGGCCGTGCGGCGCAGGTAAAAGATGCGATTGTCATCGAGCATTCGAATGTTGCGATAATTTCCAGGCGTAATTTCCAGGCCGACGATCCGGTTCTGGATTCCATCGGTATCCACCTTCACAACGACTTGCTTCTTTGGTTTCTCTTCCGGTTTCTTAGCCGCTGGTGTCTCTTCTTTTTTCTCTGCAGTTTCTTTTTCTTTTTTGCGTTTTTCCTCTGCTTTGCCGACTTCATCGCTTTTCGGTGCGAGCGGATTCGCAGTCTCCTTGGCAAGCGTGACGAGATAAACGCGCTCCATGTCGCGATAGACGTTTGCGAATTCCTCGTCTCCAAAGGTCGGTTTGAAATCACGCGCGGAGCTGAGCAGCAAATATTTCCCGTCGTCGCTGAAGACAGCTTCGCCAGAGCCGTACCAAGTATCGGTGACGGCGGCCTGCTGTTTGTTCGCAATCGAGTAAAGGTAAACGCGTGGCAGGTTGTTCTGTTCGGGCCGCGCCCAGGTGATCCACTGACTGTCCGGCGACCAGTTGTAACTTCCGATCTCACCCCATTTGTCCTGATCAACCAGCGTGACGGCCTTTGTCGCAACATCGACATAGCGCAACCGCTGCAATCGATCGCTCCAGAGCAGCTTCTTGTTGTCTGGTGACCATTTCACCGCGTAGTAATAAGTGTCCGCGCTGTTCGTGACTTGCTGCGGCTCGCCTTTGCCGTCTTGCGAACGCACATACAATTCGTTCTCGCCTGTCGCATCTGAGTTGTAGGCAACCCATTTTCCGTCCGGCGACCAAACTGCGTCGCGCTCGTGCGCGCCTGAAGTCTTGCTCAAATTGCGCGGCGTGCCGTTCTTTGCCGGGACGGAGAAAAGATCGCCGCGCGCGACAACGATGGTGCGCTCGCCGTCGGGTGCGAGGTTCACCGATTCGAGATGCTTGGACGCATCGACGAACGCCGAGCGGCCGATCGCGAAGTCTTCCTTGATCTCGATGGGCACAGGCGTGGCTTGTCCTGTGGCGAAATCGTACCGCCAGATGTGTCCCGCTTGCTCAAAAACGATCGAGTCTTTGCCGATGGATGGAAACTTGATGTCGAAATCCGTGAAATGCGTCAGCTGCTTTGTTTCCTTCGTCGTAAGATCCACAACGAACAAATTCATCCGGTTGTCGCGATCGGAGATGAAGTAGATCTTGTTGTCCGGCCCCCACATCGGGCAGATGTCCTGCGCTGGATTATTTGTTACGTTTTCAGTGGCGCCTGTGTTGAAATCGTAAATCCAAATGTCATCGGCCATGCCGCCGCGATAATGTTTCCATGTGCGGAACTCCCGGAACACCCGGTTGTAAGCCATCTTCGAATCGTCCGGGGAA
>QHOX01000257.1 GCA_003219465.1 Verrucomicrobiota bacterium | reverse complement strand
CAATAACGGTCTGCCCGTTATCGACGTTAACCTGGAACGCTTGATCCGGATCCGGGCTGAAGCCTGAGTCTCCAATCCAGTTGGTGCAGATGTTGCCCGGATCGAAGCTGCCCAGATAAGCGGCCGTAAAGATGAAGCGGACGCCCGTGCACGCTGAGTTGGTATCGATGTTCACACACTGGGTCGCGCCGGTCGTGTTCGTGAATGTGTACGAATCGTAATGGTGCAGCAGCCCGTCACCAAAGATCGCGCACGTCGTAGTCGCCGGACAGGTTTGCGGAATGCCGCTGCGGTTCGGGTGATCAGTCTGCGTCGGGTCAGTAAGATCGATGCCTCCTTCAATCACGATCGGCGTGCAGGAGGGGCTACCAGTCGGCGTCGCCGTAGCAGTAGCCGTCGCCGTAGCGGTTGGTGTTGGGCTGGCGCAACCACCGCCGGTGGCGCGATGATCTACATCAGGGAGGTACTGGAGGGTTGGTCCGTCAATGCCGCCTACACTCCAGATGTCTCCGTTTCCATAGAAGCCCGCTTGGTTCGCCTGGCGATTAGGCAGTGGCATGTTAGGATATAAATGCACATAGATTCCGCTAGGCCAGACGGACAAGTCTAGCTCATCTACCTTATTGGTGGAGTTGAAGAAATTGCCATCGCAACACATATCGCCGCCCAACACGAACAACTTGTTGTTTCCTGGGTTATAGGCAAGGCCGAAGTCCGCCCTGCCCGGTGAGAACGTTGGGCCATTTTCCCACAGCCCGGGCGCTGAACTCATGTCCAGACGCGTTGTGGTGGTCAAACCATTAGGTGCACCACCGGTCCAGCCGCCAAGTACATACAAGTATTGACCTATCTGGTGATAGCCTGCCAGCAGGTAACCGTTTGGCGCTGCGGTCCCGGCCGACCACGTATTACTGGCTACGTCATATACCCACACTGCGTTGCTGAAGCCAGTTGTGCCGCCTGCCAGGAACACTTTGCCATTGAAAGCGCCCGATGCGGAGCCATAGTCATCCCCATTGGGCGTGTTAGCCAGTAACGTCCAGCTGTCAGTGGCGATGTTGTAGGATGCGAAGCTGTTGCCGGTGTCTCCCTCGGCGCAGTAGACGATGCCCGTGTCTTCCATCAGCGCACAGGTAGGCGCTTCGCTGGTAAACGGCATCGGTGCGCGCGATTCCCACATTCCCGTGGCGAGATTCAAGCGATTGACGGCGTTCACACGAGTCCCGTCAGATACACCGCCAAATACATATAAGTATGTAGCCGTCTGGGCGAAACCGTACCGCCCAATGGTCGTCGGGTACGGGCTGGCCGCCATCCACGGCCCAGGCGTGCCTCCTGGTGTGCACGTTGGGCTGCCGGTCGGCACGTCCGGAACACCGCGAACGTCATAGGGAAGAAGCGGCGAGCCAGCGTTAGACTGCGAGGCGGCTTTAAAGTGGGCGCCCGAGAGCTTCGTCGCCTGAGCCGCGCCGCTCGCAGGCGACGCAACTGCGAATTTCACAGCCATGTTTGCGTGGCTCGCCAGATTAGCCACGCCTCGCCTGGTAGTCTCGCGACTGCTGGACCGCGCCAGCGCGAATGGAATGGCGCAGACGGCAATGAGCAGAAGCAGATAAAACGCACCTCGGATAAGATGCGCTTTGATGGCCGCGTTATTGGCCGTTTTCATTCTGAGTGCGCTCCGTTGAGTAGCGCGTTTTAATCGAAGCGTCAAAGAGGTCGAGACATTTCATTCTGGATACACATCGCGGGGACGGTCAGGTGATATCGTGCGCGCGGATGAAAAGCTGACAGCGTTTATGGAACTGGAATCGGCGATTCGTACAGCTTTACGGCCTCGGCGCCGGTGTAGGGCGAGCCCTGGGGGTCGGTTCAGAGCGCGGCGTGGGCGTCGGCCTCGGCGTAGCTGTAGGCGTACCACTCGGTGTAGCAGTTGCCGTTGGTGTTGCCGTAGGTGTCGGCGTAGGCGTAGGTACACCCGATGGAGAAACCCGCACATAATACACATCTTCTTCATGCTGCCCGCTGTTCGGGTTGAAGTTGAATGTGGCAGGATACGCCACGTCGCCTCCAGTGTTGTCGGACACGATCGTAATGTAATCGCCCATCTTGTTCTGCACGGGATAGCCTTCGAAAGGGTTAAACGGATTACTCACCGCAACGTTGGGCGCCCATGTCACGCCCCCGTCAGTGCTCCAAGAGTAGAACAACTGTGAATCGGTATTGTTCGCAGCGTTTCGTGTGTCCAGCCAAACAGAATCAATGCGCCCATTAGGCGCGACCGCGAGCGTGCCGAACCAATGCCATTTGTTCTGATTGACTGGATCGTCGGTGATCCGTTGCGGCGCGCTAAAGGTCAGTCCGCCATCCGTGCTGCGCGAGAACATAATGTCGCTCCCGTTGCTGGCGCTGAACTGCTGCACCGTGGCAAGCATATAAATATAGTTGTTCGTGGCCGTGCCGGACCGGTCCACTACCAGGAAGATCATTCCCGCCAATCCACCAGGATTGATCGTCGCAGCAAACAATACGCTACCGCCAAGGTTCACTGAAACGTTTTGGTCAAAGGTGGGTGTAACCTGCCCGTTCTGCGCGTTGCTCGACCGAACACAAAAAAACTCGCTGCCAAAATCACCGCCACCGATGAAGAGATTACCGTTGGTATCTACGTCGAGCGTTCCCCATACCGGCGCGCTGGGAATACTAATCGGACTCATCCAGGTAACGCCACCGTCGGTGGACCGGCTGAATTGCCCGCTGAAGTTGCAAGCGGCAGCCGTGCTCCACGCCTGGTATTGGAACCCGTGACCCGGCCCGCCGGTCTTATCGATGGTGAACCACTGCTTGTCCCCTCCTCCTGCGTCTCCGTCGGGCTGGAGGCGCGTCCAAGTCTGGCCGAAATCTAGCGAGCCGTACATGTTATCGCAGAAGAATTGAAGGAGACTGAGATAAAAAAAGTTTCCCGCTTCATCGGAGCCTAACACCGGGTCGCTGCGGAAAACGTTATCTTCCAAAACACCGGGAAACGTCCAGGTCGTGCCGGCATCGGTGGTAAATGCCCAGCCGCCTTGCCGGAAGTCAGATTGAACACTGTTAAACTGCCTCCAGCCGATTGCCATTCTGTTGTGGTTTGTTGGATCAACCGTAATAGATGGCTCATTCGCCGCGTCACCGAGAATGTTGTTACCATTGGCATCGACGTTTGCCTGGAAACTCGTGAACAAACCAAATTGCGAAATCATGCGCGGAGAAGTCTCCAGTCGGTAAATGTAAGCAGGCGGCATGTTATATTTTTCCAACGGCTCGGTCATGCGCCGCTTGCCTACGTGCAGTAGCGCTGGCGTTTGGCCTGAAGCGGTGACGAGCGAGGTTACTGAAGCAAGAAGAACGAAGAGTGCATTGGCTGAAGCGGTATGGGATCTCATTGAGTGGTTCAAGCGGTAAGAGGTTGGAGCGTTAACCGGAAGCGACTTGCGACTCCCGATCTGGAGTCCCGAATCGCCGCGCGGGCCGGCCTCCCTAATCCAGAACGGCACAGTTGTCGAGAAGAATTCTACGCGCGTTTGGTAACAGAATTGAAACCTAATTTGCCGGGGGCATCGCAACGATTTTTTTCGATTGGACACGCGTCTCGCTCTCGCTCGCTACATTTTCACTTGCTGTGTCGGGCTAAAAAAAGCCCGGCTATCGCGAGGACGCGCTCGCCAGCAGTCGAAACGCAGCGTTTTCGCAACTGTTCAAACGCTTTAACGGGCACCAGAGGCCGGTCGCGGTGCTGCCGTCGGTCGCGGTCTGGGTGTTGGCTCAACTCGCGGGGTGGGCGTCGGCCTGGGAGTAGCAGTAGCTGTTGGAGTTGCTGTCGCCGTAGGCGTCGCTGTAGCAGTAGCGGTAGCCGTGGCGGTCGGCGTTGGAGAAGCCGTAGGTGTCGGTGTAGGCGTGCCTCCTCCCGTGGGGAACACTCGCACATAATAGACGTCTTGTTCGTGCCCGCCGACCGCGTTCGGGTTGACGTTGAAGGTCGCGGCATATGCCACATTCCCTCCGGTAGCGTCCGAAACGATGGTGATGTAATCGCCTATCTTGTCATTCTGTGGAAAGCCTGATTGGGGGTTGAATGAATCACTCACGGCAATGTTAGGCGCCCATGTCACGCCGGCATCAGTGCTGTAGGAGTAAAACAATTGAGAATCGATGTTGTTCGCAGCATTGCGCGTGTCGTACCACACCACATCAATGCGCCCATTGGGCGCCACCGAAAGCGTGCCAAACCAGTGCCACTTGCTTTGGTGGTTGGCGTCATCATTAATG
>QHOX01000079.1 GCA_003219465.1 Verrucomicrobiota bacterium | reverse complement strand
GTCTGGCGAAATAACCATCTGATTCGAGCTATATTGTATCGGCGCTTATGACCGACGACTTCGTCATATTTGCTGTAGAAAGCCATGTGGGCCGGAACATTAATGGCGACAATTCCGCCAGGTCTGAGATGTTCGAGCGCGGCGCTCAGAAAACCAAGATCATCGTCAAGGTGCTCAAGGACATCCATGAGAAGAACAAGGTCGTAGGCTTCGAGCAATGCGGGATTTCGATCAAAAATGTCATAAACGAGGAGACGTCCTCTGCCGTTTGCCGCCGTCTCCAAGGCACGCCGATTAAGATCGCATCCGTCTACCGCGAACTCCAGGTCACGCTCGACCAACTGACGGACAATCCCGCGACCACACCCAACCTCGAGCGCTTTCTTGATGGGATGCCCTATTCTGGTTAGCTGACGAACCAGCAGTTCATGTCGCCACTGCATCCAGAAGTGATCAGCGGTGGCGTGTTCGAACCATTCCTCTGCCATTGATACAGCCCTCACTGGCGAGAGCTGCTCGATCCTGTTCATGACCTGGTGCCGCAGGTTCTAGCGAAGCGCGGCGAGCCTCACTTCCCGCCCGTTGCCGCTTGCTGCATCTCTTTCACGGCCGACTTTAAATCAGCAACCGTTGCTTTGAGCTCGGCAATTTCGTTTCCCTGCTCAGTTACCTTCCGATGTTCCTTTAGAAATTCATTAAGCAACATAGAGTTCACCGCTTCGTATCGCACGCTGTAAGGCCTGCCTTGGTCATCACGAGCCACCAGATCACGATTTACTCCTTCCACTTCTTCGGCCACGAGCCCGAAGTGTGGAAGGCCGTTGGGATCAAGCTCGTGCTTGTACCGAAAGGTCACCGGTTTCAGCGCAAGAATCGCTTCACTGGCCTTATCCATTGGCTTGATTGCTTCCTTAAAGCGCGCAGACGATGTGGTTGTGCCAAGATGACCATTGTCATCTACGATAACTGCCACACCTGTTGGAACGGCTGTCCCGCTAATGCCGGCGATAAAAGTGGCAGTCTGCGTTCCTTCCTTTCCGATATGGATGGCATTGGCTTCTCCAGCAACACCTGGATTGCCGATCTCGATATTGTTATCGCCTGTGGTAAGATTTTCACCAGCGTTATTCCCCAATGCGATGTTGCCCTTGCCGGTTGTGTTGTGAACGAGCGCTCGAAAACCATTGGCAGTGTTGCCTTCTCCGACGGTATTACGGAGCGCATTAAAGCCGACGGCCGTGTTGTTGCGTCCGGTTGTGTTGTTGTAAAGCGCATTAACGCCGTTAGCCGTGTTGTTTACGCCGGTTGTATTGCTGTAGAGTGCATTAACCCCGTTGGCCGTGTTGTTTTCACCGGTTGTATTGAAAACGAGCGCAGAAGTGCCTATGGCCGTATTCTCGGCGCCGGTTGTGTTGCTTAATAGCGCAGAAACACCGCCGGCCGTGTTGTCGTTGCCGGTTGTATTGCTCAAGAGTGCAGAAACGCCGGTGGCCGTGTTGCTTGAGCCTGTGGTGTTGCTATAGAGCGCCTCGTAGCCGTTGGCCGTGTTGGCAGCGCCGGTGGTGTTGGCAAAAAGCGTTTGAAAACCGATTCCCGTGTTGATGAGGCCAGTTGTGTTGCCATACAGCGCTCGATAACCGATCGCCGTGTTGCTGAAGCCGGTCGTGAGATTGAAGAGCGCGTCTTCTCCCTCGGCGGTGTTTTGGTTCGGATAACCTCCGTCCGGCGGCGGGTCAATCGCCTGCGCCACTGGTGAAAGCGCAAGTGATGCCAGGGTGAGGCCCAGCGCTGTGAGTAGTCCCGCGACCGCTCTGCAGTGGCGAGACGACGGGTTCGTCGAATTTGGTGAAGGTAATTTGCTTGATGGCATAAGGTTTGTCATAGAGTTGCTCCTTAGACGCCGGTGTATCAGTCAAGCTCTGGTTAATCAACATCAATCCAGACGCTACACGCGGCCGGCAGTCGCCAGGAACTCTACGGATTCGCAGACACAAACTGCGGATTCGTTTGGTCAGCTCTTATCCGCGCGTCAACTTTTTCGATCGCCGCCGCTTGTTTTTCCAACACTGACTTCAACTCTGCCACTGTCGTTTTCAGCTGGGCAATCTGCTCACCCTGCTCGGCGACTGTACAAGTTTGCTCCTCGACTCTTTGATGCTCCTTTATGAATTCATTGAGCAGCATCGCATTTACCGCCTCGTAACGAAGGCTGTAGGCCTTGCCTTGATCATCGCGAGCAACCAGGTCAGGGTTCACCTTTTCCACCTCCTCAGCGACGAGGCCGAATTGGGGGGTGCCATCAGGATCAAGCTCTTGCTTGTAGTGGAAGGTCACCGGTTTTAGTGCAAGGATCGCTTCGCTCGCGTTGTCCATCGCCTTGATCGCCTCCTTGTAACGCGCCGAGGAGGTGACCGTCCCAAGGTGACCGCTGCTATCTACGACAACTCCTACACCTCTGGGAACGGTTGCTCCACTAATGCCAGCGATAAAGGTGGCGGTCTGGGTGTCTGGCCTGCCGATACGAATCGTGTTGGTTTCTCCAGCAACACCTCGGTTCCCGATATCGATGTTGTGACTGCCGGTGGTGAGATTTTGACCGCCGTTATGGCCCAATGCGATGTTGTCGTTGCCGGTTGTGCTGCTTGAAAGCGCATTCGAACCCACTGCGGTGTTCCTGTCACCCACCGTATTGCTAAACAGTGCAAAAAAACCGTTGGCTGTGTTGACGCTCCCTGTCGTGTTGTTATCGAGGGCCTGAAGCCCGTTAGCCGTGTTGTAGTCGCCAGTTGTGTTATTAAATAGCGCGAGGACACCGGTGGCCGTGTTGCTGGAGCCGGTAGTGTTGAATTGAAGCGCAGCATTGCCGGTTGCCGTGTTGTTGAAGCCGCTTATGTTGCTAAGGAGCGCACCAGCACCGGTGCCCGTGTTGCCGTTGCCGCTTGAGTTTGAATAGAGGGCAGCAGCACCGATGGCCGTGTTGATGTCGCCGGTTGTGTTGCTAAAAAGCGCGTTATTACCAACGGCCGTATTGTTGACGCCCTCCGTATTGGTAAATAGCGCAAGGAATCCAGCGGCCGTGTTGGCCGTGCCGGTCGTGTTGTTGTGGAGCGCATTCGCACCGATTCCCGTGTTGTCCATGCCGGTCGTATTGTTCACAAGCGCATCATCACCGAGGAAGGTGTTCGCGTTGAAGGTATCGCAGCCTTGTTGACAAACCGCTTGAGCTGCCGGCGAAAGTGGAAAGCACACCAAGGCGAAGGCAATCCGGATCAGAAATCCCCCGACTGGGCCGCAGTGGCGGGACGAGCGGTTCCTTGAATTTGTTGGGGAAGTTTTCGTTTTCATAAAACAACCTTTCCGTTCCCCCGACTGGTTAATCGCGCGACTGCAGGTCGGAATAAGGGAAAGGAGCTGTCGGGAGAAGTTCGCTCTTCCGGATTCAGACCTTGGTTTGTAGAAATCCTGCAAAAAGTCTCGCCGACTCGTCAACAGGAAAAGTAATGGTGATTGACTGCGAGCGCGCGTGACTAAGCCCATGTTGACCGACGGTTAGCCGAAGGCTTGCCGATCGTCGCCACAAAATGGATGGTTTACTCGCGAATCTGGCCAGCGCCGCGGATGACGTACTTATAAGTCGTTAGCTCTTCGAGAGCCATCGGCCCCCGCGCGTGAAGCTTGTCAGTGCTGATACCAATTTCCGCGCCGAAGCCAAATTCGCCGCCATCGGTAAATCGCGTCGATGCGTTCCAGTAAACCGTGGCGGAATCGACCTCGTTGAGAAATTTCTCAGCACGCGCGGCGTCGCGGGTGATGATGACATCGCTATGATGAGAGCCACACCTTTCCACGTGCGTAATCGCGTCTTCGATGTTGTCCACGATGCGGGCAGCGAGGATGAGATCGAGGTATTCCGTTGTCCAGTCTTCGTCGCGGGCCGAATGAAGTGGCTGATAGCCAAGAACTGAGAGCTGACGGAAGGTGTCTGGATCGGCGCGTATTTCCACCTTCTTCCGGGCCAGTATCGGTGCGATTTTCTCAAAAAAAGGAGCCGCGATTTCACGGTGCACAAGCACAGTCTCGATGGCGTTGCACACGCCGGGACGCTGCGTCTTCGCGTTAACGACTATCCGCACCGCCATATCTAGATCGGCTTCGCTGTCCACATATGCGATGCAGAGCCCGAGGTAGTGTTTGATCACCGGCATCCGCGCATAACTAACGACTGTTTCGATCAAGGCCCGGCCGCCGCGAGGGACGATGAGATCGATATACTGGTCCATCTCAGCCATGTGCCGCACCACATCGTGACCAGTTTTCGGAACAAGCAGGACACTGTCTTCGGGTAAACCGGCGCTGACTGCACCGGCACGGAGCGCTTCGGCAATGGCGATGTTGGAGCGAATCGATTCCGAGCCGCCGCGCAGGATGACCGCGTTTCCCGTCTTTGTGCAAAGCACCGCAGCGTCGCTTGTGACATTCGGACGCGACTCGTAGATGATTCCGATCACCCCGATGGGGACACGCACTTTGGAAATGTGCAATCCATTGGGACGCGTCCATTCGGCGATGGTTTTTCCGACCGGATCTTCGAGCGCAGCAACCTGACGAATGCCATCCGCCATGGCCTGAATGCGCGTTTCGTCGAGTCTCAGCCGGTCGATGATCGGTGAGGAAAGTTGGTCGCCGGTCGCTTTCTCCACGTCCTTGTCATTCGCTCGCAGGATTGTTCCGGCGCCTGCGCAAAGGTGATCTGCCATGGCAAGCAACGCGGCGTTCTTCGTCCCAGTGTTCACTCGCGCGAGCGCGTGCGCGGCGGCGCGAGCGCGTCTTCCGCAACTGAGAACCTCGTTTCTTAGATCGTCTGTCTCCATATCAACTTAGGCGCAGAGTAACTAGTCCAAGGTCTCATGCTTGCTGCTCAAGTGAGCGCGTCGGCCTTCTCAGCCTGCGCAGGAAACAGTGTTCCCACTCGCTCGCCGGCTGCGATCCGCGGAATGATTCCGGTGCGCCGGCCGTTTGCGATCACCGTTGGGATGCCGGCTGCGGTGGCAAGTTTTACTGCCTCGAGTTTCGAGACCATGCCGCCTACGGAGAACCTGCTTGTTTCCGTACGCACAAAACGAGCGGCGTCTGCGACATCAACGATCATCGGAATCCGTTTGCCTGCGTGATCCATCAGTCCGTCAACACTTGTGAGCAGGATGAGCAATTCGGCTTCTGCCAGCGCCGCGACCTCTGCGGAGAGACGGTCGTTGTCCCCAAAGCGCAGTTCCTCCACTGCCACCGAATCGTTTTCGTTAATGACCGGTACGACGTTCTTGCATTGGAGCAGACGCCGGAGTGTGTTTTTCGCATTTTGATGGCGGGTGCGACTGTCCAGGTCGCTATGTGTGAGCAAGAGCTGCGCAACGTTGAGGTGATGTCTTGCGAACATCGAGGCATAGAGATGCATCAGCTTTGATTGACCGACAGCGGCGCATGCCTGTCCGGTCGTCAAGTCCACTGGACGTTCCTTCAGCCCGACAACACGCATTCCGGCAGCGACCGCGCCGCTGGAGACAATGATGCATTGGCATCCGCCGCGAACAAGTTGTGCCACATCGGCGGTGAGACGGCGAAATTGTTTGTCATCGAGTGCGTTGGCGTGCGGCCGCGTAAGAATGCCGGAGCCGAACTTTAGGAGAATGCGCCTTGGTTTCCTGTCCATGCGGAGCTGCTACACAAACCGGAAAACCGAAAGTGCGCAAAGGCAATTTCCTTCACGCTGTGATACGCGTTTTCGATGCCTATAGTCATGTGATCGCGCCGCAGGAGCGCGTGAGCGATTTCCAAGAGTAGCTGTTAGTGATCGTTGAGAACGGTTTGCGGTGCGGATTTGCTCAGTTCAAGCTCTGCGCTGACTTTCTGCAATCCCGCCGCAAGCGCTGCGATTTGCTTCTGCTGCTCGGCAATCTTGGACTCAAAATCTTTCTTTAGCTGTTCCACTTTGGCGTGTTCTTTGAGGAACTCGTTGAGCAACATCGCGTTCACCGCTTCATAACGCACCGTGTAGGGTTTTCCTTGCTCGTCACGGGCGACTAGATCGGGGTTCACCTTCTCCACTTCTTCGGCGACGAGACCGAACTGCGGGATCCCAGCAGGGTCGAGCTCATGCTTATAGCTGAAACTCACCGGTTTAAGAGCAAGGATCGCTTCGCTCGCCTTATCCATCGGCTTAATCGAGTCCTTGAATCGCTCCGAGGAGACGACCGTACCAAGATGGCCGTTAGCGGCTACGATTACCCCAACCTCTCCCGCTACCGTTACTCCACTGATGCCCGCCATATATGTGTTCGTCTGAGTTCCCGTCGCTCCGATGCGGATCGTGTTGGCCTCGCCTGCAAGGCCTCCATTGCCGATATCAATATTGTTGTTTCCGATCGTCAGCGCGCTGCCAGCCGAAACGCCCAGGGCAATATTCTCGTCACCAATCGTATTCTTAAACAGCGCATGGCGACCGATTGCGGTGTTGCTGTTGCCAGTCGTGTTATGAAATAATGCTCCATAGCCATCGGCAGTGTTATTATTGCCGGTACTGTTGATCCCAAGTACAAAAACGCCGGTGGCCGTGTTGTGGTTGCCTGTCGTGTTGATATTGAGTGCATCAAATCCGATTGCCGTATTCTCGACCCCGGTCGTGTTACTAAAGAGCGCATTCGCGCCCGCGGCCGTGTTGAGGCTACCTGTTGTATTATCATACAGCGTGTCAAAACCAGCGGCTGTGTTACCGCTTCCGGTGGTGAGACTGAAGAGCGCATCAGTGCCCTCAGCAGTGTTGAGATAGGGATAGCCGCCGTCCGGCGGCGGGTTGACCGCTTGTGCACTGGGCGAAGGCCCAATCCATGCGAGGACGAGCACCATCAGGAGAAGACCGCGCCACAAAAGTGACGGGCTAACCGAATTTCTTGTGGGTGAAGTTTTGGTTTTCATAAGACACGCTTTCTGCTCCCCCGATTGGTTAATTCTGCCACTGCCGGTCTGAACGAGGGGAAGAAGCTGTCGGGAGAAGCGCTCTCTCCCGGATTCAGGCCTCGGTTTCCTTAAAGTTTGCCAAAACTCTCGCCAGCGTGGCAAGAACAAAAATCACATCGCACGGACTCGGTGCAGCGTTCTCAGAAGAGTTACATGGCCTGTAGTTGAAGGCGGCCTATCTTAACATTCAGAAGGTTCACGGCGTATAAGCGAAGCCATCGTTAAACCAGTTATTACAACACTCACCTGAGCCGCCCCAGATAACCATGCGCGAGCCATCCCAGATCGCGGTCTGACTCGAGCGCGGCGCGGGAGCGCCAGTGGTTGTGATCGTCGTCCAGCTGTTTGTGGCGGGGTTGTATTTTGCTCCGGTGCCGATTGGGTTCCCGTTCGCATCCGAGCCGCCCCAGACGATGAACTCTTTGCCCGACCAAACACATGTGGCGCCGAGCCGTGGTGTAGGAGCATTAGTCTTGGAGATTGTTCTCCAGATGCCGGTGCGCGTGTTAAAAAGCTTCCCATTCCCCAATGGACGGAAACGCGAGTCAACCCCGCCCCAGATAAACAAGTTGGTGCTATCCCAGCCCGAGGCGAAGAAGAGGCGAGGCGAAGGGGCGTTGGTGGTTGAGATCGGCGTCCACGTATCAGTGCGCGGATCGTAAAACGCGCCGTCATTCACATAGTTGCCCAAGCTGATGCCACCCCAGACCAGCATCTGCGATCCAGTCCAGATCGAGGTGTGACCGTCTCGGGCAGACGGAGCGCCGACCGTTGTGGTCGGCGACCAGCTATCCGCGAACGGATCGTATATCGCGCCGGTATTGACGTCGCCGCCGAATCCGATCGCGCCACCCCACACGATCAGCCGATCACCAGTCCAGATGAACGAATGCCCGAAACGTCCGTCAGGTGCTCCGGTGAGCGACGTCGACCGCCAGGTATCAGTCACGGGATCGTAACGGCCGCCTGTATTAAGAAAGTTTAATCCGTCATCTCCACCCCAGACGAGCATCTCATGCCCTGTCCAAACCGCCGGATGCCCTTCGCGCCCGGACGGCGCATTGGTTGTGGTCGTGGCCGCCCAGGTATCAGTGGAGCGCTTCCAGCGAGCTCCGGTATTAGCGAAGGGAATCATTGGGGAATCCTGTCCGCCCCAAACAATCATGTGGTCAGTCCCATCGATGCGAGTGAATACGGCCGAGTGCGCGGCGCGCGCGGTCGGAGCGTCCACAGTTGAGATCGGCAACCAACTGTCAGCCAGGACCACCGACCCCGTCATTACCAAAACGAAACACAAAAGCATTCGACGAATCACCATAAAACCTCCCTTTAGTAGATGACCCTGGTTACTGGAAAGAGAAGACACTTGTCAAGGTAATCATTTCCGAAGCAACGGCGAGCTCAGACCGCCGAGGAAAGAGGGCGGACTAGAGAGCGCCGCTCCTTTATGTCGCATCTTCCCTGCCGAACACTACTCGTGTCGGTTCACGATTTGTGATTCCCGCTTCTTGCGGCCGGGTAAAGCTGGGTATGTTTTCGATCTATGACCCAGCAGGTTTTGGCAGAAAAAACAGGCGTCGTCTTTGGCGTGGCGAACAAGCGAAGCATTGCGTGGGCGATCGCAAAGGCGTGGGCCGCGGCAGGTGCGCGCCTGATTTTCAATTATCAAGGCGAGCGACTGAAAGAAAACGTCGAGGAACTGGTCGCCGAGTTCGGAGAAAAGACTCCCCTGTTTCCGTGCGATGTTACGAGCGACGATGAGATCAAAGCATTTTTCGAGAGTGTTCGGAGCCAAACCGATCGCGTCGATTTAATGCTGCACTCCCTGGCGTACGCGCCGCGGGAGGCGTTGGAAGGTGATTTCGTGAGCACAACACGCGAGGCCTTTCGCGTCGCACAGGATGTCAGCGCGTACTCGCTGGTGGCGCTCGCGCGTGAAGCGGCTCCCTTAATGACCAACGGCGGCAGCATCGTCGCCATGACCTACTACGGCTCGGAAAAGGTCGTGCCGCATTACAATGTGATGGGCGTGGCCAAAGCCAGCCTCGAAGCCAGCGCGCGTTATCTTGCCTACGATCTTGGACCCAAAAAAATTCGGGTGAACTGCATTTCCGCCGGCCCAGTGCAAACGCTGGCCGCGCGCGGCATCAGCGGTTTCACGTCCATGCTTAAGCATTATCAGGAACGCGCGCCGTTGAAACGCAGCTGCGATCCGGCCGAGCTAGGCGCGACCGGAGTTTTCCTTGCGAGCGATGCAGCCGCGGCCATTACCGGCCAGGTAATTTACGTAGATGGCGGTTACCAAATAATGGGTATGTAACCGTTTCCTCTCTTGCTCCTGCTCATGCTCTTGTTCTTGATCGAAACACGGGAACGGCGCGCACGGAGTGTCGCGCCCTACCATGCTGCTCGTAATGACATATGATCGCGCGTATTTGGCACGGGTGGACGAAACGCAAAGACGCGAAGGCATATGAAGAAATGCTGCGCGATGAGATTTTCCCTAACATCGCCGCACGGAACATTCACGGTTACCGAGGCGCGGAATTGTTCGTTCGCGAAGATAGCGATGAAGTCGAATTCGTTACGCTGCTTCGCTTTGATTCCATGGATGCAGTGATGGAATTTGCTGGTCCGGAGGCAAGTAGGCCGGTGATTTTTCCAAAAGCCGAAGCGCTCATCACGCGCATGGAGCAGGCACGGCATTATCGTATCGCGATCGGCAGATGAATTTGTAGGGCAGGCGCTCCGCCTGTCGTCGATCGATCTGGCAAGCGGAGCGCTTGCCCTAGAAACGTCGTGCGCGACTTTGATCCATGGAACTCGCTTCACGGCTGCGGGAACTCTTGGGCGACGACGATGTCGCGGACGATGCCGAAACGCTCGCGGCGCATAGCGGCGATAAATGGTTCGCGTCGCATCCACCGGAAGTTGTCGTGTTTGCAAGATCGACAGCGGACGTGAGCAAGCTTCTTCGGTTTGCCTCGCGTGAGAAAGTTCCTGTCACCGCGCGCGGCGGCGGATTTGGGTACGTCGGCGGATGTGTGCCTGCGCGCGGCGGAATTGCGATCTCGCTTATGCGCATGAATCGCATCAAGGAAATCAACTTTATCGACGCTGTCGCCATTGTTGAGCCGGGTGTTGTCACCGCCGAGCTCAAAGCAGCCGTGCGGGCGCACAAATTATATTATCCGCCCGATCCGGCGAGCATGAAGGATTGCACCATCGGCGGAAACGTCGCCACGAACGCCGGCGGCCCGCGTTGTTTGAAATACGGCGTAACGCGCAACTACGTCATCGGTCTCGAAGTTGTGCTGGCCAATGGCGACGTCCTGCGAACCGGTGGACGCGTGCACAAGAATAAGACCGGCTTCGATTTGATCGGTCTATTCGTTGGTTCGGAGGGAATGCTCGGCATCGTCACGGAGATCACGCTGCGGTTGCTTCCGCTTCCCCCAGCACGGGCGACTCTGTCGGCCGCGTTCGCCACTGCGATGCAAGCTGCCGAAGCTGTGCAGGCAATTTTTGCGGCGGGCTTTTTACCAGCTGCACTCGAAATCGCTGATCATTTCACGCTGGAAGCTGCGCGGCGCGATTTGGGCGAGAAGATCGTGCCTGAGGGAAACGCGCATCTGCTCGTCGATCTGGATGGGCAACAAGAAAGCGTCCGCAGCGAGTCTGCGGCCATCCGCGAACTGATCGAGAAAAGAAAGCCAAACGCGCTTCAGATTGCCAGTGGTGAAGCTGATTGCGAAAAACTCTGGGCCTTGCGTCGCCAGTTCAGCAACTCGTTGCGCGCCACCGGCCTAACGAAATTGAACGAGGACGTCGTCGTACCGCGGAGTCATCTCGTCGATCTGATGGAATTCGCCGAGAAGTTGCAGGCAAAGCATGGATTCCCGATCGCCTGCTTTGGCCACGCCGGCGACGGGAATATTCACGTCAACATCATGGCAGACCGATACAATCGCGAGGCGGCTGTGCGTGAAAAAGTTGAGCTCGCGCTCGACGAGCTTTTCGCGCAAGTGCTGGCATGGGGCGGTGTGATCACAGGCGAACACGGAATCGGTCTGGCAAAAAAACGGTGGTGGCCCGAAGCCGCGAGCGAGGTTGCCCGTGACCTTCATCGCCGGCTGAAACAAGCGCTCGATCCCGACGATATTTTGAATCCAGAAAAATTCGTCTGATTCAAAGGTGGAACGGTCGCCGCGGCGACCCTCAACGCGTTGAATCGAGAGTTTCTGTAGAGGCAGCCGTGTCGGCTGCAATTCTCCGATGAACGCAGGCGGCACGCCTGCCGCTACAGTACTGTCTTTCGGAGCTGCAACGGATGCGAAGCAACGGCCAGGCTTTCCACCCGATTCACCTTCGCAATTCTGATCATTCCTGTCTATTCACGTTCTGCGCGTGATAATCGAAAATGCCGTTGACTAGCGCGAATCAGCATTGAGATTGCGCGACTACTTTTTGAGGCGCATCTGAACTCGCCGCGACTTACGCGCATCCGCGTCGTCGTGCACGAAGCAATAAGAAGACGCATGCCGTCCTTTTGCGCCGCCTTAACACAACAACGAATGAAGATTGGAAAATTTACTCACGCGATTGCGGTTCTGCTTTCGTCCATCGCATCTCTGTTCGCGCACGGCGCCACTTCGAAGGCAGAACCTGCGAAAACGAATTTCAGTAAGAAATCTGAGAAGACGGGGGACGATCGCGTGCTTGATGTCACTTCAATCGTGTTCACGCCCGGACAGTTGGCCGGAGATCGGCCCCAACCCGGACAGCGTTACCCGTGGAAAAGCGACATCGTAACCACCGTTTTCTGGATCGGCGAGAAACCGTCCGGCAACAATCCAGTTCCGAACCGCGTGAGCTCGTGGGACAAGGAATGGACCAAAAATTACGGCGGATTTGACGACCCTGATTCCGCTCATCGCAGCAATTACATTCCGGTAAACTTCACGCCAAGACTCAATCCGTTTTATTGTGCGCTTCCGTACAACGACAAAGCGCGTGAAGGCCATCGACCTGAAGCGCCGCGCGTTGTTCCGTGGTTTAGAGAAACGTATCAGGGTCCGGCTGTTTCTACTTGCAAAGACCGGTGGATCGCGATTCGTAAAGGCAATCGCGTCGCCTATGCGCAGTGGGAAGATGCCGGACCATTCCGGACCGACCATTGGCAATACGTGTTCGGGAACGACCGTCCAAAACCCAACCTGAACAAAGGCGCAGGCCTCGATGTTTCACCGGCCGTCCGCGATTTCCTTGGGTTAAAAGAAACGGACGTCACCGACTGGAGATTCGTGGATTTCAAGGAAGTGCCGCGAGGTCCATGGTCAACGCATGGCGAGAACAACACATTCGTGATCAACGATCGCACAAAAGGCAAGGCGCTGGTGGAAAGACTGGGCACAATCGCCCGCTAAAGTCCGACCCCTTTTTTACCGACCGGCAGCAGATTGCAATCCTCCGAAGATTTTCGTTCGAGACTTACCGCTGATGCACTGTGAAATACGAATGTAGACTGACGAAGTTCGGCTTCATGCGTCGAAGGGGTAACGCGCGGCATCAACGTGTCGATTTCGCCATCCGCTAGGGATCAGATGCCGAGGCTGGACAGCACTGCTGAATATTCGGTGACGAAAGCGGTCAGCTGCGGATGAGAGGCTTCGAATTTTTCAACGGATTGTCTTAGTTTGTGCAAAACTCTCTCAACACTTTCGGGTCGTTCCTCCTTGCTAGCCACTTCATGCGCTGAAGCTTCGACGAACCGGCTGATCCTTTCAGCCTCCTCCTCACTTGTTTGCGCAACCTCTGCAATAGCTGGTTTGAGCTTCGCGAGCACGGCCAAAAGCTCGGCCTTTTTCTCGGGCGAAATATGATCGGCCGCCTCAACTGCTGATTTGATTTTCTTAATTCGTTCGTCGGTCATGACCAGATTAGCTCTCATACTCCGGAGTGTTTGCGTTTCAAGTAAAGGTCTCAAACCCCTGGTATAGACTACGTGTCCAAAATCCCGGTGGCGCAGACGTTTAACGCGGAAAAGTATTGACGCAAAATTAAAATGTCGATTCGATGGCCGGCATGAAAACAAAAATAATCGGTTTAACTCTCGCATTTTGCTTTTTCGGATGGGCTGCGTGTTTCGCCGCCGACCCGCAAATGGGCACCTGGAAGCTGAACGAATCGAAATCAAAGATCACACCAGGAACGACGAAAAACACCCATGTCGTTTACTCAAGCATGTTAGGGCAAGTGAAAATCAAGTCGGACGGAATCGACCCGAGCGGTAAGCCCATCCACGTGGAGTGGTCGGGAAAATTCGATGGGAAAGACTATCCCGTCACCGGCGACCCGAATTCAGATAGTCGCTCCTACACCAAAGTAAACGAGCGAACCCTGACGACGGCCAATAAGAAAAATGGCAAGGTCACGGTCACGGGTCAGATTGTTGTTTCACCCGATGGCAAAAGCCGCACCGTCAACCTGACCGGGACTACTCCAAAAGGAAAAAAATTCAAGAACGTCGCTGTTTACGACAAGCAATAAGCGCGAGTTTGTGCTGTAGTGTCCGCTGTCCTCAGCGGATCAGATGGATGGGCGACGCGTGAAATGCGCTGAGGACAGCGCACGGTACAGCAGTCGGACGCCTAGTCGTCGTTGTAACCGCGCCATTCGTACTCGCCATTCGCTTGTCGATCTTCATCGCCGTACTCGTTGCCGAAAGGGCGCTGATACTTCTTCCATTTCACTTTCCATTTACCGTGTTTGAATTTCGTCACCGGAATCCAGTTTTCATATCGGCGAGCTGCCGGCGCTGCATACGCGAAGTCCGCATCGGATGACCCAAGCGCCTCGAGCGTCTGCATGTCCAGACGTCCAGTCGGCGGAAGTCCAGCGCTCGATTGAAACGCGCGCAGGGCAAAAGCTGTTTGAGATCCATACTTTCCATCAACACGACCGCGATAATACCCGCGGCTCATCAGTTGATACTGCGCTCCGGCGATGATCTGCCGGTTTAACTGAGGTGGCGCCGATCGGTAAAAGCTTGCGACGTACGACGGATTAGTTTCAAGCCCGCGATCTGGTTCGCGGAACGCGGGCGGTGGCGAACCCTGCGTGAGACGTGAACTCGCATCAGGTCGAACGGTGTTCAGCTGAGGGGCGGCAGGTTTTGAATTCGGTCGAGATACGGCGGCAACCGAACTCGAATTCGAGTTCAGCGAACGCGTTGTCTCTTCGTTGATCTCGCCGGTCACCTGCAATCCGTTGCGAATCTGATAACGCCGAATCGCCGCAGTCGTCTCGGCGCTTCGTTCACCTGTAACGGTGCCGTAGTAAAACCCTTGGTCCTTGAGAGTTTGTTGCAACGATCGAATCGTCTGGTCAGCGTGCGCCAAGCTGGCGGCGCACAGCATGCCGACAAGACATAGCAGCGGTCGTTTCATAATTCCTCGAATCAACTTCGACCCGCTATTGGATTCGTATGCGCGCGTGCAAGTGCGCGTTCGCTGCGTAGCCGGTCAGCTGCTCGACTTCGCTTGCGTGACGTAACGTTTCACCTGGTCGAAATCGACGCCGACAACGGTGCCGACCAGTTGGCCGCTGCGATTGTAAATGTTCACCTGCGGAATTGAGTGAATGTTAAACTGCTGGACGACTGCGGTTCGCCAATTGACGATGTCGATTTTGCGAAGCGCAATCTCGGGATCGCTTCTTGCCATCTGCTCGAGGCTCGGTGAAAGCCGTCGGCACGGGCCGCACCAGTCCGCATGAAAATCGACAACGGTCACGCTGCCGAATGCCAGATGTTGATTGATGTCCACCTGCCCGCCGTGCGAAATGACTTCGATCGATTGCCCTCGACGCGCGACGGCCATCGTCGCCTGATTGACTGTTTGTTGTGCCGAATACGCCGACGCAATCGCAGGATTGTAATGAAAACGTTCCTGAACCTCTTTTGGCAACTCGACGAAGTAAACTCTCGAGATTCCCGACTTGCTTTTGAGCACAATGCCATCGGGTTCGACGCGGCTGACCGTGACGTTCTTGTATTCTTTGCCTTGAACGGTCTTGAAGTCGTCAGCCAGGGCCACTGTCGCGGAGCACAGAATTAAAAAGGCGACAACTTTCATGTTGCAATTATCCGAAGCTTCTTGAGGGATCACGTTGCCCAATTCAAGCGTTTTCTCAGATGCGCTAAAGCACAACGGGGTTGATTAAATGTCGAGCTGTTGGCAGAAATATGATGATTGTTGTCATTGCTGCCACGAACCTCTCATCCGAAAATCGAACCATGAATGCACGTACAGCGGATAAAATAGAGTTCGTTTACCGGGTAGCACGATTCGGTTTCCTGCTTGCATTGGGTCTGTTAGCGCTCCGTGCACTTTTCGCGACCGCGGCTCCGGTCAAAAGCGACGACCGTTCGAATCCAAACGCAGTCGCGACCGAAACAACTTCGCTGAACCCGCCCGACAAGGGCCAGATTCCGGTCGCCTTTCTGATTTCCGACGGCGCGGTCGTAATCGATTTCTGCGGGCCGTGGGAAGTTTTCCAGGACGTAATGATCCCGGGACGCGAAGAAATGCCATTCCGTCTGTACACGGTGGCCGAAACGAAGAAACCGATCCGCACCAGCGGCGGAATGCAAATTGTTCCCGATTACACGATTCAAAACGCCCCGCCGCCAAAGTTGATTGTTATCCCCGCACAAAGCGCACCCAGCCCGGCCGTTTTGGAATGGATCAGGAAATCTTCGAAAACCACCGATCTCACCATGTCGGTTTGCACAGGCGCATTTGTTCTGGCGAAAACTGGACTGCTAACCGGCAAATCCGCGACCACGTATCATGGCGCATTTGGGCGTTTCGAAATGCAATTTCCGGACGTTCAGCTCAAGCGCGGTGCGCGCTTCGTCGAGAACGGAAATCTCGCAACCGCCGGCGGTCTTTCTTCCGGAATCGATCTCGCGCTCCGTGTGGTCGAACGCTATTACGGCCGCGAGGTTGCCCGGAAAACCGCTTACAACATGGAATATCAGGGACAAGGCTGGATGAATCCCGATTCAAATCAGACGTACGCCACGTCACCTGTCTCAACTGCAGAGCACCCGCTTTGCCCGGTGTGCGGAATGGACGTTGATCCAAAGACCGCTCCGAAATCCGTCTTTAAAGGCGCGACTTATTATTTCTGCTCGGAAGACGACAAGAAAACTTTCGACGCGGCTCCGGATAAATTCGTCGCGGCTGAAAAGAAGCTATGAGCGTGACGAGTGACAAGTGATGAGCCTAGATCGCGCTCAACCACGTTTTCCCCTCTCCGCCAATCGAGGAGAGGATCAAAGAGCCTTCCCTGAGCGACAGTCGAATGGGTGAAGAGTCGATGAATCAAAATCCCGCTCGCGCAACACGTCGGATCGTGTTCGTAGCGGGGCCCGGCGTCGAGATTCTCGACCTGGTCGGACCGCTTCAAGTCTTCGCCCGCGCATCGGAAATGCACACCAGGGAGAATCCTGGATCGTCTCCGATTTATTCGGTCGAAGTCGTGACGATTTCTTCGCGTCGATCGCTGATTGCCAACTGCGGTCTGCGCATCACCGCCGATAGGACATTTCGCGAAGTGCGCGGAAAGATCGATACGCTGCTCGTGGCTGGCGGCGCCACGATCGAGCAGAATGAAATTAATTCGGCGGCAGTGCGCTGGTTAAAGAAAATTTCACTACGAATCAGGCGAGTCG
>QHOX01000262.1 GCA_003219465.1 Verrucomicrobiota bacterium | reverse complement strand
AAAATTGGTGTGGTGGGACTCGAAAAAATGGACAGGCATCGACGTTCCCGGCTTCGTACAAGGAAAAGCTCCGGAGTACGAACCGGAGCCAGGCGCGGAAGGACTCGACGCAATTCCCGGTGATGCTCCGTTTATTCTGCACGAAGACGGACTGGGCTGGCTTTACGTGCCCAAAGGTTTGCAGGATGGACCGTTGCCGACGCATTACGAACCGCTCGAGTCGCCCGTATCAAATGAACTTTATTCGCACGACACAAATCCGGCGGTGCACTGGTTTCCGCGTGCCGAGAATCGCTTCGCGCCGCCGGGGGATTCGAAATTTCCATTTGTGCTGACCACCTATCGCCTGACCGAACATCATACGGCCGGCGGCATGTCGCGTTTTCTCAGTCATCTCGCCGAATTGCAGCCGGAAATGTTCGCCGAAATTTCGGCCGAGCTCGCGCGGGAGCTCAAGATCAACAATGGCGATCACATTTGCATCGTTACTTTACGCGCGGCAATCGAAGCGCGCGCACTCGTTAGTCGCCGGATTCGGCCGTTGCGCATCAATGGGAAGAGAGTGCACCAAGTCGCGTTGCCTTATCACTACGGGACAGCCGGCGTGGTGCGTGGCGGGGCGGCGAATGATCTTCTGACCATTTCCGGCGAACCGAATGTCACAATCATGGAAGCCAAGGCGCTCACCTGCAACATCGTGCCCGGTCGCCTGCCGCGTGGAAGCGCCTTCGCCGAATTTCTTAACAAATATGCACGGCAAGCTGGGCCGCCGAGTATCCATCCCGAACAACCGGCGCTTGGTGTGTCGAAGGGCGGAGAAGAAGTCTCAAGCCACGCCCAGGAGGGACAATCAGAATGATCGGCGAAGGAATTCAAAGCACCAACCAGCGGAGACATTCCTTCGTGCAAGATCGCGTCGAGGTCGGCTTCTTCACCGACCCGAGCGTTTGCATCGGCTGCAAGGCTTGCGAAGTCGCGTGCAAAGAATGGAACCATGTGCCGGATGACGGCTTCACGTGGTCGGGAAATTCTTACGACAACACCGGCCACCTTGGCGCATCCACATGGCGCCACGTCATGTTTCTCGAGCAAGATCGACAAAAAGGAAATCAGATTGTCGGCTCGCATTCGCTAGCTAATGGCGATGGTGAAGATCCCTTCCGCTGGGTATTTCTCTCCGATGTTTGCAAGCATTGCCAAGAAGCAGGTTGTCTCGAAGCCTGCCCGACCGGCGCGATCGTGCGAACAGAAGTTGGTTCGGTCCTCGTCCAGAACGATGTCTGCAACGGCTGCGGTTACTGCGTCGTCTCATGTCCATTTGGTGTGATCGACCGCCGACCGGAGCCGCTGCCAGATGCTGGCGGTGCATTTAAATGTACGTTCTGCTACGATCGCCAAAAAAGCGGCCTCGTTCCAGCCTGCGCCAAAGTTTGTCCTACCGAATCGATCGTGTTCGGCCGATTGGATGATTTGCGCGCACGCGGAGCGGAGCGCGTGCAGCAATTACAACAAAGCGGTTACAATGACGCGCAACTTTACGATCCGACGGAAACGTCCGTGCGCGGCATTCATGCATTCTTTCTAATCCTCGGCGAACCGGAAGCGTACGGACTACCGCCGAAGCCGCAGGTGCCCACAATTTATTTGAAATCGGCGTGGGGCGCGGCGTTCGCGACGGCGATAGCATCAATCATCGCGACGCTTTTAGCGTTCGCATTTTTCTCATGACCAGCGATTCGCCAGCGGAAAAGCGACTCGAAGAGTTACGCGAGCAAGCGTGGAAGGACGGCGTCGTTCCTGGCAGAGGTGTCGATGTTGTGGGCGGACCGATTCCGCGCAAGCCGGGCTACTACGGTCAGCCCGTGGTCAAACCGCCGGTCTGGACATGGGAGATCCCCATTTATTTTTTCGTTGGTGGTCTGTCGGGAATGTCGGCGGTGATCGGAAGCGCTGCCGTCTTGTTTCATCATGTCGATCTCGCGCGCGCGGCCATGTGGCTGGCCGCCATCGGGGTGATCCTCTCATCGATTCTGCTGATCATGGATCTTGGCCGCCCGCTCCTCTTCATCAACATGTTACGTGTTTTTAAACATCAATCGGCGATGTCGATGGGCGTTTGGATTCTTAGCACGTTCGGTGCATGCGTCGTTCCAGGTTTGATCGCGCTGGAACTGCACGCCCATCAAGTTTTCGGCGGCACAATCGATCAACTACTGCGTATCGCCACCGGCGTCCTCATTTTCGGTTCTGCGTTCTTCGGAACGTTGCTTGCGACTTATACCGGTGTGCTGATCGGCGCCACTGCGATTCCAGCTTGGTTCTTGCATCGCCTCCTTTTGCCAATCCATTTTGGAACCGCCGGCTTGGGTTCGGCAGCTGGATTGTTGGAGCTGCTTGGCCATCGACTCGCCGCACTCAACGTCGTGGGGTACTACGCCGCCGTGGTTGAGTCGGTGCTCTTGATCTGGCTTAGCATCGACAAACACGGCATGGCCGATCGGGCCATACACGAACACGGGTCAGGCTGGCTTATTCGGATCGGCGAAATTTTGACCGGCCCGCTTGCGCTCATCCTTCGGTTTTTCGGCCTGGTTCCGTTCGCAGCGATTTCATTTCTAATTGGCGCGCTGGTCAGTCGCTTCGGCTGGATCGCTGTGGGCAAGGTTTCCGGCTCCGATCCGGAAGCAGTGTTCGCTTCGCAAAGGTAAGTTTTAGTTCTCTTTGCCTTTAAAGATACGGAACAAGAAAAAGAGCGAAGGAAACAATACGACCGCGCCCGCAGCGAGGGCGTAGGTTAGTAACCGGAGCGTGATCTCCGGGGCGGCGTCGTTAAAGATAGTGATGTCGGGCGTAACCAGGTTTGGATATTGCGACAGACTCCAACCGCCAAGAATCAGCGTCACTTCTGCCATCGCCGCGATTCGTGCGAGAGCAAATCGGCGCAGCCATAGACTGCTCAGCGCTGCGATCGCAAAACAGAGGGTCGTGCCGATGAGCAGTGGCGCCCACCATTGCGTCAATCCGTGATACATAGCGGGCGCGCCCTGCTTTGAGGTGATAAAAACCAGTAATGCAATGGGCGCGAGAGCGGATCCGGACCAGAGCGCACGCCAGCGAAAATCATTTTGCACGTCGGGCTCTGTGCTGGGATCGGCGGTGAGATAAGTCGCCGCGAGAAACGCGAAGAGCGCGAGCGCGAAAAGGCCACAGGCGAGGGCAAACGGCGTGAGCCAGCCGGCGAAGAAACCGGTCGCGAGTCGGCCATCAACGATGCGGATCTCGCCGGTGCTAAGCGCACCGAGCGCCACACCTTGGATGAAAGGAGTAAAAAAACTGGCCGCACCGAACAATGTGCTCCAGCGATGCTGCACGTGCTGCGACTTGACGTCGTACTTCCGGAAGGTAAATGCCGAGCCGCGGAGCACGATTCCGATCAGCATGAGTGTGAATGGGATATTAAGCGCGGTCATCATGGCCGCGAACGCTCGCGGAAAGCCGGTGAATAAAATGACTATTACGAGGATCAGCCAGACGTGGTCCGCCTCCCAGATCGGCGCAATGGCCTTGCCGATGGCGTCCCTCTGCGCGTCGGCGCGTGGCCCGGTCGCGAGCAAATCCCACATGCCTCCGCCGAAGTCCGCCCCGCCGCTGAGGGCATAGAAGATCAACGCCACGAACATGAAACCGGCAACGATGAGCTCAAACATCATTGGTGAGAAGTTCCGAAACCGGCGCCTCGGTTTTCATAAACTGACGGCGCAACAAGTAGAACACGACTACCGAAAGAAAAATATAAAGGAGCGTGAATACCAGGAAGGGAATCGCTATCTTGTTCATGGGAGTGACGGCTTCTTTCGTTCGCATCACGCCGTAAATGATCCAGGGCTGACGGCCAAGTTCGGTCACGAACCAGCCTGCTTCGATCGCGAGAAATCCGAGCGGTCCCGCTGCGACCAGCGCGCGAAGGAGCCATTTGCCGTCAGGAACGCCGCGCTTTTCCCAGGCGAACCAACCGACCGCAATTGATAGCATGAACAACGCTGTTCCCGAGCCGACCATCAGGTCAAACGCCCAATGCACCAAGCGCACGTTTGGCCAGTCGTTGCGTGGAAATTGTTCCAACCCGATGACCTTACTGTTGGGATCATGAGTACTGAGAAGGCTCAGGCCGCGCGGAATGGTTAAGGCGTAGCGAGTGGTTCGGG
>QHOX01000245.1 GCA_003219465.1 Verrucomicrobiota bacterium | reverse complement strand
ACCTTCACCCGCCTCACCAAAGCCAACGGTCAAAGCCCCTTCGCCAACACCTTTGGCGATCCCGTTATTCTGTACCACAAACCCAGCCAAACCTGGTTAACCGTCTGGATCGACGCGAACGCGGGCTGCACGTTGGGCGGCTACAAGTCCACTACTCCCACGGACCCGAATAGCTGGACCCATTTCTGCGTTCATTCCGGCATCAGTGACGACCGGGAGTCCGGCTATGCTGACAACAATCCATCCTCTCCTTTCTTTGGCCGGATGTACGTATCTTGGAACGACTTCGGCGAGAACGAGCAGATTCGCTCCACCTTCTCCACCGATGGCGGCACCACTTGGTCCTCTCCTGTCAATGTCAACAATACCTTCATCCGCAATGTCCAGATCACCGCCGACAAAGTTACCGGCGACGTGTACATCGCAGGCATGGACGAAAACGGCGGCAATGGCTGCGTTTCCGGCTGCGGGAGCAACCGAAACAACAAGATCTACCGCTCTACTGACGGCGGCGTTACCTACACCAACACTTATACCGGGCCGTCCTTCGTAGGCCCTTGCCGTTCGGCTTCGGGCTTCTTCTGCGACATGTACGACAACCCCGCTTACTGGCGGCACATGGGCTGGGGTCAGGTTGGTGCTTACAACCACGTCGTTCACTACGACTATGCTGCCCACGGCAGCGGTAATGACCCTGGCGACGTTTTATACATCCGTTCCACAGATAGTGGCGCGACCTTCGGCGCGCCATTCCAGTTGAACGCCAACACCGACCCCACTAAGGCGCAGTGGGAGCCCAACCTTTCGGTCAGTGACGCGGGAACCGTTTTCGCCACCTGGTACGACGAGACGCCTCGAATAGCGGCTAGTTGCCAACCGTCCAGCCCCAGCACTCCCTGTTACCAGATGCATTCGCGTAAGTCCAATGACAATGGAGTAAGCTGGCTGTCTGACGATACGCTCTCGGACGTAGCCAGTCCGCTACCGCTACAACAAGACCCGTTCATCGTGACGGAATATGTGGGCGACTACGACTACGGCTCAGCGATACTCGTCAAGCACGTCACATCATGGGTGGACGGTCGCGTGGCAATTCAGAATGCCTCACAGCAGGACGCCTTCACCGATAGGGAGCTGGTGGGTTTTGCCGTGACCAGCACTGACCCGGCGTGCAACAGCGTCATCAACACCCAGCCCACTCATTTCATCGTTAACCTGAGCGATGCGGCGGATCCGGCCACTGTTCAGGCGAGCGATTTCACGGTGAACGGCATCGCGGCGAATACGGCCCAGTTATCAAACGGCAACCTGACGATAGATTTCGGGTACACCACCTCGCCCGTAACGCAGGAGGGTCTTCAGACCATGCATATTCCCGCCGGCGCAATTCAACGCATTTCGGACGGCCAGGGGATTTTTGAGTTTAACTGCACGTTCTGTTACGTCGTAACGCCGCTAGAAGTGACGACGACTGTCCCGCCTGTTGGGGGCACCTTCTCGCCACCGGCGCCAGGCGACTATGAGTATGACGTGAACTTCAATCAGGCTGTTGATCCAGCGTCAGTCCAGACGAGCGATCTGACTCTTACCGGCAACGTTGGCGGCAGCGTGACCAATGTCCAGGTCGTCAACGGCAACACTGCCCGGTTCACGCTGCATTTCGATAACGGCGGCAGCGTGACGGCGAGTATTGGGGCTGGGGCGATCACTGCTAACACGTGCAATGGCAATGCGGCCTTCTCAGGCAATTACACAGTAGAAGGGCCGGCACCGTGTGCTTGGTCAGCGGGACCGAGCATGCCAAGTGTTGGAACCCGCATGGTGGGTGTCTTTTTCCCGGGTAACGGCAAGTTTTACGCCATGGGCGGACGCAGTTCGGATACTCCGCCCAGCGAGTTCACTCATCCCTTTGAGTATGATCCAGGCAGCAACAGCTGGAGCATCAAATCAGCCAGCTATCCCGACACTCACACCAACAACATGGCCTGCGGCATACTGAACCAGGGAGGTACGGACTACATCTACTGCGTAGGCGGCTCGGAACTTGCCACCCAAACGGCCACCGGGCGGGTTTTCCGTTATGAGCCGATCACTGACACCATCAGTACCGTGCCTGCTAACTGGCCATCGGGTGATCAGAATTTCATCCCCGGTGGTTTCTCCGTGTATAACAATAACATGTACATCCTGGGCGGCTTTGATATAAATGTGTCCATGGACGATAACATCTGGCAGTTCGACCCGGTGGCGCTGGTATGGACCCACAAGAACGCGCACTTGCCGACGCAGCTTGGTTACATTCCGCAGGCTACCATTGGCAACCTTATTTACACTGGCGGCGGCAGCACCTATGACGGAACTCTCCTTCATGATAGCAACTTCTCGCTGGTTTACGATCCGGTGGCCGATACCATTGGTAACGTTGCCACGATCCCACGGGCCACGGCTGAAACGCGAGGGCTTAACCTCTGCAACACAATGTATGTAATGGGCGGCGGCAGAGAGGCACCCAATCCCTCGAACGAGGTGGACATCTACGATCCTGTGGCCAATAGCTGGTCGGTTGGCACACCGTTCTCCGAAGCTCGGCGCAACTTCCCGACGGACACCGACGGTACTACCCGCATATGGCTGTCAGGGGGTTACGGATCCGACGGTGTAACTGTCTTGGACTCGATGGAGATCTTCACCTGCCCAGTGAGTCCTTGTGCGTCGCCTTCGCCTACACCCACAGCGACGGCAACCGCAACGCCCACAGCGACGCCAACGGCAACGCCAACAGCAACCGCCAGACCTACTCCAACTCCAAGAATCGCGCCGACACCGAGGCCTCGCCCGACGCCAGCGCCTCGGCCGTGACGTCGGCTGATAGGAGATAGTCGATAGTTGATAGCTGTTCAGCGCGGCCGGGATCGAAAGATCCCGGCTGCGTGTTCTCTGGATGGCGGTCGCCGTGGCGATTATGCGTCGATGCCAGCACTAAGACTGCATCAGGATCGAAAGAAATCCGCGCGTATTGAATGCTTCAACGAATCACCGCATCCCGCTGTCGCATTCCCATTGGACGTTTGTCATCTTGCCTGACACAACATCGACTTCGAAAGGGCCGAAGCGGCCGATGCTGGATTTCCTTCCCTTGAGCGACACTTTGTAATGACCCGGCGCCAACGACGCCCGAAAACGCCCCTGGTCATCGGTGGTAAATGACGCCACCTCGCCATTGTTGTTTTCCACGCCAAACGTGGCGTTCGGCAGAGGCACCGAGGCAGGCTCATCCGCTCTGATTGGCCCCGGCCTGGCTGGGCTGATGGTAATTATTCCTTCTATTCCGGATTCTCCTCCCGAAGGAGTTTGCCCGGTGCAAGCGCACACATCCATGAAAACGAGCCCCAAAATGATCGAGAATGCTCGGACTCTCACGCACAAATTTATCCACCGCGAGATCGATCGGCAAGGACAAGTCATTCGCTAAATCGTTTTAGACTTTCATACTTTGCGTTGAAAGGCACCGCGCCGGCACGCGAGGGCGGGTGCCTTCCTGGAATGCCTCCACCGCTTTAACATTTCACCAACGCCCTTGACGATTCGGTTCGCGCATCGAAAATTCTCCGCTTGTCTCGTGCATGAAACGCTATCTGCCGTTTGTAATTGTGGTTGTGGTCGCACTGGCCACGTTTGGGAGCGGCGCGATCCTGTATCGAGCAAAACGGCCCCAGCTACGCAATCTTCCAGAAAACCAGAGTGTCCCGGCAAAAGGCGATCAGCAATCGGCGCACATTCGCGGGAATCCCGATGCTCCGGTTACGCTTGAAGAGTTTGGCGACTTCCAGTGCCCGCCGTGCGGACAATTTGCCGGCTTTGTTGAAGAACTGCTGAAGGAATACGATCCGCGGTTGCGCGTGGTTTTCCGGAATCTTCCGCTTCCCAACCACGAGCACGCTCGCGAAGCGGCGCTCGCCGCCGAAGCTGCCGGTTTTCAGGGCAAATTTTGGGAGATGCACGACGCCCTTTATCGGGAACAAGAGACCTGGAGCAAGGCCCCGAATGTGCGCGAGTTGTTTGAATCGTATGCGGGAACGATTGGGCTCGACTTGGATCAGTTTAAAAAAGACATGGACGGCGATAAAGCCCGGGAGCGCGTCGAGATTCTCTTGGAATAAAGATGACCCCGACTCTGTTCATCAACAACCGCCCCGTGGATCCAAAAGACAAAAACCCCGAAGGTGTCCGTGCCGAGATCAAGGCGGCACTGGAAGAAAAATCAAAGAATGGGGCCTGATGTATCCGCGAATCACGCGAATACAAGATGCCTGGCAATGGCGAAATCCGAATGACGAACTTGACGCAATGACGAGTGATCAAATGAAAGCCAAGCGTTTTGAAATGTTAGCATTTCAACGCTTCAACATTTGAGCATTCGGCATTCGCCACTCCGATGATGATGGTATCACGATTTCGGACAATTCTTTACACCGCCGTCGTGATCGTTTCGTTGGCGGGACTGGCCGATGCAACTTATCTGACTGTGCAGGCACTAACGGGTGAGACTCTAACCTGCGGAGGATCGCCGGATTGTTTTCGAGTGTTAGGCAGTTCGTATGCGAAGATCGGAGGCATTCCAGTGGCAATGCTCGGGGCGCTCGCTTATTTCAGCGTGTTCAGCTTCGCCACGTTTGCAGTATTTGGCCACGGGTGGGTTCGGAAATTCCTTGCTCTAATCGTCGGTGCAATGTTTATGGCCACGCTGTGGCTGCTGTACGTGCAGGCGTTTCTGCTGCACGCGTACTGCCGCTATTGCTTGTTCTCAGCGGCAATCACCTTTCTCATCGCCGGGCTGCTGATCGCCGTGCCGCCCTCACAAACCAGATCTGCGTCGTAAGTCGCATTGTCGCACAGGAATGACCACCATGCGGATTTTGGTGATCGAGGACGAAAAGAAAACCGCGGCTTTTCTGGCCAAAGGATTGCGCGAAGCCGGATTTGCCGTGGACGTGGCGCATGACGGCGAGACCGGTTTGAAACAGGCGCGCGCGACGAGGTTTGATCTTTTGATCGTGGACATCATGCTACCGCATAAGGACGGCTGGGATGTCGTTGCGGAGTTGCGGCGCGATGGGGTCCGCACGCCGATTCTATTTCTTACCGCCCGCGATAGCGTCCGCGATCGCGTAAAAGGACTCGAGCTGGGCGCGGACGATTATCTGGTGAAACCGTTCGCGTTCCCCGAGTTGCTCGCCCGTGTGCGGTCGGTGTTGCGACGCGCTCCTCAGCGGCAACGGGAACATCTCAAAATCGATGATTTGGAACTCGATATGCGGCGGCACAAGGCGACGCGCTCGGGAATTCCGCTCAACCTTACGCCCAAAGAATTTCTTCTGCTTGCCCATCTCGTTCGGTCGGCTGGTGCAGTCGTGTCGCGCGCCGAAATTGCAGAGCACGTTTGGGACGTCGGATTCACCACTGATACCAACGTGGTCGATGTGGTTGTCCGCCGGCTACGCGCAAAGGTGGACGATCCATTCAAGACGAAACTGATTCACACCATCCGCGGCGTCGGTTATGTCCTCAAAAGGCATTAGGCTGCGGGTGCCCTCGTCGCGTGTTGGAGAAGATGCAGGTGAGGAAGAGCAATAACCCGCGGTCCATCGCGTTCCAGCTTATTCTGCTCTTTACGCTGGCAGCGGCGCTGCTGCTCGCCTGCGGACTTGGCATTTTTTCTTCGATCGTAATCCGCCACGCGTTCGCCGAAGACAACGCCGTTCTCGCCGACAAGCTGTCCGCCATAAGTACGGATCTCCGCGAGAACGGACCCGAGGTGTTCGCTGAAGAACTGGCGGCTGTTCGCGCCAGTGAACATACACCTTACTGGATCAGGATAATCGACTCCGATGGCCGCACCGTTGCGGAGGCACCGGACATGGATCGATTGATTCCGATACGGATTTTTCCAGTAGCCCGCGAACCCGCGCTGGCCCTTCGCAATCGCAAGGATTATCGCAGCGCAGCGAAGCTGTTTTCCCTGGTTGCCTTCAGCGAAAACTCAAACGGGCACGCGTACACGCTCCAAGTAGCGCAGGACCGTTCGAGCGATGAACAAGTCGAAAAAAACTTCGCTCTT
>QHOX01000244.1 GCA_003219465.1 Verrucomicrobiota bacterium | reverse complement strand
CGTTTTTATGATTTTCGAATCGATGGTCGACCGGAATTCCTGTCATCCCAACATAGACGCACGGCTTCAACGGATCGCGTCTCGGGTTGACCCGCAAAATGGAACTATGCTTTGCCACAGCGTCCTTCAACAGGATTACATAAACGTTGTGGTGAAACGGTTCTTTGTTCTGAAGCGCTGGTTTCTTACGTTTCAACTCGCAGGACAACAAAAGAATTTGGACACGTTCAGAGCGTCAGCCAATTTGCGCAAGATCATATGACCGTCAGACGACCGCGTACTGTTCAACATTACCGTTATGAGTGCAAAAGCATAGCTAGGGCAGAACCGTCAGTGTCAGATCGTTGCCGTCGCCGCCTTCGTAATTCACTAGAAAGTTGTAGCCGTTCACAGTGAAGATAGAGCCATCCTGCAGGTTACTGAACGTGCCCGCAATCAGTGTCGCTGCCCGATTGTTAATCACCGTAAAGACCTCCCCTGGCATGAGCGCTTTGCTAAGACCAGTTAGGGAAAACTGCGCGCCATTAATGGTCACGCCGTTCGCGACAATCTTATCCGCACTGGCGGTCCTGCTATTCAACTCGTATCGGTAGATCGCGTCGGAGTTAAAGGTCAGTGTGCTCTGGATGGCAAGGGTGCCAGCGCCGGCTAGCCCAGGTGCCAGAACTGCACCTCGGCCGCTGCCTGTTCCAACCGTCACTGCCCCAGCAATTTTTCCCTGACCACCAAGTGTGCCGCCGTTGACCTGCACGGTGCCGCTGCCCGTGCCGGAGCCGCTCTTGTTATTGACCAAAAGTGCACCGCGCTGGATCAGAGTGCCGCCGGTATAGGTGTTCGCGCCGCTCAGTCTTAGCGTGCCGATGCCAATCTTAGTGACTGAGCCGCCATCCTGGATCACCCCTGAAAAGGTCGTGCTCAGGTTGTTGCTGCCCACGGTGAGGTTATTGGCGCCGAGGAAAACATCGCCACTACCTTCGATCGAGCCGACCGTCACGCCCGGAGCATTGTGAGCGCTGATGTCCAGATTGCCGTTGGGATTGTCGGGGTTGCCGGCGAAAACTTCCACGCGCGCCGTGCCACCGGTGGAATCGCCTTCGAACAAAATGGTCCCGCCAAGCTCGAAGCTGACCGCGCTACCGTTGGCGATCAGGGTTGCATTATCCGCCGTCGCGGCATCGAAGAAGTCCGTCTGGCCGGCAGAAAAAGTAAAGAAGGTGCCTCCGTTGTTGTTGAAGGTGCCACTGCCCGCGCTCGATGAGTCGAAGAACTCCGTGGAGCCGCTGTTGTTGTTGGTGAAAACGGTCAGGTCTCCGGCTGTCGAGCTGTTTGTGAATTGTATCACTCCAAGGTCCTCCGTTCCCACGTCAGTCACAAAGTTCTGTGTAATCCCGGAATTGTTCGTGATGCCCACACCGCTAATCGTTAAGATAGAGTTGAACGAGATCCCGACGGGCGCGACTGTGATCGTGAACGGGCTGGCGCCTGCGTCAAACAAAATGCCGTTGACTTCATCTTGGTAGCCACTGAATAAGAGGTCGGTTATATTGGAGACGCCGAAGGTGGCTGTGTCATTAGGTCCGTTAGGGACGGTCGCTGGCGTCCAGTTGCTCGCTATTTCCCAGAAGCCATTAGTTGGGTTGAGGTTCCACGTTGCGCTGCCAGCGAAGAGAGCGCCTGTGACCAAGACCATCGATATGGCTGTGGTTAGAACGCAAGCCGACGCACGTAGCCGCGACGCTAAAACAATCTTTTTGATTTCACTGCGAGCCAACGTAATCGGGCAAATTTGAGTGATTCTCATATCCGTTTACCTCAAGTTGCACGAGCGAACCGTTCGCTCGCGGGTTTCCCTGCGGAAAGCGGGTCAGGTGGAGCTCTTGGCGAGACGCCTAAACAACTTGGCGCGGGATCGATCTTGCAGGCCTCGCCCAGACGGCGTCAATACTATTGTTTGAGGTAATGGAAAATCGTTAAGTCGCAGATTGCTTTCTTTGGGAACACAGGCTCGACGCCGGGTGCTTCAAAAGCTTTCCAGCCCCCAACAGTGCGGTCTGCTGCAGGTTTTCATCTTACCCGTGGGAAGAAAAGGACTCCTTTGGGAAGCAGGGCTGGTCCACCTGACGTATAGACGTCAATGAACGCCCCGGTAGTGCCATCATAACGCAGGACGGCGCCGTTATCCAGACCAGCGACATAGAGGTTACCATCGGGTCCGAAGTTGAGGTAGTCGGCAGTCTGTAGGCCGCCGCTGCCCGCGGTTACAAAGTCATCAATAAAGGCGCCTGTCGTGCCATCATAGCGCTCGACCAGGTTGGCAATCCAGCGACAGGCGTAAAGGTTGCCGTCGGGACCGAAGATAAGACCGGTTACGGCCGCATTGATCGGTGTATTGCCGTGGTTGAATCTGCCGATGAATCTCCCGGTAACACCGCTGAATGCAAGGATGTTATGATCGAAGTTAAACTCGCTAGCATAGATGTTCCCGTCTGGGCCAAACGTGAACGCCGTGAACCCCGCTAGCCTCCCATCGGAAACGAAAATATCGATGAACGCGCCGGTATTCGCGTCGTAGCGTGAGATCGTTCCGTTGAATCGGCTGCTGACATAAAGCTTGTCGTCACGGAAGAGTAACTGGTCGGGATTTGCCAGTCCGCCACTGCCAGAGGGAACGAAATCGTCAATGTAAGCGCCGGTTGTCCCGTCGTAACGTTTGACACTGCTGGTGGCCCAACTCGTGACGTAGAGATTTCCGTCTGGCCCCATGGTCAGATTCTGTGGAAGATTCAATCCGCCACTTCCTGGTGAGACAAAGACTGTCTTGAAGGTGCCGCCCTTGTGAAAGACCTCGACGCTATTATTGAGAGAATTGCAGACCAAGAGGCGCCTTTCAGCGTTCGCGTGTGGGACGAGCGCACAGAAGGTGAGGGCGAGAATCAGGAGAACAAGCGACGGTCCCATTAACGTGCCTGTTGTTGCAGACGGGTGGACTTGGTTTTTCATTGGAGTTTTTGTTTTCATCAACGTCTTTGGGTTATTCTGTTACAGTCGTATGCGAGCAAGCCGTTCGCTCACGGGTTGCCCTGCGGAAAGAGGGTCAGGTGGAGCTCCTGGGGGAGACGCCTAAACAACTTGGCGCGGCCCGATGTTGCTGCCCCCGCCCGAACGGTGTCAACACTATTTCAGGGGAACGGAAGAATCATTAACCCGCAGATTGCGCGACTTCCGCCGATACAGCCATTGCTGATTCCAGTTCAGCAAAAGCCGTCAACCTTCATCGGCGCGCGAAACGAAACGCTTTCCGTGGGCCGTGATGCGCGTCAGCAACCAAGATCGTTTGCCCATTAGAATCCACGATTGCAACGCAGCCTACCTGACCGCCGCCCTCCCTATCGCGCGGTGCGCCGCCCAGAACCAGATTATCGCTCCAGTTTGAACGCGACTGTAGCTAAAGGCGGCAATTGAATCAGGATCGAATGCTCGCGGCCCATCCATTCTCGGGCTTCGCTCTGGACGCCACCCAAGTTTCCTACGTTGCTGCCCCCATAGGTTTCACCATCGGTGTTGATGATCTCCCGATAGAAGCCCGACTCGGGGACTCCAAGCCGGTAGTTGTAGCGCACCACTGGTGTGGCATTCACGATAAACGCGACAATCTCGCCATCTCGCGATTTTCGCAGGAAAGAGACGACACTGTTTTCGGCGTCGTGAAAATCGATCCAATCGAATCCGTCGTAGGTATCGTCGAGTTGCCAGAGCGCAGGCTCCTTTTTGTAAGTGTAATTCAAATGTTGCACCAGCCGGCGAAGTCCGTCATGCCGGGGCAGTTTCAGTAGTTCCCAGTCGAGCTGGGTGTCGTGGTTCCACTCGTTCCGCTGGCCGAATTCGCCGCCCATGAAGAGCAGCTTTTTGCCGGGCTGCCCGTACATCCACGCCAGAAACATCCGGAGATTGGCAAACTTCTGCCATTCGTCGCCCGGCATTTTCCACAGTAGCGAGCGCTTGCCGTACACGATTTCATCGTGGCTCAAAACCAGAATGAATTGTTCGGTGAATGCGTAAAGCAGCGAGAAGGTGATATTGC
>QHOX01000248.1 GCA_003219465.1 Verrucomicrobiota bacterium | reverse complement strand
ACGACCATTGTGATGTCGGGCGATTGCTTTTTCGTGGTCACGCCGATCCGTTGTACATCAGGCGGAAGCACGGGAATGGCGATAGCGACCCGATTTTGCACCAGCACCTGTGCCGTATCCAGATTGGTGCCGAGCTTGAACGTGATGCTCAAAGTCATGTTGCCGTCACTCGTGCTTTGCGAGGACATGTAGAGCATGTTCTCGACGCCGTTGACTTGCTGCTCGATCGGCGTCGCCACTGTTTCCGATACGACTTTCGCGTTCGCGCCGGGATAGCTGGCTGTGACCTGGATGGTTGGTGGCGCGATGTCGGGATATTGCGCGATGGGCAGTGTTGAAAGCGCAATGACACCGACCAGTGTGATGACAATGCTGATGACGCCGGCGAAGATTGGCCGGTCGATGAAAAAGTGCGGAAAGTTCATTCGAAGTCGGAAGTTGGAAGTGGGATTTCGGAACTATTCGCGCCCACGCCTGGAAAGAACGCTCGACTTGTCAACGCCACGCTTCTTCGCGGTATTGATGGACGCGACGATGATTGCAACCAGTTCATCGGATTCTTTCTTGAGCGCCGAAAGTCGTTTCGTCGGGACGATCCCGGATTCTTCAAGCAGTTCGAGCCAGAACAGCGTTTCATCGGCCTCTTCTTCGACATCGCCGAGTTTGGAGAGAAAGTGCGCAGTGGATTTTGCGCGGCGAGCGGCGCGGTAATTTGCGGCCACCGATGTTCCCGACCGAACTAGTTGTGTCGCCAGCGCCCGCGCCGATGTCGTTTTCGGCAAAGCGTCCACAAGCTTCAATATCCGCAGCGCAAATGCCTTCGTGCGCTTTTTCAAATCCGATTCGCTCATGGTTGTTCCGACTTCCCGCTTCCGATTTCCGACTTCTCCTCGACCGGCTGCACCTTCATTCCGGCTTGCAACAATTGCAGACGGGTAGAGACAACTTTCTCGCCGTCCTTCAGACCGCTTTTCACAATCCGTTTTCCTTCGAAAAGACCACCAGTCTCGAGGTTACGGCGTTCGACGGTATTATCGGGCTTCACGACGAATACGTATTTCAGCCCTTGTTGCGAGCTGATCACTCTGTCCGGGACGAGTGTAGCCCGATAAGGCGTTGCGCCCGAGACGCGCACGCGAACAAAGAAACCCGGCGTAATGAAGTTAGGGTTCCAATTTTTTAGAACGATCCGGGCACGTACCGTTCCCGTCCCGGGATCAAGTCGATTGTCAACGAAGTCGATTGTACCTTCGTGCGGGAAATCGGTCTCGTTTCCGAGCTCAATCCATGCCGGAATTTTGGCCGTGCGCGCGCTCACACGTTTACCTTCCTCGCTCAGCTTTACATATTTGAGCACCGCGTTCTCGTCGGCATCGACTTTGGCATAAATCGGATCGACCGAGACTACTGTCGTAAGCAAGCTATCTGGACCCGCCCCGGGCTGGACCAGATTGCCCACCGTAATGCGCTGGTCACTCACTCGGCCGTCGATCGGAGATTTGATTTGAGTGAACTCAAGGTTTAGTGCGGCGGCATTCTTGGCGGCCTCAGCAGAACTTTTGGCGGCGGCAGCACCTTGAAATGTAGCAGCCTTCTGGTCGAACTCGCTGGCCGAGATCGTGTTTTTGCCCCTTAGCTCTTTCGCCCGGTTTAGTTCAATCTGGGCAAGCTTGAGCTGCGCATCCATACGGTCGACTTCCGCCGCGGCGCGATCGAAATCCGCCTGGTAAGGGCGCGGATCGATCACATAAAGAAGGTTGCCTTTTTTAACGATCGCGCCCGCTTCAAAATGAATCTCAGTAATATATCCCGAAACGCGTGGGCGAATCTCGACCGATTCAACCGGATCCAGCCGCCCGGTGAATTCATCCCATTCGTTTACCTCTTTCTCGATCGCCGTAACGACATTGACCGGAAGCGCACCTTGCGACGGTGCAGACGCTTTTCTACACCCATTCGCCGCGAGCAACACGAGCAAAAAAGCAATGCCAAAAAAGCTGTTTTTCATCAAGGATCTGTTCACGTGAGTCTTAACCTGCCAGTATCGGCGACCATCCGTGTTTCGCAATTTCGCGTACGAAGAACAGAACAAGTTTCTAAACAGTCTTCCCTCAAATTCCGAATGACACTAGATTAACAGATGAAATTCCAGATCGCCTTTTGCGATCTCAGACGCTCCTTATTGAGCGGCCATGCCGAAGAAAACCAAAACTCGAAAGCCAGCCCCACGGATCGAGGTCCGCGAGTCGCGCGTGCATGGCCGCGGAGTGTACGCGACGAAGCCAATCCCAAAGGGCGCCCGGATCATCGAATACACCGGTCAACGCGTTCCCTGGGAGGACGCTCCCGATGACGAGAACAATCCGCATACATTCTTGTTCGGCCTCGAAAGCGGCAAAGTAATCAATCCGGAAATCGGCGGCAATGACGCGCGCTGGATCAACCATTGCTGCGATCCAAACTGCGAAGCCATTGAGGAAGATGACCGCATCTTCATCTACGCGATGCGCCATATCGAAGCCGGCCAGGAACTCTTCTACGATTACGCGATGGAAATCGACGAACCCGTTACCGAAGAATCAAAGAAAGAATTCGCGTGCCAATGCGGCAGTTCAAACTGCCGCGGCACAATGCTTTCGCTGTAGCGCGCCAGCCGCCGAGAGCCTAATTTCTAATTCTCAATTTCCGGAGTCGATCCGTGCAGATCCCGCACGGTCAGTGTCGGGCGGCCAGCCATCTTCCCGTACGTTGCCTCGGCGTTGTGATCACTCCGCTCGAATCGGCGTTCTTTCGTCTTCTTATCTGGCGTCCATGTCGCGCCGCCGGCATTCGCCTTCAGGAATCCTGCGATCTCCTTTTCGGAAAGATCGGTACCTTTGACATGGGAATACGTTTCCGAAACGCTCCGGCCCTCTGCGAAGATTACCCCGTAAAGATATCGATCCTTATGGTAACGGACGCTGACTGTTCCATCATCACGCAGGTGTCGCTCGATTATTGCGCCATAGGAATCTTCAATTGTGTCGCCGCTGTCGCCCAGATTAGCCCAGACCGGGCTCCAGCTTGAGAGAACCGTCAGAACAAGGACGAGAAATTGCTTCATAAACGCTGTAGTTGCGACAGTTCGACAATCTTGCAGAACTGCGCAACCTAAAATTCGCTCAAACGCTCGATTGGAGTTGTCGTATTCTACAGCGAAAATCTTGTTTCGTCTGGCCCCAACAACCGATAATTGGTCCGGCCGCTGCCGGACGATGGCGGCTGACCGACAGTGGTCGTGACCCAGTTCACGCAAATAAGAGCGAGAATCAAAAAAAACCTGCTCGCACAGTCACGCGTTGCATTCATAACGATAAAATTAGCTCTAGGACCATTCTTTGCCAGCGCCCTTGATTGTCTTTCCTCACGCTGCGGGACCGCGTTTCCCCAACACGAACGCTGCGACAATACCAACGCACAAAAAGCCAATGATCTGGATGAACATGTAGCCGGCGGTGTAAACACAAGGAAAGCCGTACCAGTTCCAATAGGAAACGTTGGTCGCCAGTGCGGCCAGTATTCCGGCAAGCAAAACGAAGCCCACTCGGCCGGCGAAACTCGCGATGCCTGTCTGCGCCAGTAGAAACACGACCAGGATCGCTTCGAGGAGTTCGGTGCCGAATTCGATTCCGAGCCATTTGCCAATCGTGAACGGGCGCCCGGGCCCATGATACATGAGAATACCAGAAGGATTCGTCGCCATTTTTTCGGCCATGTGTTTCATCGCTTCGTTCTTTTCCTGTCGGGTTGCGTTCTTGCCGACGCCGGGACCAGGAAAAATGTAAAGACCGGTCTGTTCGCCGATGTTGCTTTGCATTGCGCTGAGGACGGCTGATTCATTTGGAATCTCGCTGATGCCTGCTTCGCCGAGAGGCAGGAACATGTGCGCGATCGACGTCCAGATAAACATGACGATGCCACCGAGAATGCCGGCGAGAAGGATTTTCATAAGTAGCAGGTTGAAGGATGAAGTAGGAATTTAGAAGGAAAAATTAAGAATAGAAACCACAAGACAGTTAGAAGTCACTGGTCAGGATTGATGGGGAAACGCATCGCGTTTCCAATTATCGGTTGTTGGGGCCAGACGAAACAAGATTTTCGCTGTAGAATACGACAACTCCAATCGAGCGTTTGAGCGAATTTTAGGTTGCGCAGTTCTGCAAGATTGTCGAACTGTCGCAACTACAGCGTTTATGAAGCAACTTCTCCTCCTTGTTCTGACGGTTCTCACAAGCTGGAGCCCGGTCTGGGCTAATCTGGGCGACATCGGCGACACAATTGAAGATTCCTATGGCGCAATAATCGAGCGACACCTGCGT
>QHOX01000247.1 GCA_003219465.1 Verrucomicrobiota bacterium | reverse complement strand
CGTATGCCATCAATGGAGTTGTATGTGTCCACCAGAAAAATGCAGTTGTTAGGCATTGCGCAGGCGTAGGACTGAAACGCTTCGAGCTCATTCTCGAAAAACATGATCCAACTGTGAGCTTGCGTCCCGCTCACGGGGATGCCGAACTGTTGTCCTGCCTGCAAATTCGATGTGCCGGCGCAGCCGCCGATGTAAGCGGCACGAGCTGCTGTTAATCCACCATCCACTCCCTCCGATCGGCGCAAACCAAACTCGATCACCGGATCACCTTTAGCAGCCTGGCAGACACGCGAGCCTTTTGTAGCGATGAGACTCTGGAAATTAAAAATGTTGAGCAGGGCCGTCTCAAGTAGCTGGCATTGAATGATTGGACCAACCACCCTGATCAGCGGTTCGTTCGCAAAGACCAACGTCCCTTCAGGAATTGCATCTACGTCGCAGGTCAGTTGCAGCCGGCGCAGGTAATCGAGAAAACGAGAATCGAACAGCGCTTTGCCATCATTGCCACGCTGCGACCCGAGGTAATCGACTTCAGTATCGGTGAAGTGAAACGTGCGCAGGAAATCAATCGCTGTCGCCAGTCCGCATGCCACGGTGAACTGCCCCGCAAAGGGGTTCTCTCTGAACGTGACGTGAAACACCGCCTCATGGTCGGTCACACCGGCCTTGAAATAACCGCACGCCATCGTGACCTCATAAAGGTCAGTCGTGACGGCTGTGAAGCCATGCCGTGGCAGATCCATTATCGACTCGAATTTAAGCATGCGGTGCGGTTTCGCGAGTCTCTGGGAGCGCACGCGGCTCGCGTGCTGGTTGGAAAGCCTGGCCGTTGCTTCGCATCCGTTGCAGCGGCGTCGCGCCGAAACGATCTTTATAAAATGCATTCCCGGGTCGTCTCGGACCCCCGGGAAAGTCCGCGATCGCGAGGACGCGTTCGCTCCCCAGACGGCCGTTCGCCCAACGCGTTTCGTTCCCTATTAGAGAGCTAATGAAATCGAAACAGCCCGAGCGTAGCTTTCCTTTTTTGCAAGTTAACCAACGCGAAGAGAAACCGCGGACGCGTGGCTTAACGGAAATCCGCGGTCCGTATTATTCAGTCGTCGGTCGGCGGTACCTCGAAGACTTGTTCGAATTAATGGGGGAGTACGTCGATTCGCTAAAGTTTGCTGGCGGCTCTTTTGCGCTTATGCCGGAAAGCGCAGTGCGAAACATCATTGAACTCTGTCATCATCACAAAGTGCTCGTTTCCACCGGCGGATTTCTCGAGCACGTGCTTGCCCAGGGGAGCGACGCTGTGCGGCAATACGTTGCCGAATGTAAAGGGCTCGGATTTGATATCATTGAGATCTCAGCGGGATTCATCTCGATTTCAACCGATGATTGGCTGCGGCTTATCGAACTGGTGCGCAAATCCGGACTGAAAGCGAAGCCGGAAGTTGGAATTCAATTTGGTGCTGGCGGTGCAACAGCGGCCGCGGAGTTGCGAGCAGAAGGCACACGCGATCCGGACTGGGCGATTGCGCAGGCAAAGCGATTTCTCGAAGCCGGCGCGGACATTATCATGATCGAGAGTGAAGGAATCACCGAGAATGTTGATCCGTGGCGCACGGATGTACCGGCAAAATTCATCGATGAGATCGGCATGGAAAAGTTGATGTTCGAAGCGGCCGATCCCGATGTATTCGCATGGTATATCAAAAACTACGGCGCAGAGGTGAATCTCTTTGTCGACCACAGCCAGATCGTGCAACTGGAGTGTTTGCGTGCAGGCATCTGGGGAACCAAGAGTTTGTGGGGCAGGGTGGTGACGTACAAGGAAACCGAACAGTGATCGGCGATCAATGTGTCGGGGCTAGGGCTGTGCGCTGCCCGCGCCGATATGGTCGACAAACCAATCGCTTGCCAGTTTGGCCACTTGCTCCAGTGCACCCGGTTCCTCAAACAAGTGCGTTGCGCCGGGAATAATCTCCAGCTTCACTTCGCAGCGCATCTGGTCGCGCGCCATTTCGTTTAGCTCGATGACAATGTCATCGTTGCCACCGACGATGAGCAAGGTCGGCGCTTGGACTTTTGGCAAGGCATCGCCGGCCAGATCGGGACGTCCACCACGGGAAACGACCGCACCGACGCCCTGTGGAAGTTCCGCTGCTGCAACCAGTGCCGCAGCACCGCCTGTGCTTGAGCCGAAATATCCGATGCACAGATCGCGCGTTTCCTTTTGTTGCCCGGCCCACTTGGTAGCGTGCATAAGGCGCTCGGCCAGTAAACCGATGTTGAATCGGTGTTCACGAGTGTAGATGTCGAGCGCTTCCTCTTCAGGAGTGAGCAAGTCGAAAAGTAATGTTCCGACGCCGGCACGATTGAGTGTGCGCGCGACAAATTGATTACGCGGGCTGTGCCGGCTGCTCCCGCTGCCGTGCGCGAAAAGCAGCAGCCCGGCAGCGCCTTCAGGAATCGTTAAATCTCCAGGGAGACCTGCCCGCCCAGCTTGTATCTGCACCTCGCTCATTTCTTACGCCTCATCATGTTCATGCTCCTGGTCTCGTCCTTTCTCCTTGGAGTGAGAGCATGCGCATGATTACAGCTCGAAATCTAAACTTTGAACGGATACGTCTCCGGCAATTCCCCTTCGTCCCAGAGGCTGGTGCGCTCCAGCGGCTCAACGGCGCTGGTTTCATCAAGGTGAATGATGGCATCGAACTGTTCCGGCAGTCGCGCGTGAAAATAATGGCTCAGCCGCTCCGTTTCCGGCCGATAAATCACACCGATGGCGCGCTCGATTCGTCGCTGTTGTAAGTCGCCGATCTTGCCGGCACCTCGCAAATCGATCCAGAATCCGGGCAAGGCAATTTCGTGAAACAAATGCTCGTAACTGCCTTCCAGCGCCGGGCGAACATTTTTACGCTCGGCGGGCGCGCCCCAATCGGACGCGGCAGTTACAGTGCCATGATACGTGCTGAAGCCGATGAGTACCGCTTCCTTTCCAACTCGTTCGCGAATCATTTGTCCGACGTTCACTTCACCGTAATGACTCATCTCGGTGGCACGCGCGTCGCCCAGGTGGGAATTGTGCGCCCAGACAATCGCTTTCGGTTGCCGGCTTCCATTAAGGTGCGCAACCAGATTGCCGATCGTGTTCACCATGTGCCGGTCGCGCAGGTTCCACGACGACGCGCGGCCGCGAAACATCGAGCGGTAGTATTGCTCCGCGTCTTTTATCAGCCGCGCATTCTGTTCTGCAAAAAACAGCTCCTCCGCCGCCACATCGCCGTCGCGGCTTAAAAATTCGGCGGCTTTTTGCTGCAACTCAACCAGTTGGGCGACGACGGAGTCCTCACAAGATTCCATCGCACCAACGGTGGTGGCGTAACCGTACTCCTGCGGATTGCGGCTGAAATGATCGAAACAAGAGTAGCGCAAGCGCGCCCGTTTCGCCGCTTCGGGATCGATTTTCTCAAGGTAGCCAAGCACCGCGTCGATCGACGCGTGGAGACTGTAAAGATCCATCCCGTAGAATCCAACCGGCGCCCGCTTTGGATCGAGATTCTTGTTGAAACCACGCAGCCATTCAACGAATTCGACGACGACCGTGTTGCGCCACATCCAAGTTGGGAACCTGCGAAAACCTGAAAGCGCCTCGTCCGCGCTCCCGGCAGGCATGCCCCGCACGTATCGATGAACGCGAGCTGAATCCGGCCAATCCGCCTCGATCGCGAGGATCGAGAAATCTTTCTCTGCGATGAGCCGTTTCGTGATCGCCGCGCGCTCGAAATAAAACTCATGAGTGCCGTGGCTCGCTTCGCCGATCAACACAAATCGCGCATCACCAATCAGCTGCAGCAGCGCATCGTAATCGCGCGCTTCACCAGCGAGTGGCTGGGCGATTTCACGAAGATATTCGGCGTCAGTCATTGTTGGTTAACTGATTTCTGCCGGGAAATCTCCTGCGCAGCTGTGGTCAGCAGCTCGCGCACGTCGTCGTCGCTGGTCTGCGAAAAGTCTTCGTAATACTGACCAACAGCTTGAAAGAATGGAGGCCTGCTTAG